>NZ_DATMLH010000129.1:0-9817 GCF_035570115.1 Mycobacterium sp.
ACCCGTTTGCAGCCGTCCCAATCCACCTCGTAACGGGGCATGAATTCGAGCAGCTTCTCCAGTGCGATGCTGCTTTCCATCCGGGCCAACGCAGCGCCCAGGCAACTGTGAATCCCGTACCCCAGACCGAGGTGCTGTGCCTCGGTCTGGTCGCGCTCGATGTCGAACGTGTCCGCGTCGGTGAAGGCGTCGGGGTCGCGGTTCGCCGCGGCCTTCATCAAGAACACCGGCTTGCCGGCGGGGATCGTGCCACCGCTGGTGTGCGCCTCTTTCAAGGTCCAGCGGACGTTGTACTGAACTGGTCCCTCGTAGCGCAACAACTCTTCGACGGCGCCGGGGATCTTGCTGCGGTCTTCTTTCAGCTTCTCCCACTGGTCTGGGTTGTGGGCGAAGAGCACGGCCGCGCTGCCGATCAACTTGGTGACGGTCTCGGCGCCGGCCCCGCCCAGAAGCGTGGCAAAACCGCATATTTCAATATCGTCGAGCTTGCGAGTCTGACCATCCTCGGCGGGGATTTCGGCGGCGATCAGCTTGCTGAGCATGTCGTCGCGCGGGTTTTCCCGCCGTTCCTGCACCAGCCCGAAGTAATACATCGCGGTGTCGATGTTGGCCTGCATGCCGGCCTCACTGATCTCAATCTGTCCCGGTTCGCGGGACAGGCTGGTGTCGATCCAGTGCCGCAGCTGCTGGCGGTATTCCTCCGGCACTCCGGCCATCGTGGTGATGACTTCAACGGGGAACGGCCCGGAGAAGTCCTGCACGACGTCGAACCGGTTGGGATCGGCCGCGCTCAGGTACTTGTCGACGACCTCAACGACCGTGTCGTGCTGCGATTGAACGGCCCGCGGCGTGAAGGCCTTGTTGAGCAGGCTGCGCATGTGGCGGTGCTCCGGCGGGTCCATGAAAATGATGGACTTCTGCTCGGGGGATATGCCCCTGCGCACCATCGCCAGGTCGCAACCACGGCTCGAGGAGTAGGTCTCGAAGTCCTTGAGCGCGCCGGCCACGTCTTCGTGGCGGGTCAGCGCGTAGAAATCCTCTTTCTCGTCGTAGTACAGCGGTGCGTCCTCACGCATTCGTCGATAGATATCGAACGGATTGGTGAAGTACTCCTCGGAGAACGGATCGAAGACGACCTTCGGCTTGGTCATTGCACCCTCCTGCGCGCCCGGTCAGCGCCTCACGCCGTTACGACGGAATGCTTGACTGTAACGCTAACGGTAGACGGTTCGTGGCGGGTGGAAAAGACCTCATCTCACCCCCGGCATCGCCGCGCCGATGGCGTCGTCGAGGACACCCAGGTCACTGCCCAGTTCAGCGGCGATACTCCGGACCACGCCAACGTCTTTGGCGACGAATTCGCCGGCCGTGTCGATGAAGGACGCGACGGATCCGCCCGCGGCGACGATGTCCAGTACGCGACTCGCGGCGCTGCCGTGCGGAAGGGCGTTGAGCAGCGTCGATTCCGGCACGCCGAGCCGGGCAGCCAGCTCGACAGAGCCAGACAGCAACCCGATGTGCGCCGCGAACAGTGCGTTGTTGACCAGCTTCACCTTCTGCCCCGCGCCCAGCGAGCCGACGTGCAAGACCGGATCGCCGTAGCAGCTCAACGCCGGGCGTACCCGCGCCACCGCATCCTCGGCGCCACCGACGAACAGCGTCAGCGCACCTGCCGCGGCGTTGTGCGGGCCTCCGCTGACCGGCGCGTCGACGACGTCGACGTCGTGCGCTGCCGCGCGCACGGCGATGGTCTCGACCGTGCGGGGACTTCCCGTGGTGTGCACCACCAGGGCCGAGCCCGGCGGCATCGTCGCGAGCAGGTCGTCGGCCAGGCAGACCTGCTGTACCTGTTCGTCGGTGAAGAGGCAGACGATCACCGCGTCCGCCTGCGCGCTCACCTCAGCCGTGTGGGCGACGGTGGTGGCGCCCAGTTGGGCTATGGCAGCACGCTTCTCGGCAGAGCGGCCGAGCGCCGTGACGTCGTGGCCGGCCTCGACGAGACGGGTCACCATGGGACGTCCCATCCGTCCCGCGCCGATGAATCCGATTCTCACCGTGGGTGTTTCATCAGGGTCAGGGTGGCATCGGCCATGTCAAGCACGGCCCCACCGGGAACGGCGGCGGCATCGGCAAGGTCGGCGACCAAGCGCACGTCCTTCTGCAGCAGCGCCCCGGCAAGGCTGGCAAGACGGTCCAAACCGCCAGTGTCGCCACCAAGAGCGTTGAGCGCGAAGCTGTTCCCGCTGCCGCGCGAGATGACGTCGGTGAGCCGGTCCGGCGACACCCCGAGCGCCTCTCCGAGCACCAAGGCGGCGGCCGCCGTTCCCAGGTTGGCGGTGAACAGCAGGTTGTTCAACAGCTTCGTGGTTTGTCCGGAGCCCAGATCACCCAGGTGCACGATGGGGTTGGCGTAGGTCTCGAACACCGGGCGGCAGCGCTCGACCACGTCGGCGTCACCACCGACCATCACCAGCAGGCGACGTTCGGCCACCGCCGGAGCGCCACCGCTCACCGGTGCGTCGATAACCGAGACACCTTGTGCACTGGCCTTCTTCGCTAACTCATGGCATGTCTTGGGGTGGACGGTGCTATGGATGGCGATCACGCCGCCCGGCTTGAGCCCGGCCAGCACACCGTTCTCGCCGCCGGTGACCTGCTCGACGTCGGCGTCACCGACGACGCAGAGGCAGACGAGATCACAACTGGCCGCGAGTTCCGCCGGTGATCCGGCGACCTTGGCCGCGGTGTCGGCGAACGGCTCGAGTGACGCCGGTCGGCGGGCCCACAGTGTCGTCGGGAAGCCGGCGTCGACGATGCGCTCCGCCATCGGGCCGCCCTGACTGCCCAACCCTATGAATCCGACATGCATCAACCGGCCTCCAAATCGGGACTTTCACGCGTGCCTTGCTTTTGAGCAGACAAGCATTCCTCCGCAAACGCCAGAACAGTCGCGTGGTAGGCCGCGGCGGTGTGGCCGAGGCTGATGTTGTGCCCGGCGTCGGGTTGGTGATGGATGACGAACCGTGGCGCGTCCGAGAACATGGCCGCGACCTCCGTCATCGCCGAAGCGTCGGTCTCCCAGACCTTCTCGTGTTCGGCGATGCTGAAGTGCACCGGGACCCGCACCGCGGGCGCAAGCGCCGGAAAGTCCTGACGGGCCCAGTTGGACACCATGAGGTCCTCGTAGGGCGGAGCCCCCGGATACACCGTCGCTCCGTTGAGCACCTCGGGAGGATACAGTTCCGTTGGATGCCATAACAATTCGCGTAGGCCCGACGGGCGGCGTTCCCGGGTTGCCGTCTTGAGCATTTCGCGGGCCGCCGGGTGGTAATGCCGGCCGGTGCCGGCCAGTTCGATGCCCAGCAGATCGCCACCGCGTTCGGCCTGCGTGTCTGTGGCCATCCGCATTGTCAATTCGCATCCGCCGGAATGGCCCAGCAATAACACGCCCGCGCCGCGCGGCCGTTCGCCGAGAATGCGATCGACGGCCCCATACGCAAGCCGCACCCGCTGCTCGGGGCGAGCCACCGCTTCCGGATAGGGAGCCGAGCCGCCGTAGCCGGGGCGATCCAGTGCCACGACGGTGAATCCGTGCGCCGCACCCGTTCGCAGAAAAGACGATTCGGGGTGGCCCGGACAGTCGAAATAGATTGAGGTGGTGCCTCCGCCGTGAATGGCGACGATGACGGCCTTGGGGTCTTCAGCCTCGGCGAACAGTGCCGACATCGGCACGCCGTCGACGATGACGACTCTGGGCTGGGGCGCGGTGGTCATGTGTCGGCTCGCAGCAGCAGTACGCCGCTGGGCGTCAGGCCGCCGCTGCTGACCACGCCGACTCGAGCATCGGCGACCTGCCGCTGACCGGCTTCACCGCGCAGCTGGGTGACGGCTTCGTGCAGCAGGCCCATGCCATGGGTTCGGCCGTGCGACAGCTGACCGCCATGCGTGTTGAGCGGCAGCTGGCCGTCGCGGGCGATGTTCTTGCCGCCGTCCAGGAATTCCTTGGCCTCACCGATCCGGCAGAAGCCAAGCGCTTCGATCCAGGACAGGCAGTTCATGGTGAACCCGTCGTACAGCTCGGCCACGTCGACATCCTCGGGTCGCAGCGCGGTGCGCGACCACAGATGCGCGGATTGGCCGAGGACCTGCGGCTCGTGGGTCAATGTGCTTTGGTCCCAGTCGATCCGCTCGGTGATCTGTGTGCCCACCGCCTCGACCAGCACCGGCGGTTTGGCCATGTCGCGGGCGACATCGACGGCCGAGACGATGACGGCGATTGCCCCGTCGCAGGGTACGTCGCAGTCGTAGAGCCCGAACGGCGTGGTGATGGGCCGCGCGTTCAGGTAGTCGTCCATCGTCATCGGAGACCGGTAGACCGCCGACGGGTTGAGTTCGGCATTGGCGCGCTGGTTCAAGGCGATCCAGCCCAGCGTCTCTTTCGTCGTCCCGTAGCGATGGAAATGGCGCTGCGCGTTCTGCGCCAACGTGTGCGCCGCCGATGTGGCGCCGAACGGCATCAGCCAGTCGGCTCGGCGGCCCATGGACGGAACGATCTTGCCCTGTTTCATCTGCTCGTTGAAGGTGGCTTCCCACAGCGTCCGGAAGCACAGCACGTGACGGGCCAGCCCGCCGGCGATGGCCAGCATCGCCGCGATGACAGACCCGCCCGGGCCGAAGGTTTCGATCCCGCCGTTGTGCCACGTCGGTCGGATGCCCAGCGCGGCCTCCAGCGCGGTCACTCCGCCTTCGCCGAACCCGCCGAGGTTGCCCCCGCCGGGGTAGGTCGACAGGCCGTCGATGTCGTCGAGTGTCAAGCCGGCATCGGCGACCGCCGCCTCGCACGCGGCCACCGTCAGCGACAGCGGCGGCACCATCAACCGACGCCCGATCTCCGACATGCCGATCCCGGTGAGGGCCACCTTGTCTTCGAACTTCTCCGGTGTGAGCATCGGTCGGACATATTCACCGAAACGCTCCGGTGCGATTTCGTCGATTGGCAGCTCAGCGAGCTCGGCGTCTTCGACAGGCCGGAACAGCGGTAGCCACACGTCCTCGACCCGCTCGAAGACGACCTCCACTTGCTGACCGAGCTGCAGATGCTCGGGGTCGCACTCAACGATGTTGGTGGTCAACCGGACCCGCGGATCCTCGGCGATCGCCACCTGGGCCACGACGTATGGTGCGGGCAAGCCGGGCAGGCTGAACCGGTGATTGACGGTGAATCCGGCCAGCGTCGCGCGACCCGACACCGCCCGAACTTCTAGCCGGTGCGAGCGGCAGTACCGGCAGATCGGTGCCGGCGGATGGATGAGCGCATCGCAGTCGGCGCAGCCCTGCAGCCGCAGCGTGCCGTCTGCACCCGAGCGCCAGAAGAATTCGTTATCGTCGGTGACCAAGGGCAGCGGGCGTCCGGTGTTCTGCGTCAACGCGTGAAACCCCACTCCGCTTCGTTGGCCTCGGTTTTGAGGTGCTCGGCGGCATCCTCGGCACCGCCCGACCTCGGATGCGGCTCGCCGTCGTGGTGCTCGCCCCACTCGGTGATCGCGTGCACCGGGCAATCCAGTAGCGCCCGCAGCACGTCGTCGCGGTCACCTTCGGCGACTTCGCCGTTGCCTTCCAGCGACGCGTATCCCCAGTCGTCGAGCGAGAAGTAGTCCGGCGCATGCTTGGCGCACGCGCCGAAGCCGTCACACACGGTGCGGTCGAGACGGATTCTCATGTCAGGCTCACCGCCTCCACCTCGTAGGGACGATCGGCTTTGAAGGCGACGAGTTGGCATGTCTGGCAACCGTCGTCGAGATGACTCTGGACCAGGTCGGGGAAGTTCTTTAGCAGGCTCGCGGCGATATTGGTCGCGGCGTCCAACGTCGCGCATGCGCCGCGCCCGCGAAGCACCACTGACCAGCGGCGCAACCTCGCCAGATCCTCGTCGGTGGCGACACCGTCGCGCAGTGCCGTGGCGACGGCGGCCATCGCCGCGGTCCCGTTGAAACAGGAACCGCATTGCCCGGCGTTTTCACGGTCGAAGTACGCCAGCACGGACGCGGCGACGGCGACCGGGCAGTCGTCGGTGATCACTGCTATCGCACCATTGCCCAGGCCACTACCAAGGCCGCGCAGGGTCTCATGGTCCAACGTGGCGTCCAGCACCGAGCGATTGAGCAAGCCGGCGAAATAGCCCCCCAACAGCGCACCTCTTACCTGCTCAGGCGAAATACCGTGCAAGGTAAGCAGTTCGGCGAACGGCAAACCGTGCGGGATCTCGTAGAGGCCGGGCGGTCGGCCGCCGCCGGTGAGGGTTACCAAGAAGGTGCCGGTAGAAAGCGCCGTGCCCAGTGAGCGAAACGCGGCTGAGCCGTGGCGTTGCAGGTAAGGCAGATTGGCCAGGGTCTCGACATTGCTCACCAGCGTGGGGAGCTCGCCGACACCACTCTGAAATGGTCGTGGCGGCTTGTCCGTCGGTTTCACCGGACCGCCGTTGATCGCGCGGATGGCGGCGGTCTCCTCGCCGGCGATGTAACCCGGTTCGACGTTCCACACCTCGACCGTGATGCCGCCCAACGCGTCTGGTTCTACCTCGGTCAACGCGGTCTTTACACTGCGCGCAGACTCCGGGTCCGACACGTACACGTAGGCGCGGTTCGCGGACACCAGCGCAGCGGCAAGCCGCAGTCCGTCGAGGATCAGGTGCGGCCGGTGCCGCAGCAACCAGCGGTCTTTGATCGAAGCGGGTTCGCCCTCTTCACCGTTCGCGACGACGACGGTGTCACCGGCAGCGGGCATGTAGTCGCGCACCGCGCGCACCTTGACCGCGAGCGGAAACCCGGCACCGCCACGTCCGAGTAGTCCTGCGGATTCGACCTCACCGAGTAGTTCGTCAGTTCCGACGAGCGGCTGGTATCCGTCAAGTCCCCGGTACGCGGCGATGTCTTCTCGGGTTTGGTCGCCCTGGTCGCCCAGCAGCCTGGGCGTGAAACCAGGCGACGAGGCGATTGTGATCGCAGGCGCAGCGCTGGTCTCCATCAGCTGCCCCTCAACGTCGCAGTTAGGCTTGCGCACATGCGGACTGCAGTCGTGCGCGTCAACGTCGACCCGGAGAATGCGCTAGCGCCTGCACAACTAGCGGAGGGCATGGCGGTGCTCCTCGGGCTTGTCGGCCAGGTGGGCGGCGACGTCATCCTCAAAGATCTCGGGGCCATGCCTGCCGGTCGCCGCGAGGTAGAGCTGTTGATCGCCTGCGATGACGTCGACGCGGCCAAGCAAGTAGCGATTGACCTGTGCACGAAAGCTTTTGTCGCCACCCCGGTGCCCGGCGTGGTCACCTTCGTCAGCAGGGGAACCGATGACGACGCGCACGGTGTGTTGTCCGGTTTCGGACTCACCGGCGAAATTATCCGGACGCCTGGCGATGACGGCTTCGACATCGTCCACGTGACACTGCGCGAAGCCGACCTCGAGCGCATTCCGGAAAGCCGGATCCATACGGCGCTGGAGGCGTCGCTGAACTGCGAGGTCCACATTCGCACTATCTAGTGCATTGTGAGACATCACGATCCCAGGAATTCCAGGATCGCGGGGGCCGCCTGCACCCAGGTATCAAACATGTTGAAGTGCTGCACTCGCCCCGCCGCGCGGTCTTCGGACGCGCGCTCCCAGGCATCCTCCGGCCAGGGCGGGTCGATCAGCTTCGATCCCTTGATCAGACAGCTGACTTCCAGCGACGTCCGCTTGGGGTGATCCATGTCGTTCTCGCCACCACGAATGATCAACGTGGGGACTTGGATTCGATCGAACATCTCGTCCTCGACACCCGGAATCGTCTGCCCAGGCTTGGAAACGAACGCGTTGAGCCAGCGCAGCATGACCTTGAGGAACTCGTCGGAGTCGAAGTCGAGGAACCGCTGTTTGTTGGCCGGGTTTTCCTCGATCCGGTCGCGCCATTCCTGCACCTTCACCACGCCGTCCATTCCGGTACCGCGCACCGCCAGAATGCTTGGGACGATGTAGAAGGAACCGAGCACGAACGTGCCGTAGATCCCGCCGACGATGTTCCACACCACGAGCTTCTCCACGAGTTCTGGGTAGAGCATCGTGGTCAGCATGGAATCCCTTGCACCACCGGAGCCGCCGGCCAGGATGCACCGCTCAACACCGAGGGCGTTCAACAGCTTCTTCAGCGTCTCGGCACGCATGTGAGACTCGCTCTGCCCGTAAAACTGCACTTCGGAGGCACCGCAATTGGGTCGGTCCCAGAGCAACACCCGATAACCCCCGGCAGCCAATGCCTCAGCCAGGGGACGTAGACCGGGAATTTCCTTGCTGAACCGGCCTCCCGGTGTCAGGGCTATGAGATCGCCCGACTCGCCGAGGATTTCGTAGACGACGTTGCCACCGTTCACCTCGATAGAAGACACAGATTCTCCTCCTACGTCAGGCCATCACCAGGACGTCGTTGCCGATGACTCGCACCGGGTAGGTGCGGATGCTCCATTCCGGTTTGACCGTGGTCGTGCCGGTCGCAAGCTCGAAACCCCATTGGTGCCAAGGGCAATAGATGTATTCCTTGTCCCGCACCATGACCGAATCGCCGGGTGCGGTCTCGTCCACAATGGTGTGTCCTCGGGTACGTCCCGAGCACAGCGGACCACCTTGGTGTGGGCAGTAATTCGCGATGGCGTAGAAAGTGCCGTTGACGTTGTAGACGCCGACACCGTGACGTCCGATCGGGACCAGCTTGTGCTGGCCCGGCGGGATCTCGTCAACCGTGGCAACAACATGCTCGCGGCCCTGGGCGAGACGGGGCTCGGGCCGCTTGGTGTCTTCCGGCAATTCAGAGCACCCGGACTTGACCCTCGAGGACGGGAACCGTCTCCGGAAGGTGATAGGTCGCGATGCCGTTTTTGTACATCACCGCGTCCCGGGCGTATTTGGGCAGGTGCTTGACCAACCAGCGCGGGTCATCGAAGGTCCAGTGCGGGTAATCCGAGGAAAAGAGCAGGATCTTTTCGCACTCCATCCATTCCAGCGCGCGGGTCAGCTCGGTCTTGTTCTCGGGGTAGTCCAGCGGCTGCGTGGTGAACTTGATGTGTTCCTTGACGTATTCCGACGGCTTGCGTTTGATCTCCACCCAGGATTTACGGGCTTCGTAGATCGCGTCCATGCGCCACATCAGCGGCAGGATCCAGCTGAATGCGTGCTCGACGAACACGATCCGCAAACTCGGGAAGCGGTCGAAGACGCCGTCGAAGATCAGGCTCATCACCTGGTTGGCGGCCAGCAGCGAATAGGTGACCATGAAGTCGTGGTTGTAGCTGGGGTATCCCACCGGCGGGGCCGGCAGCTCGTCGAACTGGCTGCGGGACAGGTGGCAGCTCACCGGCATGTCGTGTTTGCTGGCTGCGGCCCAGATCGGGTCGTACTTCGGGTTACCCCAGGGGGGCCGCGGCTCGGCCTTGATCAGAATCTGCGCCATGTAGGGGTGCCCGGCCCACTTCTCGATCTCGCGGGCCGACTCTTCGGGCTCCTCGATCGCGGCGCAGATCGATCCGCGCCACCGCTGGTGCCAGTTGTTGTGGCTGTCGAGCCAGTGGTTGGCCTGCCAGTCGTTCAAGGCGGCCGCCATCGCGTGCTGCGCCTCGGGGATCCGCGCCGGGTAGGCGCCGGGTTCCAGAATGCCGATGTCGGAACCCGCTTCCATGATCAGCTGGCGGAACGCCATGTCCGGGTCGCTGCCGGGGAACTCGCCGTCCGGCGGGAATGCATCGGTGCGCATCGCGTAGGCGTGCGCGTAGTCGGGGGCGTCGTAGTAGATCTGGTC
>NZ_DATMLH010000130.1:0-40216 GCF_035570115.1 Mycobacterium sp.
CAAGGTGCGGCTCGAGGCCGGCCACGACACCGTCCGGAACGGGATCGTGAATGAGCCTGTCCCGCATGGATTCTGGCAAGACGCATGGCCTCGTCTTGTTCCCGTGGCGGGAGGCACCGCCGCGCTCAGCCAGGGATCAGCGCATGCTCAGGGCCGCGCCACGCAAACGTGGTTGGTTTTCTCACCCCTTCTGGGGATTTCACCGCTGAACCGGTTGACCCACGCACCCGGCCGACAAAGGCTGACTTCACCAAGCGCGTTACAGCAGAAGCGCTTTGCGATGAGCCCCAATAGAAGGATCGAGCATGGTCATCTATAACTGCACGACCGCGGAATCGACGCTGAGTGCCGAGCAAAAGTCCGAGCTGGCCAACGAGATCATTCGAATCCATTCCGCGATCAATCACGTACCCATCAAGTACATCAACGTCGTATTCAACGAGCTACCCGCCGACAGCGTTTACACCGGCGGTGTGCCCGCGAGCCCGCTTTTGGTCAGCAGCTTGTTTCGGTCGGGCCACCCGGCGTCCGAAACCACACGTCTTGTCGGTGAAATCGCCGACGCCGTCACCCGGGTAACCGGTATCCCCGGGGACCGAATAATTTCCGTCGCGCAAACCACCCCTACGCAGTTCGCCTTTGTGCACGGTCGATTCTTTCCCGACCCGAGCGAAGAAGACGCCTCAGCCGCAAACGACTGACCGGTAACACCAGCAAGAGCGGAAAGTCACGCGGCGAACATCGCTGTGCACTTCTCCGGCGCTCCATATGCCGAATTAAGCACCAGCACAACAACACCCGGCAACGACTTTATCCAAACGCTCGACCAAGCCATGGCCGCATGGTCGTGCGCTGGAACTGACTAGAAAGACAGACCCGACATGGAAACAGCGATGACCCGACTGTTCGGCATCGAGCGGCCGGTGATGCAGGGCGGCATGCACTGGGTCGGCTTCGCCGAGATGGCCGCCGCCGTCTCGAACGCGGGCGGACTCGGCATCATCACCGGACTGACCCAGCGCTCGGGCGAGAACCTGGCCAAGGAGATCGCCCGCTGTCGGGACATGACCGACAAGCCATTCGGGGTCAACCTCACATTCCTGCCGTCGGTCACGCCGCCGGACTACCCGGGGTTCATCGAGGCGATCATCAACGGCGGCGTCAAGATCGTCGAGACCGCCGGTAACAACCCCAAGCAGCATCTGCAGACCCTCAAGGACGCAGATATCGCGGTCATCCACAAATGCACCTCGGTCCGGCACGCGCTCAAGGCGCAGGAGATCGGCTGCGACGCAGTCAGCGTCGACGGTTTCGAGTGCGCCGGGCACCCCGGCGAGGACGACATCCCCAACATGATCCTGCTGCCGCTGGCCGGCAACGCGTTGAAGATCCCGTACATCGCCTCGGGCGGGATGGGTGATGCCCGCGCGCTGGTGGCGGCGCTGGCGATGGGCGCCGAGGGGATCAATATGGGGACGCGGTTCATCGCCACCCAGGAGGCGCCTGTCCACGACAACGTGAAGCAGGCGATCCTGGCTGCCACGGAGTACGACACGAGGCTGATCATGCGCTCGCTGCGCAATACCGAGCGGGTGTTGACCAACGATGGGGTCGAGCGGCTGTTGGAGAAGGAGCGAACCCTCGGCGACAAGCTGGTGTTCGAGGACATCATCACCGAGGTGGCCGGCGTCTACCCGAAGGTGATGCGCGACGGCGAAATGGACGCCGGTGCCTGGTCATGTGGTCTGGTGGCCAGCCTGATCGACGACATTCCGACCGTGCAGGAGCTGCTGGACCGGATCATGGCCGGGGCGGAGGAGATCATCCGTGGCCGGCTACAAGGGCTGCTATAAGGCAGCCGACCACGACCAACCCATCGCGGAGGCGTCATGAACACACCAGTCGACGTAGAAATCTCGGACGGAATCGCGCGGTTGACCCTGAACAGCGGCAAGGTCAACGAACTCTCGATCGAGACGTTCGCCGCGCTGAACGCCGCGCTCGACCAGGCCGCGGCCCTGGGTGCCGTGGTCATCCTCACCGGCCAACCCGGTGTGTTCTCCGCGGGTTACGACCTGCGGGTGATGAGGTCGGGACCGGAGGCCGCCGCGGATCTGGTGACCGCTGGGTCCAGCTTCTCGCGTCGGTTGCTCTCCCACCCGCACCCGGTCATCGCCGCATGTTCGGGTCACGCGATCGCGAACGGCGCGTTCATCCTGCTGTCGACCGACTACAGGCTCGGGGTCGACGGCGACTTCAAGATCGGGCTCAACGAGACCGCCATCGGGATGACCATGCACCAAGTCGGCATCGAGTTGGCCCGCGCCCGACTCACCCCGTCGGCGTTCACCAGGGCGGTCCTGAACGCGGAGATGTTCGGGCCCAGCGCCGCCGTCGCCGCCGGCTTCTTGGACCGGGTGGTCAGTGTCGACGCGCTGGCCGACACGAGCAAAGAGGTCGCCAAGGAGATGCTCGAGCTGAACCTGGTGGCGCACCGGCACACCAAGCTCAAGGCGAGGAAGCCACTGCTGGACGCGCTCGACGCGGGCATCAAGAACGACCGCGCACAGATCCTGCTGGCCAGCGAATTCCGCTGACCTGCCGGCAGACGGGAGGCTGCCGTCGGGGCGCCGGAACCCCCGCACCCGCCCGCCAACCGGGCCACACCGTCGAGGTGAAGGCGTCAGGTATGGGCTCACCGTTCGGCCGGTGGCGCCCGGAGCCAGATCTCTTGTCAGGCCATGCGTTCGATCGCCTGACGCTGCTGGTGCGACGCAGTCCTTTACGCGCCCCAGCCTGGGGCGTCCTGGCGACTCCGAGACAGAGGCAAGTGAAGTGCCAAATGGCCACGTCGCTGCAATGGCGCGGGCAGTGTCTGACAACAGCGAGACAGCGCTGCTCGGCAGTCCTAAGCTTTCGGCTAAACCACCGGCCAGACCACCACCGACAGGAACCACCCAACCTCGTTGATACTTCGCTGGGTCAAAGACGACGAGCAGTACTGCGCATATAGCGGCGACCGCACCTACATCGTCCGCCTGTTCAACGTGGGCGCATACGACGGCGACCCCACGCTGACCATCTACGACGACCGCTACCGGGCGACGTGCTGGTCTCTGACGACTCGGGTGGGGATCGCCACTCGTAACCCTGTCCGGTTGTTCAACGACCGCTCAAGCGCGTTGCTCGCGGCGCAGCTAGCGGAGGACAACGCGATGGACCACCAACGCCAGCACCCAGGCATGGATGATCCTCAAGGACGACACCGACGAGGGGTGCGCGGAGACCACACCGTCACGATCACCGGTCGGGACGGCAAGACCTACACGTACTGGAGCCGCCCACATCGTCCATCTGATCGGGGAGCACACGGGCCAGTTGCCGGTCGCTGATCGCTGATCGCTGCCAGGTCTGCGCTGCACCATCAGGCGCTGCCACCCGGGCATCTCCCCCGCGCACTCACCAGCTCGGTCGCGCGCGGACAGTACGACCGGGGCAAACCAGCCAGCACAGGCAAACGGGTTTGTGGGTGAGGCGACCGCCAACCCGACCGTCTACCGCGCGCTAACCATCGTTGACGAGGTTCGCGAGGAAATCGGGTAACCGGCCAGCGCCAAAGTCATAGAACCGCGCCCACTTCGGCTCGATCGAGATACGCACCATCTGCTTGTAGACCGATCGCACGTTGCGTTCGAATTCGGCTAGTTGGGATTCGTCCATCGTCCTTCTCGCCGCCGCGAGGTACTCATCGGTGACGCCGTCTACGGTTTCGAGTGTGGCGAGGCCACGCACCAAGAGGGCCTTGGCCTCTTCTGGCGTGGAGCCGGTGTCGATCGTCAATGCGACTTCCGGGCGGAACGAAAGCGCGCGGGCCTTCGGGGAGGTCGGTGCCGTGGAGACAACGATGCGTTCGCCGGTCCAGTAGAACCCGACAGGGATGACCCGTGGGAAGCCATCGTGTCCTTTGTAGGCGAGCCGGGCCATGGAGCCGGAGAGCAGCTTCTGGGCGTCGGGGTGGCCAAGCTCCCGAGCCAACTCTTGCGTGTTCATCACACACATCTCCTACCCGGTCGGGCCGAGCTGAACACCGGCGGACGCCCACAAACGTCAGCCCGGTTGGGGTACGCGTTGGGACGGATGGTCTCGTAGAAGCTCAACTGCCGAGCGGCGACGGCATGCGTTCGTCGGACACCAGCGCGGCCACCACTGCGATGATCCTGGGCTTCGGCCCTCCCGCGTCGGCGGCCGCGTTGCAGATGGTGGGTCCGATGAACTCGACGGCCACACTCCTTGCGCAGTAAGTACTTACTGCGTTACCGTGAGGCACACCCGCCCCGAGGAGGAGCCGCCCATGTCGAATCCAGGAACAGCCCAAGACGTGGAGATCCTGATCCTGGGGGCAGGCGTGTGCGGAATCGCCGCGGCAGTCGGGTGTATGCGGGCGGGGTTCGACGACTTCGTCATCATCGAGCGCGCGAGCGATATCGGCGGCACCTGGCACCACAACACCTACCCGGGTTGCGCCGTCGACATCCCCTCGCACGTGTACTCGTTCTCGTACGCGCCCAACCCGGACTGGACCAGACTGTTCTCGCCGGCGCACGAGGTGAAGGGCTATCTGATTGACGTCGCGCGCAGATACCGACTCGAGCCCAAGATGGCGTTGCAGACCGAGCTGCTCAATGCGACCTGGGACGAGGAACTACAGCGCTGGATCGTGACGACCGACCGCGGTGTCTACCGCGCGCGCTACTTCGTCAGCGCTGCAGGGCCGCTGCATGAGGCGATCATCCCTGACCTTCCCGGACGGGAGTCCTTCTCGGGTCAGATGTTCCATTCGTCCGCCTGGCCAGAGGATCTCGATCTACGGAACAAGCGCGTCGTCGTGCTCGGCACCGGCGCCTCGGCGGTCCAGTTCGTGCCGGCGATCCAGCCCGAGGTCGGGCATATGACCGTGCTGCAGCGGACACCGTCGTGGGTGATGCCGAAGGTGGACTGGAACATCAGCCGCGCCGAGAAGGCGCTCCTGCGCCGCCTGCCATACCTCGCCACTCTCATGCGCTGGGCCTTGTGGGCGCCGATGGACGTCTTCTTGATGCTCGCCACCCACCACCCGAAGATCGCGCGGGCTATGGGCCCGATCGGTCGTTGGCACATCGGCCGATCGATCAAGGACAAGGATCTGCGCAAGGCGCTGACACCCGGCTACACCCCGACATGCAAGCGCCTCGGGTTGTCGAACAACTACTACCAGGCATTCGCACAACCTAACGTCGAGCTCGTCACCGAACCCGCGGCGGCGGTGCGGGAACACTCGGTCGTCACCGCCGCGGGCCGCGAGATCGCCGCCGACGTAGTGATCTTCGGGACGGGATTCCACACCCTGCAGCATCATCCGATCAATTCCCGGATCGTCGGCCGCGGGCGTCGTTGCCTGGAAGAGGTCTGGAACGGCAGCCCCACCGCATTCATGGGCACCTCCGTCGCCGGATTCCCCAACGCGTTCATCATGTTCGGGCCGAATGTTGGGACACTGTCGGGCTTCGTCATGGCCGAGGCCCAGGTCGATTACCTCATCGGTGCGTTGCGGGAGATGCGCTCCCGCGGACTCAGCAGCCTCGACGTCCGGCAAAGCGAGCAGGACGCGTTCGTCGCGAAATGCGATGCGCTGCTGAGCAACTCCACATTCATCCGGGGCGGATGCTCCAGCTATTATCTCGATGACAACCATCGGCGAGCTTCGCTCAACTGGCCGGGCAGCATGGCCGGTCTGCGTCGGGAGCTCAAGAAGTTCGATCTGGCGGCCTATGCCGTCGTCCAGCGGAGCGTCGGCGAGGACGCCGGGCGACCACGCGCCGCCGTAGGCTGACCTCCGTGGCACAGACTCCCGCCAAGGCCGCCACGACCAGGCTCACCTCCGAACAGCGGCGTCAGCAGATCACCGAATCGGCGCGCACGGTGTTCATGGCGCATGGGTTGGCCGGCGCGCGCACGCGGGACATCGCGGCTCAGGCGGGCATCAACGAGGCAACGCTGTACCGCCACTTCAAATCCAAGGAAGAGCTCTACGAGGCCGCGGTTGCTGGACCGCTCGAAGAGGCCGTCGCCGCACTCGTGGCGGCATCGGGTCGGCCGCCGGCACGGTTCGACACGTCCGGTACCGCCATGAAGGAACGCACTGCCGCCTTCCTGCGTGATCTGCTGCGTGTCATGGAGGACTTCGGGCCGCTGCTCGGCGTGGCCCTGTTCGGTGAGGCGCAGGCGGCACAGACCTACTACGCGGACCGGATCGCGCCGACGCTCGCCACGGTCAGGGACGTGGTTGCGGCGAACCTGCAGTCGTGGCTGCACCGCGACTTCGACCTGGACATCGCGGTGCGCACGGCATTCGGTGCCGCCTGGTTCCATGCCACGGCGGCGCGGCTGGAGGGCAAGTCGCTCGACGTCGACAGCGTCGCCGAGCAGATCGCCGACATGATGATCGACGGGCTGATCCGCCAGCAGTAGCCGTTGTGCCGCCCTCAGGTGTGCACCCTGCCGCTGTCAGGAAAGCAGTTATTTTATGACGAGAACCCTGTCAAGCCAGCTCTAGCCGGTCGCTGATCGGACGCCATTGATCACATTCTTTATCCGGCGGATACCTGGCGACACCGTCATTGACTGTGGGAGTTCCTACTATTAGCGACATGACCACCTCAACCGCCGCCCCGGCTGATGTGCTGGTGATCTTCGGCATCACCGGAGATCTGGCGAAAAAGATGACGTTCCGGTCGCTGTACCGGCTGGAACGTCGCCGGCTGCTGGACTGCCCGATCGTCGGTGTTGGCCGCCGCGCCTGGTCAGACGAGGACCTACAGGCTCATGCGCGCGCGGCCATCCAAGACAGCGGCGAGACCCTCGAGGAAGCTGTCTTTACCCGCTTCGCCAAGCGGCTGTCGATGGTGTCGGGCAACTATGACGACGCGAAAACCTATGAGCGCCTTGGCGAAGCGATCCAGGGCCGGCACACCCCGGTGTTCTACCTGGAGATCCCGCCGTCGCTGTTTGGCCTGGTGGTCGACGGGCTGGCCGGAGCCAACCTGACCTCCGGTGCCCGGGTAGTGGTCGAAAAGCCCTTTGGCCACGACCTGGACTCGGCCCGCGCCCTGAATGACGAGCTGCGAAAGCATCTGGCCGAGTGGCAGATCTTCCGCATCGACCACTTCCTGGGCAAAGAACCCGCCATGGACATCATGTTCCTGCGGTTCGCGAACACAATCTTTGAGCCACTGTGGAATCGCGACCGGATCGCCAGTGTGCAGATCACCATGGCAGAAAACTTCGGGGTCGAGGACCGCGGTAGCTTTTACGACGCGGTCGGGGCGCTGCGCGACGTTGTGCAAAACCATCTGCTGCAGCTCATCGGGCTGTTCGCCGCCGAACCGCCCAGCGTGGCCGACGCCGACGGACTACGTGACAAACGCGTCGAGGTGTTCCGGGCCATCCCCTCCGTCGAGCCCGCCCACTATGTGCGCGGCCAATACGACGGCTACCAAACAATCAAAGGCGTGCAACCCGGCTCGCAGACCGAGACGTTCGCGGCGCTACGACTGGAGATCGACAACTGGCGCTGGGCCGGGGTGCCGTTTTTCATCCGGGCCGGCAAAGCACTGCCGGTGCGCGCCACCGAGATCCGGGTCATCTTCAAGCGGCCACCCCGACTGCCTATCACCGCGCACACACCCGACGCCAACGAGCTCATTTTGCGCATCGACCCCAAACCAGGGACCGACCTGGTAATTCAGGCAAAAGCGCCCGGCGCCAACCGCACCCGCACCGTCGACCTGTCGCTGATCTTTGCCGACGAACTCGGCGAAGCACCCGAACCCTACGAGCGACTGCTCTCCGACGCGATGAAGGGCGACTCCAGCCAATTCACCCGGCAAGACACCGTGGCCGAGACCTGGCGGATCGTCCAGCCCCTACTGGACACGCCATCACCGATCGAGTCCTACCAGCCCGACACCTGGGGCCCGCCCGGCGCCGACAAACTGCTCGCCGGCCACCCGGGCTGGCGCGAACCCTGGCTTCGCTAACAGAGCGGAGGACACGGCCCCAAGTGACCCGGCGTACCAATCCAAGCTGGACCGCGACGGCGATGGGTTCGCCTGCGAGCCCTACAAGGGCAAGTAGCCATCGAGCGCGCATTGCTGAAGCAGCAAGATAGTTGACAGCGTGTTGCCAGGTGTTAGGGCACCGCTTGCCGTAACCGCGCTGGCACACTGACCATCATGCGCATGGCCGACGCCGACGATCTGGTGGCCGTTGACGTGTTCAACGCCGCCCAGGTGACAGGTGAGCCGGTGACCATGGCGCTGATTAGGCGTGTGGTCGATGACCTACTCACTCACCCACCAGAATGCGACTGTGGACGCTGCGAGGCCGCCGCGATCGCGCGTTTCGGAGATGTCTGGAACATCGCGTCAGGTTGGCAAAGGGCGGTGGCCGCCACCGGGCGCCGCGCATCACGCTAGCGCCGAAAGCACAGATCAGAGGTCCTCTATCAGGCGCTCTCCCCGATAGACGGGACAAGCCTGGCTATGTGTAAGCGATTGGTGTGTCACTTCAGCCGACAGCCTGGTTAACGCTTGCTGTAAACCTTCTACGTCGGTGTTGGAACTTGCCGTCGCGGCGGCGGCTTCATTGCAAGCCGAAGGCCTCGACACGACGATCCCGCGGTCATTGCGGCGATAGACCTTGTCCGGTGGGAACTCTCGCTCGGTATTTGAGTCACCCGCACCCGCCCGACAGGAGTCCGTGCACCGTGTCCAGGGCACCGCAAAGGCTACAAATTCGCATAGGTGGGGCCCGGTCTGGATTCTAAAGCCGTTTTGCTTGCACCTACGACCTGTCAAAGGTCAAGTCAAGGCTGTTCTAATCGGCGCACCCCGGTCCGCTCAGCGGACCGCACTCTTGCGCGACCACACAGATCGGCTCGTAGTGGAACCTGTCTTCGAGGAGCATCTCGGGGTCTTTGTCCCTGCTGTTTGGAGGAGGTTGTCATGAAGTACGTGCTTGCGTGGACGAATCGGTCGGGTGGTTCGGCCGCGGAGAACGAGAAGGGCGCGAAGCGGGCGTTGCAGATATATCAGAAGTGGTCGCCGCCAGCGGGCGTGACGATCACGGAGTTCGTGGCCACGCTCAACGGCGAGGGCGGGTTCGCCGTGCTGGAGGCGGACGACCCGGCGCTGGTGATCGGGATCGGCGCGAGGTTTGCGCCGTACCTGACGACGCAGGTGCATCCGGTGGTGGGGATGGATGTGGCGGCGAAGGCGGGAGAGGAGGGGATCGGGTTCCGGGAGTCGGTCGGCTAGTTTCGCGCGGTAAACGCTCCTGCATGTGCCGGCGTGTTATGTCATGGCGCGATTTGGCTGCAGGCCACCACCACGACGATCTGGTCGTGGTGGTGGCACCGGCACCGCCTCCGCTGAGAGCCGGTCACCTTGACTCGGCTTCGCAGTTCCTGAACGCAATCCGCCAAGTGCGTCCATCGGTTTGGAGATGATTTGATCCGGCTAGCGAAGGGCACTGTCGCGTGCGGAAGAACAGCTCGCCACGGGCCGGATCTGGGTAGATAACCCCTGAGCAGGTAGTCGCATGCCGGTGGCGCCACCGCCGCCAACGCCCTTGCAAAGGGTCCATCTGGACTGTCCTCGTGGTGACTTGCGCGCTTCTTGATCGCTACGCTTCGTCACCATCGAAGCCGCACTGACAACTCGCCGTTGAGGCGCCGCCTTTCTTCGTCAGCGTCCGCGCCACCGCCAGACCGCCGCCGGCGACCGCGCGCCGATGCCGATGCCGAATGTCACGGTCGGGCCCGTGTCCACGTGACCGCAAGCGTTAGAAGGTCACAAATCGCACGAAAGGCCGGGTGACTCTGTTGGTTTCCGTACGGCCTGCTGGGTATCGGCTGCGTACCCGAACCCGAATGCTCGCGACTACGTGTCCACCCAAGACTCCCCCGCAATTCCGCGGGGTGGCCCCGACGGCAGCGCGAACTGCCGCCGGGGTCGCGGGGTGGCCCCGACGGCAGGGAACTGCCGCCGGGGTGCGCCAGACGGAACGGGCCGACGCATGAGCCGAATTAGTAAGGCAGACGGGAAGGCGCTGCTTGCGCAGCTCCACCACTGCTTAGCGGACTTTATCGAGGCCGCCGTCGCGGATCTCCGCGAGATAGCTGCGATTCGGAAACAAGCGCGTGAGCACGACGTGCTGGCCGCGGTCCGCCCTGCCGGCCGTCGAAAGGCTGCTCGATCTGATGGCTCGCGTCAAGCTGGCCGAGCTGACCACGCCGGAAGTCCTGGGGCTGGTAGCTGTTTTCGAAGTCGTCGACCAGCGCGAGAACGCCGGTACCGCACCGGTTCTCGCGCTGATTGCCCGCGACAGCGACGGTAGGCGGCCGTGAACCAGCCAGCCGCGTCCCTGATCACCGACGCATATCCTGGCACGCGATGTGAAGGGCTGCGGCGCAGGTGCCCGACGCCTGCGTTGTACGCGATACACGTCGGCGACGACACCGTGTATCCGGTGTGCGGTGAGCACCTGCGCGCACTCTTCCGCGAGATGCACGATGAATAGGCCCGTGGTCCTCCTGGCGGCAGTGTGGGCCGTGTGGGCGGCTGCACCGGCCGCCGCTGATCCGACCGTTCAAACCTTGGAGCCGTCGCGGCCTTCCACGCCGGCGCTGGACGAACAGTTTCTCGCCGACCTCGCGCGCGCCGGGATAGGGGTTACCGACGTGCCTAGAGCCGTTTTCGGCGCCCATGACACCTGTGCATTTCTCGCCGCTGGGCACGATGCTGAGCAGGCCGTCGAGAAGGGCATGGCGAACAATGCTTCGATGACCAGAGCCGACGAGATCGCCTATATCGACGCTGTGATCGAGGTCTACTGCCCTCGTTATCCCGGTATAACTGGCACGCTGACCTAGCTGTCCTCGCAACCCGACTGCTGCCGGGCCGTAACTAGGCGTACGGGAACCACTTCGACCTAGTCCACGTCTGAATAGTTACTCGGGCCGCCCTGTCTCTCTCGGGGGCGGCCTGATCCATGCACGATAAGTACGTCAGTTCTGCCGGAGGATCTGGCAGGCTTCCAGTCATGGAACTTGACGAAACGCGGTGGCGCGAGATCCAAGCACTTGCGTCTTTCCAGGGCACATCGGCGCCGAAGGCGGTCGTCGTCGCTGTGAATTCCATCATCGACAAATCGCTTAGGGCAGCGGCATGGTCGTCGATGAACACCACGGGATCGACAACGGCGTGGAGCTGCTGGGTTGTCACCGAACGCTCTGTCGGCCATGTCCTAATCAAGTACAAGAAGGCTGAATATGACGAACGTGAGGAGCGCCAGAAGGAGCTCACCCCGTCAAGCTGGTCCGTATGGGTCAGGCCGCTTGCTGACGTCATCGGGCTTCGATACGGGGCCTTCTACGCGGTCGAAAGCAACCCGACTGTGTTTGATCCGGCCGAACCCATCAAAGTCATCTTCAGTGATGGCGCAGTTAACATTCCAGCCGGTCCCATTCCGATCGACCAACGCGCAGAAGTAGGCCGCATCACTAGCGCACTCCGCGAGTTCGTGAACTTCTGAGGCTGATCTACACCGTCATCCCGGCCATGTAGCCGGTCATGCACCCTCGGGGCCGACGTGGGCGTACA
Source organism: Mycobacterium sp. (assembly GCF_035570115.1). Taxonomy (GTDB): domain Bacteria; phylum Actinomycetota; class Actinomycetes; order Mycobacteriales; family Mycobacteriaceae; genus Mycobacterium. The sequence continues at coordinate 11,700 of NZ_DATMLH010000130.1, forward strand.
GCAGCAACTCGTCCGGTTCGGCGCGATGCACGTAGACGACTGCGGGTGGTCCAGCTAGTCGGGCGAATGTGCCGGCCGTGTTGGCGTCCGTCGTCCACGCCGGCCCGAACCGGCCGCCCAGTCCACAACCCCGGGTACAGGGTGATGGGCTGCTCGGTGTCAGCCCTTTTTTTCAGCGGGGAAGTGACGCGGAACCTGCTGCGCGTCGTTGAGGTAGCCGCCGAGACGGCCGGCGTCGGGGGTGTCGCCGTGCATACGCTGCGGCACTCGGTCGCCGTGGCTGGCTGGAAAGCGGCGTGCACATCAAGGCCGTGGCTGACCTGCTGGGGCACAGCTCCATTAGCATCACGGGCGACATTTACGGCCACACTACCGACGCGGCGGCGCGCGGCGCTGTGGACGGATGGAGCAGCGCGCTCGGGCTTCAGGCCGCTGCTACTTTTTCCACTTGAGCGCCGCAGCGCGTTGAGCGGATCAGTCATTGTTGGTCGTGGCGGCGGAGTTCGGCGTGGTAGTCCACCAGCGCGGCAAGTAGCGCGCGGGCCTGCGCCAGGGAGCCCAGATTGTGCCCTGGACCGGTTGACGGGTAGAGAAACACATCGCCACCGGATGCGGTGGCGCTGTCGATTGCGCCCTGTAGATCAGCGATCAGCAGGACCAGCGCCGCACGCGCCCCCGCGTCATTGGTCATTGGGTTCACCCCTCGGGCTCGGTGATCCGTCGCGCTACCTGTTGCGCTACAAACCGCATTGGGTAGCAGTTCCGATGCTTACAAGCCGCGTTGACCTGCGGTTTCTCAGTCGGGCTGACAGGCTTTGAACCTGCGACCACTTGACCCTCAGTCAAACGAAGCCTGTTCGCACGTGTGTGTGGGTGACCAGTTACCGCAGGTCAAACCGTTTCGTGAACACAGGTGAACGCCCGCATACCCCCCGAAATAGGCCGGGTTGCGGTACCGGTTGCTGTACGGCCACTGATCTACTGCCCGCGGTACGTGCGGTTGACAGGCAGGCTGTCCTAGCTGTACCCGCAACCCGATAATCCCCGTCATCCGTTTGGGTGGCGGGCCGAAATCGGTCATAGGGGAAGAAGTTACGCCAGCCATCCGACTGGGTCCAGATAAGCACCCGCCTCGAGGAGTCCGGCGCCAGCCACAGGTGGGTGATGTAGTCCGGAACCGGCGGCGGCTCGAGCGGCAGCGGGTCATCGAACTGCAACACTGAGAAGATACTGAATGGCAGAGCGGTCCCGTGCAGCGGTATGAACAGGTGACTGTTTAGCGCCTTGAACCCGTCTTACCCACCTGATCGGTGTTCCGGCCCCAACCCCCGATGGAGATAACCAAGCCGGGAACCGCACGACAGGGCCTCACGTCCAACACTGGTGTGGATGACGAAGAACGCCAAGCCCTGCGGCCCGAGGGACGGGAACCCGACGATCCCGCGGTCGTCGCGGCGATAGACCCTGTCCGATGGGAACTCTCGCTCAGTTACTTAAGTCGGTGCACCCGCCCGACGGGAGCCCGTGCACCGTGTCCAGGGCACCGGGTGGACGGCATAATGGCAGATCAAGCAAAGTCCCCGCTGGCTCGATAACGCCATAGAGTAAGCAAACTCCAAGGTTAGTAAGCAAATCTATAGAGTTCGATCTGTGATCGTGTCGTGTTTCAATTGTGCTTCTTGACCAGCATTGTTACCGGAGTGACTTGAGTGTCTGAAGCACTCGGTGCTTGAGCGGAGTTTGAGGAGTTATCCCCTTGTCCCAGAACATGTTTACGAATTTGAATGCTCGCGGACCACTGACCCGAGCGACGCTGGGTATGGCGCTCGCGCTGGCCGCAATTGGCGCAATTGGGTTTGGCACCGGGATCGCTGGGGCTGCTCCGCAGCAACCTTTCCTTGTCGACGATCCCGTGCCCATTCCCGCCCCTGTCGGGACGATCTTCGACAAGCTCGGTCCTCTGTTGAATTCCTTGTTTCCTGGCAGCGGTTCCAGTACACGCCCCCTGTCTCCCGGCCACCCGCACACAGCGTTGCCGAGGCAGACTCCTGCGGTGCCGTACTCGCCCGGCGCCGTACTGCCCGATCCAGCGTCGTTCTAGGCCCGCGGGGTCTCCGTAGAGCGACGAAACGGGACCGCGCCATTCAACGGACACCCGCGACTGTTCGCAGTGACTTGCGCACACCGGCGCCATTATTAGGCTTCGGCGCCATGCGCGATCTTGACACCATCGACTCCGAACTGCGCTTCTTGGGCGCAGTACGCTGGTCAATCCGCGAGCTTGGTGGCGAGCTGTCGAGTCGTCAGGTTGACCCACTGCTCGACGAACGCAGCGAGCTGGCCGAAAGTCAACCGGGCTAGCCGGTTTGGTCGACCACCGTCGCACCGGGTGCGTGTGTCTTGATCGCCTCAATGCCCTTCTCGGCGCTGGCCTTCGTCTCGCAACTGCACTAAATCTTCAGTGATCAAGAGCATCTGTTTTGCAGGCGTTTTAACGGCAGCCGCGTGTATATGACGAGCCCGCCCGTGTTTTAGGTGTCATCATTTATCCCGTGATGTTTGATGTTTGATGTTTGATGTTTGAGCTCGCGAGATCGCGAGATCGCTTGTGTTGTTACGGATTCGAGTGCTCGAAATCCGACGTACGGCTTCACATGTGAAGCCCAAGATCCAGTTGGCGAAAACTCGCCCAAGCCGCAGACTCGTCCGGATGGTCGTTTGCTGAGATTTGTATACCCCCTACTTGACCTGGACATTTGCATTAGAGTAGGCGCGGTCAGGGAAGGAGTCCACGCATGACCAAACTGTCGTTGACCAGACTTGCTGTGGCGGTCGGTGGTCTGAGTTTGTCGTTGACTGCCGGGGCCGGGGTCGCGTCCGCAGATCCCGATCTGGGTCCGGCCGTCAACACAACCTGCACTTACACACAGGCCCTGGCAGCATTGAACGCGCAAGACCCGACAATTGCCGCGGTTTTCAACTCCTCGCCGGAGGCGCAGTCCGGTTTGCGTCAGTTCCTCGCCGGGTCGCCCAGTCAACGGAAGCAAATGGCCCACGAGATGGTGAGCGATCCCGATAGCCAGCCGTACATTGGAGTTCTCCAACAGACCTTCGCTACCTGCAACAACTACTGAGCCGCAGGCTCGTCCCGATGATCGATGGTCGAGGTTTGCACACCCCCGAGTTCGGCGCCCCGGTCGACCCGCGGAACCTGCTGCGCGTCGTGGAGGTCGCAGCCGAAGCGGCCGGCGTCAAGGGTGTCGGCGCCCACACCCTGCGACACTCGGCGGCTGTGGGCTGGCTTGAGGCCGGCGTGCATATCAAGGCGGCCGCCGATCTGCTCGGGCACAGCTCCATCGCGATCACCGGCGACGTGTACGGCCACACCAGCGACGACACCGCCAGATCCGCAGTTGACGGCCGCGCTGGCAGGCTCGGGTTATGACACCGCCATTCGCTGCGCGGCTTGCCGTACCGGCTTGCCGTACCGGTTGCTGTACACACCCCCCGGCCGGTACCGACTTGGGTGATAGTGAGGTCCGCCGAAATGGCTCTGACCTCCGTCAAGTCTGGTCGGGCTGACATGGTCGGGCTGACAGGATTTGAACCTGCGACCACTTGACCCCCAGTCAAGTGCGCTACCAAACTGCGCCACAGCCCGGTGCCGCCGACGCAATCACCGGCAGCAGGTGGAAAGCCTACAGGAGACGGCGACGCCCACCCCAACCCAAGACGCGCAGCGACCCCTCAGGCCGGTGTGGGTTCGCTGAGCTTGACTAGCATCTTGCCGATGTTGGCCCCGGTGAACAGCCCGTTGAGGGCGTCAACGCAGGACTCGATGCCCTCAAAGATGGTCTGGCGGGCCTTGATTCGTCCCTCGTGCTCCCACTGACGCAGCGAAGCGAAGGCTTCCTCGAAGCGGCCCCATTGATCGAGTGCATTGAATCCCTGCATGGTCGCGGTTTTCGACAGCAGATTCACGTAATTGGCCGGCCCGGGGTGCTCGCCGGTCAGATAGCTGGAGATGACGCCGCACAGTACGACGCGTGCGTTCATCGCCAGCCGGCCCAGGACTGCGTTGAGGATCGGCCCGCCGACGTTGTCGAAGTAGACGTTGACTCGTTTGGGGCAGTGCTCTTTGAGCGCGGCCTCCAGGTCGTCGTTTTTGTAGTCGATGCAGGCGTCGAAACCGAAGTCCTCGACCACCGCCCGGCACTTCTCAGGCCCGCCCGCGATGCCCACCACCCGGGCGCCGGCGATCTTGGCGATCTGCCCGGCCACCGATCCGGTGGCGCCCGCGGCGGCCGAAACCACCACCGTGTCCCCGGCCTGGGGCCGACCGAAGTCGGTCATCCCGATATAGGCCGTCGCGCCGGTCGGTCCGTACACGGACATGATGGCCAGTTGATCGCTCTCGCCGGGAATGGGCGTGCTGAACACGTCGTCGCGAACGATCACGTACTCCTGGAAGCCGGTCAGGGTGGTGATGACGTCGCCGATGGCGTAGGCGTCACAGCGCGAGGACACCACCTCGCCGATCCCGGCCGCCCTGATCACCTCGCCCAGCTGCACCGGCGGCAGGTAACCCGGCTGATCGTTTAGCCAGGTCCGCACCGCGGCGTCAAGGCCCACAAACGTGGTGCGGACCAGCGCCTCACCCTCGGCAGGCTCGGGCGCGGGCGCGTTGACCAGCTCGGTGTCACCGGGCAAGACCAGGCCGGTAGGGCGGCGGCGCAGCACGATCTGGCGGTTCGTCAACTCGGGCACGATGCCGAAACTACCGAAGCGAGATCCCCGTGTGGGAGCATCTGTGGATGAAGCGGGAGGACGACCCGGAAGCGCGAATCCGCGAACTCGAGCGCCCACTGTCCGAGACGGCGCGTGCGTCCGAACTGGGAAGTGCCCCGACGCCCAACGGCTACCCGTACCCCCCCGGCCCGCCGGCATTGCGGCCACCGCTACCGGGTAGTTACGGCGGCCCGTTCCCAGGGAGCTCGACGAGATCGCCTTCGCGCACGCGGTTCTGGTGGCTCCTAGCGCCGTTCGTGGTAATTGGCGTGGTCTCGCTCATCTCGTACAACGCGGACCGACATTCGCGCGGCGGCTTGGTGACTCTCTCGCCGATGCCCAGCATCTCCAGCAGTGCTGCCGCGGCCCCCTCTCCCAGCGAGGCTCAACCACCCGCCCCTGGACCTTCGACGTCGCCCAGTCCAGTGGCCACTGCGCCGGCGGGTGGCAACCTCAGCGTCGCGGGCATCAAGGAAAGCCACACCATCGCCTGCAACGACAGCATTGTCAGCGTCAGCGGCATTTCCAACACAGTCGTGATCACCGGCCACTGCAAGGGCCTCGAGCTGTCCGGCGTCCAGAACAAAGTCACCGTGGACGCCGTCGACACCATCGAAGTCTCCGGCTTCAACAACCAGATCACCTACCACACCGGTTCGCCGAGCATCGACAAGTCCGGCGATGGGAACATCGTCCAACAAGGCTGACCGCTAGACGCTCAGCAGCCGGTAGAGCCCGATGAGACCGACGACGACAATCGCGGCGCGTAGCGCATTCGGCGACAGTCGACGGCCGTAGCGCGTACCCAACCAGCCGCCGACCAGCGAGCCAGCCGCGATAAGGCCTGCCACCGGCCAACTTATCCGGTGGAATGCCACAAATGTATAGGCAAGCGCCGCAACAACATTCACCAGCAGTGTCAGCAGGTTCTTCGCCGCATTCATCCGCTGCATGGATTCGGGTAGCAGCGCGCCCATCACGCCGACCAGCAGAATGCCCTGCGCCGCGGTGAAATAGCCACCGTAGACCCCGACCGCGAAGGTGCCCGATACCAAGACAGCCATCCGGCCCGCTGATATGTCTCCGGGAGAGCGGCCCGCCTTATCAGCCCGGTCCTGCGCCCACCTTTGGATCCACGGACCGATGACCACCATGATCAGGGCCGCGATCAGCAGCACCGGCACTATCGCGGTAAACGTTTTCTCCGGCAAATGCAGCAGCAGCCACGCACCAGCGACGGCGCCGAAAACCGACGCGGGAATCTGCCAGCGCAGCCGGTCCCACTGACCTTGCAGCTCACGCCGGTAGCCCCAGGTACTCGAGACGTTTCCCGCCACCAGGCCCACAGCGTTGGACATGGTCGACGTCACTGGCGGATAACCCATCGCGACAAGTGTCGGGAACGTGACCAAGGTGCCTGACCCGACAACGCCATTGATCGCGCCCGCGCCCAAGCCGGCGAGCAGGATCAACAACGCGTGTGAAAAGGCCACTGAAACGAGCCTATCCGGCGCGATTTCGGTAGAAATATGAGTTTTCCCACTGCACGCGGCGCCGGACTCAGCGGGACCTGGGTTTCCGCTTCTCACGCTCCCGCACGTTGATCCGGACCGGGCTGCCCTCGAAGCCGAAGGTCTCGCGCAGCCGTCGCTCCAGGAACCGTCGATAGCCCGCCTCCAGGAAGCCGGTGGTGAACAGCACGAACGTCGGCGGGCGGGCGGTGGCCTGAGTGGCGAATAGAATCCGCGGCTGCCGGCCGCCGCGCACCGGCGGCGGTGTGGCGGCCACCACTTCCTTGATCCAGGTGTTGAGCCGACCGGTGCCGATCCGGGTATCCCACGACGCCAGTGCACTCTCCAAGGCCGGCACCAGCTTCTGCACGGCCCGGCCCGTCAACGCCGAAATGTTCACCCGCTGGGCCCACCGGACCTGCACGAGTTCGCGGTCGATCTCGTTGTCCAGCTGATAGCGACGCTCCTCGTCGACCAGGTCCCACTTGTTGAACGCCAGCACCAGCGCGCGCCCGGCCTCGATCACCATCGACAGCACCCTCTGGTCCTGTTCGGTGAGCGGTTGCGAACCGTCGATCAGCACGATCACGACTTCGGCGGCGTCAATCGCGCCGTGTGTGCGCACGGACGCGTAATACTCGTGCCCGCTGGCCTGGCCGACCTTGCGGCGCAGTCCAGCGGTGTCGACGAAACGCCAGACCTTGCCGTCCATCTCGATCAGCGAATCCACCGGGTCGACCGTGGTGCCCGCGACTTCGTGCACCACCGAGCGCTGGTCGCCGGCCAACCGGTTCAGCAGTGAGCTCTTTCCGACATTCGGCTTGCCCACCAGCGCCACCCGCCGCGGACCACCCTCGGTCGACGTCGACTCCGCCACCTCTGGCAAAGCACCAACGACCGCGTCGAGCAGATCGCCCACGCCGCGACCGTGCATTGCGCTGATCGCGTACGGCTCACCGAGCCCCAGCGACCACAGGGCAGCCGCGTCAGATTCATTTTTCTCGCTGTCAACTTTGTTGGCGGCCAGGAAGACTGGCTTTCCAGAACGACGCAGGATACGTGCGGCCGCCTCGTCACCGCCGGTCGCACCTACCACCGCGTCGACCACCAGGATCACCGCGTCGGCGGTGCGCATCGCCACCGCGGCCTGCTCGGCCACGAGCTGCTGCAAACCTTTGGCGTCGGGCTCCCATCCCCCGGTGTCCTGCACAGTGAACCGGCGTCCGGTCCACAGGGCGTCGTAGGAGACCCGGTCGCGGGTCACGCCGGGCACATCCTGCACCACCGCCTCGCGCCGGCCGAGGATCCGGTTGACCAGCGTCGACTTGCCGACGTTCGGCCGGCCCACCACCGCCACCACCGGCGGCGGTCCCGCAGCCTCGTCTTCCAGAGCCTCAGCGAATTGCGCTGATTCCCAATCGCTTTCGTCGACCCAGGTGCCGTCTTGACTCACCCAACTGCCTCGCTTCGTTGCTTCACCAGCTGCAGCAGGTGAGCGATCACCTCGGATTCGGTCATCGCGCTGGTGTCGACAATCAGCGCATCCGAAGCGGCGCGCAGCGGCGATACTGCTCGCGTCGAGTCCAGATGATCGCGGCGGCGCACATCGACCAACACACCGTCATAGTCGTCGGGCAACCCAGCGGCGACATTCTGATCATTGCGGCGCCGCGCCCGGGTTTCCGGCGACGCGGTCAGGAAGATCTTGACGTCGGCGTCGGGCAGGACGACGGTCCCGATATCGCGGCCTTCCACCACCACGCTGCCGGGGCCGTCAGCCAGCGTGCGTTGCAGTCCGACAAGCCGGGTCCGTACGGCGGGAACCGACGACACCGCTGACACCGCCTGAGTGACCTCGTCACCGCGGATCTGCGACGAGACGTCCTCTCCGTCAAGGTATGAGCGATCTTCGTCGGGGTCGAAGCCCACTGACAAGTTGACGGTCGACGAGGCGGCTCCGACGGCCGCCTGATCGGCCGGGTCGATCCCGGCCCGCAGCACGGCGAGCGTGACGATGCGGTACATCGCGCCGGTGTCCAGGTAGCGGGCCCGCAACGCGTGCGCTAATCCCCTTGATACCGAGGACTTTCCGGTGCCCGCCGGGCCGTCGATGGCGACGACGACTTCTTTCACAGGCCAACCGCTTTGTAGAGGTCCCCGATCTCGTTGCCGCGCAGGGCCCGGATGCTGCCCGGACGCTGGTCCCCCAGCGACACCGTGCCGATGTCGGTACGGACCAATGCCTGCACCGGGAATCCGGCCGCCGAGAACAGCCGGCGCACAATGCGTTTGCGTCCTTCGTGCAGGGTGACCCGGACCAGGGTCTTACCGGGAATGGCGTCCACCACTGCGAAATCGTCCACCACAGCGGGCCCGTCGTCCAATGCGATTCCGGCCCGCAATTTTTTGCCAAGCCCGCGCGGTACCGCGCCGGCCACTGTCGCCAGATACGTCTTGGGCACCTCGTAGGAGGGATGCATGAGGCGATGCGCCAGCTCGCCGTCATTGGTCAACAGGATCAGCCCCTCGGTGTCGGCGTCCAGCCGTCCGACGTGAAAGAGCTTCTGGTTGCCGCGCACTCGATGCTCCACCAGGTCGCCGATGCACGGCCGACCACGGTCGTCCGCCATAGTCGATTGCATACCGCGGGGCTTGTTGAGCGCCAGATACACCAGCGTGTCGTCCAGGATCACCCGTGCGCCGTCGACGCGGATCACCGACACGTCGGGATCGACCCTGGTGCCCAGCTCGGTCACCAGCTGCCCGTCCACCTCGACACGGCCATCGATGATCATCTTCTCGGCGAGCCGCCGGGACGCAATCCCGGCCTGCGACAAGACTTTCTGCAGGCGAATTCCACGGGGCTCGCCGGTTTCTGTCATCAGTCCTGGTCCACGTCGAACGAAAATGGCTGGTCGCCAGACACCGGGCCGCCGGAGAGCTTGACGAAACGTGGCTCAGCGTCCAATGATTCGGTCAGATCGTCGATCATGTCGACATCGGGAAGCAGCGGCGCGATATCAGGCAAGTCGGCCAGCGACGACAGCCCAAGCCGTTCCAAGAACAGCTCGGTGCTCGCGAATGTCACCGCGCCGGTGTCGGCGTCAGTGCCGGCTTCGGTGATCAGCCCACGTGCCAGCAACGTTCGCATGACGGCGTCGACGTTCACTCCGCGGACGGCGCTGACCCGCGCCCGCGTCACCGGCTGGCGGTAGGCCACCACGGCCAACGTCTCCAGCGCCGCGCGGGTCAGCTTCGAGCGTGACCCGTCCAGCAGCAGCCGTTCGACGTAGGGTGCGAACCGCGCGCGGGTGTACATCCGCCATCCGCCGCCGGCCTCCCGCAGGTCGATACCGCTGTCGCGTTCGGTGAGCGCATCGGCCATCAACCGCAGCTTGGCGGCGACTCGATAAGCCGGCTGCTCGGTGGCCGCGGCCAGCGAATCGACCGTCACCGGAGTGTCGACGACCAACAGCAACGCTTCGAGAACCGCGCCCAGTTCGGCGTCGTCGAGCTCCGGCGGTGTCGCGACGTCGATACCCAGTCCGGCGTCGTCGAGCGCCTCAGCCGTCGCTGCGTCTGGATCGTCGCCGACTGGGGTCGTGCGCCGCTCCTCAGCATCGCTTCGCTCTGCATCGTCGCCGGCTGGGGTCGTGCGCCGCTCCTCAGCATCGCTTCGCTCTGCATCGTCGCCGGCGCGGTCGGTCATAAATGGTCTCGCAGTTCTTGAGCTTGCACCGATTCCGCCCTCAGCAAGGCTTCGTTGGTCGGCCGTTCTCCGGTCCACGAAATCTGGAGCACACCAAGCGGTTCTGACTGGTCGAATGCTACCGCCCGTGACCGATAGAGTTCGAGCAGCGCCAGGAACCGGCCGACGATCTGGATCGGCAGCTGACAGTCGGCGACCAACTCCGAGAATGACGCCCATTGACCGATGCCGCGCGTTTCCAGCAACGACAGTAGCTGTCCGGCCTGTTCGGGCACCGACACCATCAGCTCGTGCAAGTGTTCGGTGGCTACCGTCGGCACTGGCCGCGGGGTGAATGCAATCGCGGCGATCTGAGCGAATCGCTCGGCGTCGACGCCCAGCATCACCTCCGGCAGCAGGTCCTCGTACCGGTCCTCCAGCGACACCGCGCGCGGATAGCTGCGCAGCGCAGCGGCTTCCAGCTCGGCGAACATCTGCGCGACATGCTTGAACGCCCGATACTGCAGCAGCCGGGCGAACAGCAAGTCGCGGACCTCCAGCAACGCCAGGTCCTCATCGTCATCCACCTGCCCCGACGGCAGCAGGCGGGCCGTCTTGAGATCGAGCAGGGTCGCGGCGACGACCAGGAACGCGGTGGTCTCGTCGAGCTCCAGCTCGGGACCGATCGCGCGGGTGTAGGCGATGAATTCATCGGTGACCTGATGCAACGCCACCTCGGTGACGTCGAGCCGGTGGGCGAAGATCAGCTGAAGCAGGAGGTCGAACGGTCCCTCAAAGTTGGTCAGCCTGACCTGGAAGCCGCTCTGGGACGATGCCTCGCAGGTCACTCCGCCGTTCACGCGCCGAACCGGTCGATCACCTCGCGGGCCAACGAGCGGTAGGCGGCCGCGCCGCCTGATCGCGGTGCCCACGTGGTGATCGGTTCACCGGCGACGCTGGTCTCCGGGAAACGGACAGTACGGGTAATGACGGTGTCGAACACCAAGTCGCCGAAGCGCTCCAGAACACGGGCCATGACCTCGCGGGAGTTTACGGTTCTCGGGTCGTAGCGGGTGATCAAGATGCCGCTGATGTCCAGCTTCGGGTTGAGCCGATCTCGCACCTTCTCGACGGTATCGGTGAGCAGCGCCAGACCGCGCAGCGAGAAATACTCGCATTCGGTCGGGATGATGACCCCGTCGGAGACGGCCAGACCGTTGACAGTGAGCAGTCCGAGCGACGGCTGGCAGTCGATCAGCACGTAGTCGTAGCGGTCCAGTACCGGATGCAGTGCACGGGCCAGCGTCTGCTCGCGGCCCACCTCATTGACCAGCTGGATCTCCGCGGCCGACAAATCGATATTGCTGGGCACCAGGTCCATGTGCTTGACGCGGGTGTTCATCAGCACGTCGTCGACTGATACCCGCGGCTCAATCAGCAAGTTGTGGATGGTGTGCGTCAGCTCGTAGTGCGGCACACCCAGGCCGGCGGACAGGGCTCCCTGCGGATCCAGGTCGACGAGCAGCACGCGGCGGCCGTATTCGGCGAGTGCTGCGCCCAGATTGATCGTCGACGTGGTTTTGCCGACACCACCTTTCTGGTTGCACATCGCGACGACTTTGGCCGGCCCGTGCGACGTGCGCGGCTTGGGTTCGGGGATCGCCCGCGGTGGCCGCCCGGTCAGGCCGACTCCGGTGCCGCTGTCGGCGTCGTCAGTCACGAGCGCCGCGGCTCCGCGCAGACCGACCCGGCATGCGCGGCGTTCGGGAAATCACGGACATCGCAGGAGAGTCTAATGGGTATACGCGCCCGCGCCGGGAGACCCGCAACAACGTAACCAGCCAATTTGGCGCGGCTCGTTTACATCGGCCGACTCGGCCGACCCCGGTCCGCATCGTCGCGGGGCTAGTGTGACGATCATGAGTCGGAAACAGCGCATTCCCCTGTTGCGCTCGTCGGTATGACGGATGGCGACTGGGCCCGCAACATCACCACGACGGGCCAGATCGGCGACGGGCGGGAAGCCGCCGCGGTCGAATACGTGCTGAAGCAGGCTCGCGCGGGCGACGTCGACGACGTCTTGGCAACCATCGACCGGTTCGCCTACGAGGAGTCGATGCTGATCAATGTCGGCGACGAGAAGGGCGCGCTGCTCGATGCCGCGGTCCGGCGCGCCGACCCGAAACTGGCGCTCGAGCTGGGCACCTACTGCGGCTACGGCGCGCTGCGCATCGCCCGGGCCGCGCCTGCCGCCAAGGTGCACTCCGTCGAGCTGGCCGAAGCCAACGCCGTCAACGCCCGCCAGATCTGGGCGCATGCCGGCGTCGCCGACCGGGTCATGTGTGTGGTCGGCACCGTTGGCGACGGCGGGCACACGCTGGATGCGCTGGCCAGCGAGCATGGCTTTGCCGCCGGTGCACTTGACTTCGTGTTTCTCGACCACGACAAGGACGCCTATCTCTCGGACCTGCACAGCATCGTCGACCGGGGCTGGCTGCATACCGGCTCGATCGTGGTCGCCGACAACGTCAAGGTGCCTGGCGCGCCGAAGTACCGCGAATACATGCGTCAACAGCAGGGCAAGCTGTTCAACACCACCGAGCACAAGACGCACCTGGAGTATCAGAGCTTGATCTCGGATCTGGTGCTGGAATCGGAGTATCTGGGCGCCTAATCGCCACGGCCGAGGCGCTCAGTGCGCACGCGGATGGGCCTCGGCCCAGACTTCGCGCAGTGCGTGCACGGTGACCATGGTGTAGATCTGCGTCGTCGTCACCGAGGCGTGTCCGAGCAACTCCTGAACCACACGGACATCGGCCCCGCCGTCCAGCAGGTGCGTCGCAAACGAATGCCGCAGCGTATGAGGGGACACCCCGGAGGTGATGTCGGCGCGCTCGGCGGCGTCCTGCAGAACCTGCCAGGCGCTTTGCCGCGACAACCGGCCACCGCGCACGTTGAGAAAGATGGCCGGCGTCCCGCGGCCACGACGCGCCAACTCCGAGCGTCCGCGCACCGAGTAGGCGTCCAGTGCTTGCACCGCGGGCCGTCCGATCGGGACCAAACGCTGTTTGCCGCCTTTGCCACGCAGCAGCACGGACCGCGCGTGCGTGTCGATGTCGTCGATATCGAGTCCGACCGCTTCCGAGATGCGTGCACCGGTGGAGTAGAGCAGTTCGAGCAGCGCGCGGTTTCGCAACGTCAACGGGCCGTCGGACGGGCTGTCGCCTCCGGCGCCGGCCAGCAGCGCGAGCACCTGGTCGAGGCTCAGGCTCTTGGGCAGCCGCCGCCCCGGTGTCGGTGGTTTGACGGCCTGCGCGACGTCGAATTCGGCCAGGCCTTCGGCTGCGGCGAACCGGTGCAAGCCGCGCACCGCGATCAACGTCCGCGCCGCCGACACCGCAGACAGCGGCGACACTCCGGAATCCGGATCGCCGCGCCGCAGGGCCACCAGGAATTCGCTGACATCGTCCTCGCTGACCTTGGCCAAGTCGTCGATGTCCCGCGATGTGAGGTGCTCGAAGTAGCGGCGGAGGTCGCGGCGATAGGAGCTCAAGGTGTTGGCCGCCACGCCCCGTTCGATCGTCAGATGATCGAGGTAGCCCTGCAGCTGGGTCTCCAGGGCCAACTGCGCGCCTCCTCCTCGGGCCGTCCCGGCCCGCATCGTCACCGGGCGCGGCGCCGAAAGCGTGGTCACCGGGCCGGATCCCATCGCCCGCATCGTCACCGGGCCGCCTGTCGCGCGGCGAAGTTCTTCGACTTGTCCACCCACGGCGTGTCCACCGGCCGCGGCTGCGTGAAGCCTTTCGCCACGGTATATGCCGCCAAAATCCCTCCGACCGCAAGGGCGTTGACGATCTCGCCGCTGAACACCCGACGGACCGCCTCGTCGATCGAATACCACTGCAAGGTCATGTCGGCTTCTTCGTCGTGCGCCTCGGGTCGGTCTACCTGCGTCAAACCGGTTGCCAGATAGACCCGCACCGATTCGTCGCTGAATCCGGGTGTGGAATCCAGATCGACCAGCACCCGCCAAGTCTGTGCCTGCAGGCCGGCCTCCTCGCGGAGTTCTCGGGCGGCGGTCAGGTACGGGGCTTCGCCGTTGATGTCGAGCAGTCCGGCAGGCAACTCCCACAGCCGTCGACCGAAGGGATGGCGATACTGGTAGACCATCGGAATGCGGCCTTCGTCGTCCATCGCGACGATAGCGACCGCGCCGAAGTGCTCGACGATCTCCCGCGTCACGATCTTCCCGCCGGGCATCCGGACATTGTCCTTGCGCAGGGCGAAAATCTTTCCGGTATGCAAAGTTTCGGACGATATCGTCTCGAAGATGTGCTCAGCCACGGGCAACGGGCTCGGGCTCGGACACGTCGACCCCGTCGTGTTGTTCAATTCCGTTCGAAGGCTGCTCGGGAATCTCGACCGGCAATCGCTCGGCTGCCTTGTAGTCGATGGCCGCCCCGACGAAACCGACAAACAACGGGTGCGGACGGGTGGGCCGGCTCTTCAACTCTGGATGCGCCTGGGTGCCGACGACGTAGGGATGCATCTCCGGTGGGTATTCGACGAACTCCACCAGGTGGCCGTCGGGAGACGTCCCGGAGAATCTCAGGCCGCTTTCCGCGATCCGGTCCCGATAGGCGTTGTTGACCTCGTAACGATGCCGATGACGCTCGGACACCTGCGTCGACTGATATGCCTGGGCCACAATGGAACCCGGCTCAAGCACCGCCGGATAGGATCCCAGCCGCATGGTGCCACCGAGATCCGCCTCGCCGGCGACGATCTCCTGCTGATCGGCCATGGTGGAGATGACGGGGTCGGGTGTGGCCGGATCGAATTCCGCCGAGTTGGCCCGCTCCAAGCCGACCGAGCGGGCCGCCTCGATGACGATGCACTGTAGGCCAAGACACAACCCCAACACCGGCAGACCCCTGGACCGTGCATACCGGATGGCCCCGATCTTCCCCTCGATACCGCGGATGCCGAACCCGCCGGGGATCAGCACGCCGTGGACGTCGTCGAGCAACGCAGACGCACCGCTTGCCGTCTCGCAGTCGTCGGAACCGACCCAGCGGATCTCCACCTTTGCCCGGTGCTTGAACCCGGCCGCCCGCAGCGCTTCGGCGACCGACAGGTACGCATCCGAGAGGTCGATGTACTTGCCCACCAATGCGATTCGTACCGTCTCCTGGGGATCGTGCACCCGGCGCAGCAAATCGTCCCACTCTGTCCAGTCGACGTCGCGGAACGGCAGGTTGAGCCGGCGCACCACATAGGCGTCAAGCTCTTCGCGGTGCAGCACCTTGGGAATGTCATAGATCGACGGCGCGTCAGGGGTAGAGATGACGCCGTCGATGTCGACGTCACACATCAGCGCGATCTTCTCCTTGAGCGACTCGGGAACATCACGGTCGCAGCGCAGGATCAACGCATCCGGAGTGATACCGATGCTGCGCAGCGCCGCCACCGAGTGCTGGGTCGGCTTGGTTTTCAATTCGCCCGACGGCGCCAGATACGGGATCAGCGACACGTGCAGGAAGAAGACGTTCTCCCGGCCGAGATCATGACGAACCTGCCGTGCCGCCTCGAGAAAGGGCTGCGACTCGATATCGCCCACGGTCCCGCCAATTTCGGTGATGACGACATCCGGGCGGTTCCCGTCGGCGTCCGGCTTGGCCATCGCCAGGATGCGACTCTTGATCTCGTCGGTGATGTGGGGGATCACCTGGACGGTGTCACCGAGGTACTCGCCGCGGCGCTCTTTGGCGATTACCGTCGAATACACCTGTCCGGTGGTGACATTTGCCGAGCCGGACAAGTCGCGGTCCAGGAAACGCTCGTAGTGACCGACATCGAGGTCGGTCTCGGCGCCGTCCTCGGTGACGAAGACCTCGCCGTGCTGAAACGGGTTCATGGTGCCGGGGTCGACGTTGAGGTAGGGGTCGAGTTTCTGCATCGTCACCTGCAGCCCGCGCGCTGTCAGCAACTGCCCCAGGCTGCTGGCGGTCAGTCCCTTGCCCAGCGACGAAACGACGCCACCGCTGACGAAGAGGTGCTTGGTGGTGGTCTGCGGATGCTTGCGCAAAATGGCGACCTCCGTGAAGACGGCGCAGGGCTAGGCTTTTAGCTGTTATCCAGCGCTCATTGGGCCTGCCGACCCACGGAAACCCACCCTAACATCCGCGCCGCTGTGCCGTTGTTGACACGCCCGGCGGGGCGGCTATTGCGCGACGGTGAGGCCGGTGGCGGCGTGACCGGTGCCGTACTGACCGGTGCGGCCGCCGTTGACCAAGTCGGCCATGCCCAAGACCGCGGTGATACGTCCGGACTCGGTGTTCACGTCGTCGACGGTGCTGATCGCCGAGGTCACCGCGGCATCGGCGCGGGCCACCGCGACGGCCGCCGTTCCGCCGGACGAGCCGTCGCGTCCGGCAAGCAGCACACCCGAGCCGTGCGGCGCCAGCGCAGCGGCGAATCGGGCCACGCTGACGCCCTGATTGCCGGCGTCGTCGCCGAGCCCACCGCCGGTGATGACCGCAGCGGCGTTCGCCGCGCCGATGTGCTGGTTGCCATAGCCGACAAAACCGGTGTCGCGCAGCGCGGCCAGCACGGTATCGCGCTGCGTGTCGTCGACGGTCGCGACGGCGGGATCCCGGTTGATCAGCAGCGCGATACCCAGCAGGTCGCCGGCCTGGGAGCCTTGGTCGACGAGTTTTGTGCTCAGCTGAGCGCCGGCCGGCAGGATCGACGAGTTGACCACCGAACGCAGCTTCTCCGCCGAGTTGGCATCGACGAACTCCTGGGTCAACGACAGCGTGCCGGTGACAACTCCACCGGATTGGCCGATGATCTTCGAGACCGCATCGACGTCGTCATTCTTTGCATCGGGGGCGCGGAAGATGACCACCGACTTGCCGTTCAATGCGTCATGCACCATCCGGCCTGCCATTTGCGCGTCGAAAGCATCTGCGGAATTCAGCTTTTGGTTCAGCGCGTTCTTCTGGTCGTTGAGTGCGTTGATCTGGCCGTGCAGATTTCGCGATTCGTCACGCAATCCGGACGCCAGGGTGTTCGACAGGAAGCCCGAGCCCAGCACGACTCCGACCGCCAGCGCCAGGAAGACAGCGGCCAGCGAAATGGCGTGCTGGCGTAGCGATATCACATCCGTGCCTGTCCTAGTGGACCCAGTGCTGCACCCAGAGCGTGACATGGTTCCAGTACTCGACGGCCCAGTGCAGCACCATGGTGTCGGTGCGGGACACCCACAGTGCAACGATGACCGTGATCAGCATCGTCAAAATGAGCAATGCGATCGCGCCGCCGGAGATTCGATTGTGGTACAAGGTGGCAACGGCCTTGGCATCCACTACCTTCTCCCCTACCCGCAGCCTGGTGAGGAAGGTCGAGGGGTTGCTGTGCTGACGCGCCCGGTCGAAAAACGTCTCGATGTTGGCGCTGTGGCCGGCGGTCACCAGCAGTGCGGCCCCGTGGTGGTCGGCCAGTAGCAGCGCCAAGTCCGTGGCCGAACCCGCGGCGGGGAACGTCATTGCGCCGACGCCAAGGTCCTGGATGCGCTCCAAGCCCGGCGCGTGGCCGTCGGCGTCTGCGGGCAAAACCACCTGAGCGCCGCACTTGAGGACTTCGGTGCTCAGTTCGCTGGGATCGCCGACGATCAGTTGCGGGCGATACCCCGCTTTCCGTAAGACCTCGGCGCCGGTGCCGACTCCGATGAGGACCGGCTGGTACTCCTTGATGAAGGGTTTGAGCCGCTTGAGGTCCTCGGCGGCGTGGTCCTCGTCGGCGACCACCACGACGTGACGGCGGCGCAATTCGACGTCGACGTCGGGGATGCCGATCCCGTCGATCAACAGCGGGCTCTCGCTTCGGATGAACTCAATGGTGTTGCCCGCGAAGGCCTCCAGGTGGGCGACCAATCCGGTCTTGGCCTCTTGCATCAGGCCGGCGATCTCTTGGTCGGTGCGCTCGGTGCCCCGGATCAGCCGGCGGTCACCTGAGTACAACCCGCCGTTGTAGAGCCGGACTTTCGCGCCGTCTTTGACCTTCTTGAAAACCTCGGGCCCGGTTTCGTCGATCAGGGTGACGCCGTTGGCCACCAGCACCTCCGGACCCAGGTTGGGATACCGACCCGACACCGAAGTGGATGCGTTGACGACGGCCGCGATCTCGGCGTCCACGAGGGCATCGGCGGTGATCCGGTCCAGGTCCAGCACATCGAGGACCACGATGTCGCCGGGGCACACCCGTCGCAGCAGTCGGTCGATGTCGCGGTCGACCCGAGCGGTGCCGATGACACCGGGGCGCGAGGTATTACGGGATAGCAGTCCTGAGATTGTGGTCGTCACGCTCATGGAGGCGATTCTGTCGGTGAACCCGAGACCGACCGGGGAGGCGCGCCGTAACAGCAGCCTCAGAAGTTATATCGTGTCACACCTGTCACACGTTTGGACATCGTCACGAGGTCGCAATTCGGTCACAGTCGGCGGCCTCGAGCAGTTCGCGCGCATGAGCCCGCGCCGTATCGGACTCACCGAGCCCGGCCAGCATCCTGGCCAACTCGGCAACCCGGTCGTCCCCGTCGAGGCGTCGCACTCCGCTGGCGCCGTCGCGTCCGGTGCTGTCGACCATGAGGTGCACGTCGGCGTAGGCCGCGACCTGCGGTAGATGCGTCACCACAATGACTTGGCGGTTGCGGGCCAGCCGGGCCAGTCGCCGCCCGATCTGCACCGCTGCCCGCCCGCCCACGCCGGCGTCGACCTCGTCGAAGACCATCGTGGTACCGGCCATCGATGCCGCCAGCACCACTTCCAGGGCCAGCATCACCCGCGACAGCTCGCCGCCGGACGCGCTCTTCGACAGCGGCAGCACCACCATGCCGCGATGCGCGGCGAAGCCGAACTCGACCTGGTCGACACCGTCCGCACCGGCATGGGCCCGAGCGCCCGAGAGCAGCGTCAGCGCCGCGGGGTCGTCGAGAGCGGCCGGCATGGTCGTCACGGTGATGGTGAATTCGGCATCGGACATCGCCAAGCCGGATAGTTCGCCGGTGACTTCCTTGGCCAGTCGCTTAGCCGCTTGGCTACGCGCCTTGCTGAGTTCGATTGCAGCGGAAGCTAATTCGGTCGCGAGGTCATCGACCCGACGTTGCAGGCCGGCCAGTGCCTCCTCGGAGACATCCAAGTGAGCCAGCTGATCTCGCGATTCGCGGGCCCACCGCAGCACACCGTCGATGTCTGCCGCGTATTTGCGGGTGAGCGTGCGTAGTTCGGCTTGCCGGGCAAGCTTGGTGTCCAAAGTGCTGGCGTCGGCCGGTAGTTCGTTCAGGTAGGCGCCGAGTTCACGTGCTGCATCGCCAACCACCGTGAGCGCCTCGCCGAGCTGATCCGCCAACCCTCGTAGCGTGGCGTCGTCGGTCGATTCCAGCGCCGTCTTCGCGTGTGCCAAACCGTCGGCCGCCGAGACGGGTTGACCCATCACTTCGGCGGCGGCCTCATCCTCCGCGCCGGACAACGCGGCACGCGCGCTGGCCGCGGCCTCGCGCAGGGCGTCCAATTCGGAGAGTCGACGAATGTCGTCGATCAGCGCGTCATCCTCACCGGGTGCGGGGTCGACGGTGTCGATCTCGTGCAGCGCGAATTTCAGCCGGTCGGCTTCCTGGGCCAATTCCCGGGCCCGGTTGCTTCGGTCGACGAGGTCACGCCGCGCCGACTGCCACGCGTCGCGCAGTTTGCGATAGCGCTGCAGCCGGGCGCCAACGGCCGCGAACCGGTCGAGCGCACCGCGTTGTTCGTCAGGCCGCATGAGCCGCAGCTGGTCGTTTTGTCCGTGCAAGGTGAGCAGCTCGGTGGTGAAACCGCTCAGCGATTTGGCGGGCACGCTGCGCCCGCCGAGATAGGCCCGCGAGGGACCGTCGCGGCTGACCGAGCGCAACGCGATGATGCTGCCGTCCTCATCGCGCTCAGCTCCCGAAGCGTCCAGCATCTCGTCGATCTGGGCAGCAGCTTTCTGGTCGAGATCGGCAGTGCTGAAGCGCCCTTCGACGACGGCCCGCTCAGCACCGGAGCGCACCCGGTTGGCGTCGGCGCGCGCCCCACCCAGCAGGTGCAGCCCGGTGACCACCATCGTTTTACCGGTGCCGGTCTCCCCGGTCAGTACCGTCAGACCCCGGTCGAACGCGGCCGTGGCAACGCTGATGGCGCCCAGCGCCTCGATGCGAATCTCATTCAGCACCGTTACCGTCCACGCCAGCCGGTGACCGGCAAGCGGAACTTACGCACCAGACGGTCGGTGAACGGCGCGCTATCCAGCCGGGCCCATTTCACCGATACCTCGCAACGCCGTACCTCCAACCGGCCACCGGCCGGTACCAGCATCTCTCGTCGGCCGTCGCAGAACACCACAGCGTCGTGCTCGTCGGCCTCGACCTCGATAGCGATGACGGCGTCCGGGCTGGTCACCATCGGCCGGGCGAACAGGGCGTGAGCGTTGTTGGGCACCAACAGAAGTGCCTCCAGATCCGGCCACAGCACCGGCCCGCCTGCGGAGAATGCGTAGGCCGTGGAACCGGTGGGTGTCGACACCAACACCCCGTCGCAGCCGAATGTCGATACCGGCCGGCCATCGACCTCGAGGACCACCCCGAGCACACCCAGCCGCGGCCCTTTTTCCAGGCTGGCGTCATTCAGCGCCCATCCGCGACTGATGACCTCGCCTCTCACCCGCACCGCGATGTCGAGCGTCAACCGGTCTTCGATGCGGTAGCTGCGGGCCACGACATGCTCGAGCACGGTGTCGATGGCGTCGGCCTCGGCCTCGGCCAAAAAACCGATCCGGCCCAGGTTGACACCCAGCACCGGAATGTCGGCATTGCGAGCGAGCTCCGCGGCGCGCAAAACGGTGCCGTCGCCGCCGAGGCCCAGCACCACCTCGCATCCGTCGGCAGCGTCCGGGTCGGCGTCGGCGAGCTGGATGTCGACACCCAACGCGCGCATGTCGTCGGGGGTCAGATGCAACGAACCTCGATCGACCGCCTCGGCGGTCAACACGCGAAGGCCAATACCGTTGTCGTCCAGCACTTTCTCCACCCGACGGGCGGTCTCGGTGGCCTCCTCGCGACCGGTGTGGACCACGAGCAAGACGGTGCGATCACTCGTCATTGCGACTCGCTTCTGATTGTCCGGCTCCTCCGCGGGCCAAACCCGCCCGCATCGTCACCGGACCGGCTTCAACAGCCGCACGAACCGCGGATTCCAATTCATCAGCCGAAAAACCCCGATCTGTCTCGGCGCGCAGCCACAGGAAGTATTCGACGTTGCCCGATGGACCGGGTAGCGGGCTGGCGGCGACCCCGAGGGTGTGCCATCCCAGCTCCTTGGCGCAACGTGCGACGGCAAGCACCGAGGTTGCCCGGAGCTCAGGATCGTGCACCACCCCACCGGCGCCCACCTGACCTTTGCCCACCTCGAACTGCGGCTTCACCATGGGAACGATATCCGCGTTGTGCGCTGCGCATCTAGTCAGCGCGGGCAACACCGTGGTCAGCGAGATGAACGACAAGTCAGCGACCACGGCCTCGACCGGGTCACCGATCACAGCCGGTGTCAGTTGCCGCGCATTGGTCCGCTCGATGACGATCACCCGCGGATCCGACCGCAGCGACCAGGCCAGCTGGCCGTAGCCCACATCAACGGCGACCACTTCGCGTGCGCCGCGATCCAGCAAGACTTCGGTGAATCCACCCGTCGACGCACCGGCATCCAGACAGCGCCGACCCGCAACGCTGATACCAAACGTATCGAGCGCACCGATCAGCTTGTGCGCCCCCCGAGACACCCAACCTCGCTCGGTGTCGCCGGCGACGCTCAGCGCCGCGGTGGCCGCGACGGCAGTGCCCGGTTTGACCGCCGGCATGCCGTCAATGCTGACCTTGCCGGCACCGATTAACTCCGCGGCCTGCTGGCGAGACCGTGCCAGCCCGCGCCGGACCAGCTCGGCGTCAACACGAGTACGCCGCGTCACGGCGCATTCAGCCCTTCTCCGCCGACTCCAGCGCCTGCACCAGCATGTCGTGTGCTTCGGACAGACGGCGCGCCAGCTCTTCGAGATCGGCTTCCGCGGGCACGTTCTCGACGTCGGCAGGATCGGGTAGCTCGGCGAGCATGGCGTCGATCCGAGCACGGATCTCATCAGGATCGATATTAATGGCGCCGCTCCTCCTCATCGCTTCGTCCCCCTCGCCGCTGCGCGGCTGGGTGGTGCCCCCACTGCATCGTCGCCGGCGCGATTCATGACCTTGTCCACGCTATCGGATTCACACCAGGGACCACCGTTGCAGGGCATCGCGTGCGGTCTCGTCGCCGCCCTCGACGGTGACGGCTCGTGGGTCGCATTTGCTCACCCAGATGGCATTGGCGACGGCGCGAACGATCGACAGGCCGTCGCTCGCTTCGTCGTCGCCTCCCGTGCTGACCGTCACCGACATGTCCCCGGTCTCGACGTGCCACGCCGATTGCGGCGCCACCGCAAGCAGATCCGCTTCCAGGTGCAGCGCACGCAGGTCGTAGCCGATGTAGGTCGCGCGTTGTGCACGTACGGCGTGCACCGCGTCGCGGGCGGAGCTGACGCCGGTCAGAACCATCAGGCTGGGCAGGTCGGCGGCGTTGGCCCCGGCGATATCGGTGTCCAACCGGTCACCGACGACTAGCGGCGCGCGAAAGTCACCCCGTGCCAACGCATCTGTCATCAAGGTCGGTGCAGGCTTGCCGGCAACCTGGGGCTCTGCGTCGGTCGCCGTTTTCAGTGCGGCCACCATGGAGCCGTTGCCGGGCAACAGGCCACGTTCGGTGGGCAGGGTGGCATCGACGTTGGCGGCCACCCACAGCGCTCCGGCCCGAATGGCCAACGCCGCTTCGGCAAGGTTTATCCAGCCGGTTTCGGTGGAGTGACCCTGGACCACGGCGTGCGGTTTGTCGTGCGCCAGGCGTACCGGCCGCAGTCCGACGGCGGTGATTTCGTCGGCAAGCGAATCGGTGCCGACGACCAGCACCCGCGACTCGGGCGGCAGTTGAGTGGCCAGCAGGTGGGCGGCGCTTTGCGCGCTGGTGACGACATCGTCGGCCGTCGCCGTGAGACCGATGTCGCACAGGTGCCCGGCGACTTCGTCGGCGCTTCGCGAGGCATTGTTCGTCACGAAGAGCTTGCGACCGGGGACCTTATCCAACGACTCCGCGGCGCCCTCGGTCAACGCATGGCCGCGGAACACCGTTCCGTCCAGATCGAGCAGCAAGCAATCATACTGTTGCGCAAGCGTTCCCACGTCAGCCGAGCTCACTGACTCGGTCTTCGGCATCGGTGACCCCGTCGATGTCGGCGGCCGCGGCGCGCAGGAACCACTGCAACGCCTCCTCGCCACGGTGAAGCGCCAGCAGTGTCTCCGCATACGCGTAGAACAGCCTTGCCGCAGTCGTTCCGGTGCGCGCCGGGTCCAGCTGCGGTGTGGACAACACTTTCAGGGCTTGTTCGAGCTGACCGAGGTCGGCGCGGGCGCCTGCGGCGACGATGCGCACCTCGTCGGCTTCGTCGCCGCTCAGCTGCGCCGCCTCAGGCCCGCGCGCCAGCTCAAGCGCCCTTTCGGGCCGGCCGAGGCCGCGTTCGCAGTCGATAATCAGCGGAAGCAACGGGGACTTGCTGCCCATCCGGCGCGCCGCGCGCAGTTCGGCGAGCGCCTGCGCCCAGTCACCACACTGATAGGCCGCGATCCCGACGGCTTCCCGGACGGCGGCGATACGCCCAGAGCGGGCGCGCGCGGCCCGCGCGTGACTCAACGCGGCTTCTGGATCGTCGTCGATCAGCTCGCCTGCGGCGACCAGGTGGCGGGCGATCGCGTCGGCGGTGGCCCGGTCCAAAGTGCTGAGCTCGCGCCGGATCTCGGGCGCCAGTTGCTTTGCCTCGATATCAGCCGGGATCTGCGGGACTGCGCTGCCATCATCGTTGGGTGGGTGCTGGGGCTGCGCTCGGCGCGCGCGTCCCGGGCTCGATGTCGGTGCTTGGGACCGCGGCGCTCGCCCCGGCCGCGGTTCGCCGGTGCCGCCGCGCCTTTCCTCGACCACTCGTACCCTTCATCCCGAATCACCTTGACGTCCTTGTATCAAAGGATACGGGCTGGCTAACGGCCGGCCCGGCCGCCTTGTCGTTAAAGGGCTTCCGCGGCGGCGCGTCCGGCAGCGCGTCCGGAGAAGATGCAGCCGCCAAGGAAGGTGCCTTCAAGGGCGTTGTAGCCATGGACACCGCCACCGCCGAATCCGGCGGCTTCACCGACCGCGTAGAGGCCGGCGATGGGCTGGCCGTCGTTTCCGAAGGCGCGCGACGACAGGTCGGTCTGGATGCCGCCCAACGTCTTTCGGGTCAGGATGTGCAGTTTGACACCGATGAGTGGGCCAGCGGCGGGGTCGAGGATGCGATGTGGTGCCGCGACGCGCCCGATCCGGTCGCCGAGATAGCGTCGGGCATTGCGGATGCCTTGGACTTGGGCGTCTTTGGCGAACGGGTTGGCCATTTGCAGGTCCCGAGCCTGGATCTGACCTCTGATGGTGACGGGATCCAGCAGCGGCTGATCGGTCAGCGTGTTCATCTTCGCCACCAGCGATTCCAGATCGTCTGCGACAACGAAGTCGGCACCGTGGCGTTTGAAGGCCTCGACCGGGCCGGGGGCCGAGCGGCTCAGCACCCGCTCGCGCAAAAACGCTCGACGGCTTTTGCTGGTGATGTCGGGGTTCTGCTCGGAACCGGACAGCGCGAATTCTTTCTCGATGATCTTTTGGGTGAGGATGAACCAGGAGTGGTCGTAGCCGGCGATGACGGGGTCGGTGCGCAGGTAGCGCAGAGTGCCGAGGGTGTCATAGCCCGGCAGGTACGGCTCGGGCAGACGTCGCCCGACCGCGTCGAACCACATCGATGAGGGACCCGGCAGGATCCGGATCGCGTGAAGGGGCCAGATCGGGTTCCAGTTTTGGATGCCTTCGGTGTAGTGCCACATCCGGTCCCGGTTAACCAGCCG
Source organism: Mycobacterium sp. (assembly GCF_035570115.1). Classification (GTDB taxonomy): domain Bacteria; phylum Actinomycetota; class Actinomycetes; order Mycobacteriales; family Mycobacteriaceae; genus Mycobacterium. Next base: position 36,763 of record NZ_DATMLH010000130.1, read on the forward strand.
CACGCCGGCGTCGGCCGCGATGTCGAGCATGCGGCCGTCGACGTGGGCGGGCACGCCGGTGATCATCGACCGCGGCGGTGTGCCCATCCGTTCCGGCCAGTAGCGGCGCACGATGTCGTGATTGGCGCCGATCCCGCCGGAGGCAATGATGACGGCCTGGGCGCTCAGTTCGAACTCGCCGACCACGTCCCGGTTGGACGGCGCGCCACGGGGAGCATCGTCGGGCGCGAGCACCACGCCGCGGACTCCGGTCACCGCGCCGTCGGTGAACACCAGCTCGTCGACGCGGTGGCGGTGGTGAAAGCTGACCAGCCCGTGGTCGGCGGCGGCCAGTGCAGCGTTGACGAACGGTTCGACGACCCCGGTGCCGGTGCCCCAGGTGACGTGGAAGCGGGGCACCGAGTTCCCGTGACCGGTGGCGCGCAGATCGCCGCGTTCGGCCCACCCGACGGTCGGCAGGAACGTCATGCCGTGCTCGGTCAGGTAGGCGCGTTTATCGCCGGCGGCGAACTCCACGTAGGCGCGGGCCCACTTGGCTGCCCAGCTGTCCTCGTCATCAAGGCGGTCAAACGCCGCGCTGCCCGACCAGTCGCTCCAGGCCAGCTCAAATGAGTCCTTGACACCCATGCGGCGCTGCTCAGGGCTGTCGACGAAGAAGATGCCGCCGAATGACCAAAAAGCCTGACCGCCCAGGTTGGCGGCATTCTCCTGATCGACGACGGCGACTTTCTTGCCGCGGCGGGTCAACTCGCGGGTGGCGACCAGTCCGGCCAACCCACCACCGATCACGATGACATCAGCGTCCATCAGTCGCTCCTTCTCTGACACCTGTGCATGTATCCGATACAATAATGTATCTGATACTTCAATGTATTATTAGGTGATGCAGATGACACCAACGGCCACCAAGCCACCTCGGTGACCAAGCGCCGCGCCGAGACACGGGCGCGGCTCCTCGATGCCGCATTCCGGGTGTTCGCCGACAAGGGATTCGGGCACGCTCGCATCGAGGACGTCTGCGCCGACGCCGGCTACACCCGGGGAGCGTTCTACTCGCAATTCGCCAGCCTTGAAGAACTCTTCTTCACCCTCTACGACGAGCGGGCCACGCTGATCGCCGACCAACTCGCCACCGCGATGACGTCTACGCCTGAACCTACAGACGTGACCGAGATTCTCGACCAGGTCTCGCAGACGCTGTTGCTCGATCGCGACTGGTTATTGGTCAAGACGGACTTCTTGATGCACGCCGCCCGTCACCCCGAGGTCGCCGAGCGCCTCGCGACCCACCGCGACCAACTCCGCGCCACGGTCGAACAGCGTCTCGGCGCCTCCGACAACGACATGCATCCAGCACTGGGCGGCATTGCCGACACCGCCCGGGCGGTCGTCGCCGCTTACGACGGAGTCGCCACCCAACTGATCCTCGACGGTGACCTGCCCGGCGCTCGCGCCTGGCTGCGCCAATTACTCATGGTCATCCTCGGCGGTTGATGAGCCGACCAATGCGGCGGCCCGCTACAGCGCCTTGGCGATGAGCTCATCCGCGATCCACCGAGCGACGTTGGCCGGGTAAGGCTCCATCGGGAGGCCGAGCGTGAAGTGCCGGAACCCGGCGTCGAGCGCTTCGCTGATCGCGTCCCGCGTGGTACCGGGCTTGTCGTAGGACACATGCAGATGGATCGAGCGGGTGATGGCGGCGGGATCCCGGCCGGCCTCGGTGCAGCAGCGGTCCAGCAGCGCGCTGCGCTCGGCGGCGTCGTCGGCGTCGCCGCCGGGGATGTTCCACAGGTCAGCATGCTCAGCGGCCACGCGGAGCACGGCGGCCGAGCGTCCGGCGACGAGGATCGGCGGGTGGGGGCGCTGGACAGGTTTTGGGTTGCCGAATGCGCCGGTGAGGTTGATGTAGGCGCCGTGGAAGTCGAACGGGTCGCTCTCCGTCCACAGCCGCCGGATGACCGTGCAGGCTTCCGCGAGGGCCTCCACCGAGTGACGAAAGTCGTGGTAGGGCAGGCCATGTGCCTCGTACTCGCGGCGAGCCAGCGGGTTGCCGGGACGTGAGCCCGCGCCAATTCCGAAGTCGAGTCGACCGCCGGAGACGATATCGACGGTCGTGGCGATCTTGGCCAGCATCGCAGGCGGCCGGAATCTGTTGCTGGTCACCAGCAGCCCTAAGCGCAGCCGCTCGGTCTGCGCGGCGAGTGCCGATAGCAGGGTCCAACCCTCGAAAATCGGCCCATTCCGGTCGCCGACGATCGGCATGAGGTGATCGAACAGCCAGGCGTGCTCGATTTCCGGGACCGCGTCCGCCTCGCGCCAAACGCGGAGGATATCCCGGTAGCCGATCTGCATGGGCGCGGTCACGATTCCGAAACTGGGCAGAGATGCTTGCGACATGGGTTTCTCCGTGGGGTGAAGCGAGCCTGGGACGTCCGGCTTGGTGCCGCTAGCCGGATCTGTCATCCTGAAGGAAGTGGAACCGTGTTCCGATAAAGACGATACGGAACCTTGTTCCGCTTGGCAATGCGTGGGACGGAGGTGGCGTGGGCGCGGCCGGGGGTGAGAGCGGATCGGGGGCGGCGGCGCCACGGAAGCGCGCCGATGCCCGGCGGAACGAGGCGACGCTGCTGGACGCCGCCGCCGCGGCGTTCGTCGAGTCCGGCGTCGATGCGCCGGTGCGCGACATCGCGGCCAGGGCCCGCGTCGGCGTCGGCACGATCTACCGCCACTTCCCGACACGAGCCGACCTGATTGTCGCCGTCTACCGACACCAGGTCGAGGCCTGCGCCGACGCCGGCCCCATTCTGCTCGCGGAAAGCGCTACGCCGCACCAGGCGCTAGCCCGCTGGATCGACATGTTCGTCGACTTCCTGGCCACCAAGCACGGCCTGGCCGAAGTGCTACGGTCCGACGACGCCGCCTTCACGACGCTGCACGCCTACTTCATCGACCGCCTAGTCCCCGTGTGCGCACAACTCCTCGAGGCGACAGCTGCGGCGGGAGAGATCCGACCCGGCCTGGATGCCTACGAACTACTCCGCGGCGTCGGGAATCTGTGCGTTGGGGCGGGCAGCGACCCCCGCTACAACCCTCGTCGCCTGGTCGAACTCCTCATCGCGGGACTCCGCATCCAGTAGGGATCCGCGCGGCTACAACTTCTACTGCCGTGCCCCAATCGCGTCAATCGGCAAACGTAGAGGTCACAATGTGACGGCCCGACTTGACTCAAATTAGTGCATACCGTCGGCGCGAATTTTGATCTGCATTCGACCGAAATCCTGATTTCCACGGTTAATGTCTGTATTTTTGAGCACAAAAAAGGGCACCGTTGTGGGTGCCCTTTTTTGGGTGTGTGTTCGGCGGTGTCCTACTTTTCCACCCGGGTTGGGTAGTATCATCGGCGCTGGCAGGCTTAGCTTCCGGGTTCGGGATGGGTCCGGGCGTTTCCCTGTCG
>NZ_DATMLH010000131.1:0-3077 GCF_035570115.1 Mycobacterium sp.
GGTGAACACCGTGGTGATCCCGGTCGCGCTGAACAGCGCCACCGCATCCTCGGTGTACTTGTCGAAATCGGTGTCGAAGATGCCCTGGTACTGAAAATGCAGGCCCGAACCGACGTCGAACAATACCCACCGCAAGTAGTGCAGCCGCAGCGGCGCGAGCACGTCGGGACTCCCGGCAATCGCTTCCTCGATCTGCTTGCCGTACGCGCGGACGGCCTCTTCGCGCCCCTCTTTGACCTTCGCGATGATCGAAAAGCCATAGCAGGCAGGAGTCCTCGGATAGATCGGACCGTAGCGGCCCCGCTCGAGCTCGAAGTACCCCTCCTTGGGAATGGCCGTCGCCGCTGGCTTGCTCCAGTCATGATCGCTCGTCGGCATTTCGGACTCCGCTCTGTACTGTCCGTGCGAACACTACGCCCCGATCACGCCCCCGGACCATTTCGTCGGCGGCCATTCGACCAGGCGACGACCGTTGCGTCGATGTTCATCGGGCAGGCGCCGTCGGCCCATCCCCGCCAGTCCTCAGTTCCTCGAACAACCCCGCGCGGGCCGACAGCAAGCCGCTGACCATCAACACCCAGACGGGGAACGCCATCGCGATCCACATGCTGATGTTGCCGGAGGCGGGTGCGCCGGCGCCACGTATCGGGCCGGTCGACCAGCTGCTCGACGAATGGCTGGCAGCACACCAATTGAGCAGCTGCCTACTGACGGCCGTCCAACTACAGCAGTTAGCCGATGAGTCCGGGCGCCACAAATCGTTCGTGCTGGCACTCGGTGTCGGCGGCCTGCCAAAATGTGGCCACGGGTGGGCCGGCCACACACGGTCGACGCCGGAAAGCGCCTCCTAGCACCACATATGCGCTGGTGTCCGACTACGATGTCGGTTATCCGCCAGCAATGTCAGTGGTCGGGTGTAATTGTCGAACCGTGCATGAAGACTTCGACCGCTGCTATCGGGCCGTGCAATCCAAGGACGCTCGGTTTGACGGCTGGTTCGTCACAGCGGTGCTGACCACCGGGATTTATTGCCGCCCCAGCTGTCCGGTCCGGCCACCGTTCGCCCGCAATGTCCGGTTTTATCCAACCGCAGCCGCCGCGCAACGTGCCGGCTTTCGCGCGTGCAAGCGCTGCCGCCCGGACGCATCGCCGGGGTCGCCCGAGTGGAACATCCGCGGCGACCTCGTCGCCCGGGCCATGCGGCTGATCGCCGACGGCGTCGTGGACCGCGAGGGTGTCACCGGTCTTGCCGCCCGTCTCGGTTACACCACACGTCAGCTCGAGCGGCTGCTGCAGGCCGAAACCGGTGCCGGCCCGCTTGCCCTGGCCCGCGCGCAGCGCACGCAGACCGCGCGCGTACTGATCGAGACGACTGATCTGGCTTTCGGCGATGTCGCTTTTGCCGCAGGCTTTTCCAGCATCCGCCAATTCAACGACACGCTGCGCTTGGTGTGCGACAGCACTCCCACCCAGTTGCGCAAACGCGCGTCCGCACGGTTCGGGCGTACCGCATTGAACGTGCGGTCACCGGGGACGGTGTCGCTACGCCTGCCGGTGCGGGCTCCGTTCGCCTACGAAGGGGTCTTCGGTCATCTGGCTGCCGGCGTGGTGCCCGGATGCGAGGAAGTGCGCCACGGCACATATCGCCGCACCCTGCGGCTGCCGTCCGGAAACGGCATCGTCAGCCTCACACCCGCGCCCGACCACGTCCGATGCCTGCTGGTGCTCGACGATTTCCGCGACCTGACGACCGCGATCTCCCGTTGCAGGCGGCTACTAGACCTCGACGCGGATCCGGAGGCGGTGATCGAGATCTTGCAATCTGATCCGGCACTGGCCCCGGTGGTAGCCAAGGCACCAGGGCAACGCATACCCCGCACCGTCGACGAGAACGAACTCGCGCTGCGAGCGGTACTGGGTCAGCAGGTATCCACCAAGGCCGCGCGAACACACGCGAGCAGGCTGGTCATCGCATACGGCCAGCCGGTCCACGACGCCGACGGCACACTGACGCATACCTTTCCGTCGGTTGAGCAGCTCGCCGACATCGATCCGGCCCATCTGGCCGTCCCGGAGGCACGCCGGCGGACCCTGACCGCCCTCATCGCCGCGCTGGCCGATGGCAGCGTGATCCTTGACACCGGTTGCGACTGGGACGCGGCCCGTCACCAGTTGCTGGCACTGCCAGGCATCGGGCCGTGGACCGCCGAGGTGATCGCCATGCGCGGTCTGGGTGACCCAGACGCCTTTCCCGTTAGCGACCTCGGATTGCGCTTGGCTGCCGAGCAATTGGGTTTGCCGACCGCTCCGCGGGCACTGACTGCGCGAAGCCATCCGTGGCGCCCCTGGCGCTCCTATGCCACACAACATCTCTGGACCACGCTGGAGCACCCGGTAAACCACTGGCCGTCGAAGGAGATCGCATGATCCACTACCGCACCATTGACAGCCCGATCGGTCCGTTGGCGCTTGCGGGGCGCGGCGGCGCGCTGACGAATCTGCGCATGCTGGACCAGACCTATGAGCCGAACCGCACTGACTGGGTGCCCGACGATCGGGTCTTTCCGGACGCGGTCGACCAGCTCGAGGCGTACTTCGCCGGTCAGCGCACCGATTTCGACCTCGAACTCAGCTTGGTGGGTAGCGAGTTTCAGCGGCGGGTTTGGCAGGCGCTGCTGACTATTCCGTACGGGGAAACCCGATCGTACGGAGAGATCGCGGAACAGATCGGCGCATCGGGTGCCGCTCGCGCCGTGGGGCTGGCAAATGGCCACAATCCGATCGCCATTATCGTCCCGTGCCACCGGGTGATCGGTGCAAACGGAAGTCTTACCGGATACGGCGGCGGCCTCGATCGTAAGCGGTCGCTGCTGGAAATGGAGAAGAACGTAAAATCGGGGAATTTAATGCTTTTTGATTAAGGCTATTTTTGGGTGCAAAAAAGGGCACCGTTGTGGGTGCCCTTTTTTGGGTGTGTGTTCGGCGGTGTCCTACTTTTCCACCCGGGTTGGGTAGTATCATCGGCGCTGGCAGGCTTAGCTTCCGGGTTCGGGATGGGTCCGGGCGTTTCCCTGTCG
>NZ_DATMLH010000132.1:0-30225 GCF_035570115.1 Mycobacterium sp.
CCACCGCCGCCGCCAACAACTGCGGGGCCACCCCCACCGGCGCCCCCACCCCAGCACCCGACCACCCCGACAACACCAGATCACGCTCACCGCCATCCAGCAACGCCACCTCGCCCACCACCACCGACGCATCGGCCACCAAAAGGCGGTCGACAAGCATTTCCAGGCGGCTTATGTGCCTGGCGATGTCGTCGTCGGTGTACCGGTCCGGATTCCACGCGAACTCAATCCGCGGCCTCTCGTTGCCCGTCCGCGGATAGATGTTCACCGCAACGTCTTGTACGGGGAAATTGAAGGCGTTGTACGTCACTTCCGAAGGCCCGAAACGAAGCGGCTCGGCGAAGGCCATCACGTTCACCACGGGGCCGAACTCGACGTTCGTGTCGAGGCGGCCTCCATCGGCAATGAGGTCCGGCCAGCGCCGGAACTGTTGATGCCGCAGCGCACCGACGAGGGCCGTTGTGACCCGATCGGTCAGTGCACCCATGGTGTCGCCGTCATCGACGCAGACCGGCAGCGGCACCAGGTTCGACACCATGCCCGCACATCTTTTCAGCGCCGCAGTCGTGCGCGCCGAAACCGCCAGCGACATCGAGACGTTCTGGCGTCCTGTTGTTTTCGCGATGAACACCGCCATTGTCGCGACAACTCTTGCGACATCGAACGGGTCCTGCTCGTTCTCCGACAGTCGATGCGTGCATTCCAGCTCGCGCACCAGCGGGTGGCGTGGTGCCACCGACCGCCGCGTTCCGCCCAGGTCGGTGACGTCCAGAGGTCCGCGCAAGGCGGTCTTCCAGTACTCGGCATCGGTATGACTGCGCGAAGACTGCTGATACTTCTGATCTGCGTCGCGGATCAGCGCAAACTCGGAAAAGTCGACCTCGCCAGTGTGGGCAGCGGCTGACCCCGAGTAGACGGCCGCGATGTGTCGCATGAAATTGTCGGCGCCATATCCGTCGAAGAGAACGTGGTGCGTACGCAAGTAGAAGTACGAAAGATTGTCGGTGATCCGCAGCAACGCCAAGTCGGTGAGTTGGTCACGGAATAGATCAATTGGTCGGCTGTAGTCGTTGTTCATCCAGCTGCGGGCAGCGGCTACCGGGTCGCACTCGCCGCGCAGATCGATGCAGCGTACGGTCTGCGGAAGCGCGCGGTCGACTATGAAGACCGGTTCGCCGTCATCGAGGGATAGCCGCGCGCATGGTGTGCCGAACCGCGTTGCCGCCGATTCGCACGCAACCGTGAGCCTGTCGGCGTCGACATCGTGATCGATCGCCAGAAAAACGGCAAAGTTGAACGGGACTTCAGGCAGGAGTTGTTGAGCCGCCCATATCGACCGCTGAGCGGCGGTTAATGGTCCGAGCACATCTGGTTGCGTACCGTAGTTGAGCATGATGCATGCACTCTCTATTTGGGCCGATGTGGGGGTTGGGCGTGCAGTACTGGCAGAAGACTTCGTCGTGCGGGTACACCGACCGCCTCTTCGTCACGAAGGTTGAGAGCGGTCTTATCTAGTGGTAAGGCTTCGATACGGACCATTGCCTCGATCGGCCGTGTGGTGCCGGTTCGGGCGACAGTATCGTCAAGCACTGACAGCCACATCGGATTTGTTCTCCTCTGTAATACCTTGGTGCATAACGGTTTTGGCCATTGACGGCTCAAGAAACGCCGCGAACGGCGGGATTTCGTCGGCTGCGCATTCGATGCTGACCACCGACGGGCCATCGACATCGAGCGCCGTGCGCATCACCGCGCTAAGTCCGTCGGCGTCGGTGACGTCGACGGATGCTAGCCCTGGAAGCATCGCCGCCAGACCGGCCCCGAGCCGACTCGGGGCGAACCGGTTGTAGCTGTGCCGGTCGCCGTAGAACAGCTGCTCGCGGATCACGCCCATGGCGTGGGCGTTGTTGTTAAACAATACGAACGTCACCGGAAGCCGGTAGTGGACAGCGGTGTGCACCTCCATGCCGTGCATAAAAAACGCGCCGTCTCCCGCGATCACCACGACGCGCCCGCCCGGCGCCCGGACCTTCGCACGGCCGAACGCCATCCCGATGCCCGCACCAAAGCTGTAGCCCATGCCGAGTGCGACCGCGAACCGGCCCCCGCGCCGCACCGGCAGATAATGGACAGCCGCCGCGCCGGCGCTGCCGACATCAACGACAATGTCGACCCCGTCGGGTAATACGCGATCGAGCACACTCATAGCGTCGCGATAGCGCACTCCTGGACCGTCAAATGCCGGTGGATTCAACGCGGTGCTCGGCACCACATCAGGCACCCGAACCCCGGTTGGCCGCTGGCGGCCGGTTAGCGCGCTCGTCAGCATTCGCAACGACGCCCGCAGATCGTCAGTGTGGACGTGGGTGCACGCAATATACGGCGGTGCGGACCCGATCGAGATCGTGCGCACCGCAGCCAGCGCATCGTCGAGGCCAGCGCGCGCAGTCACCGACAGCCGGGTACCCACCACCAGGCACAGCGCGCTACCGGCCACCGCTTCCACCACACTCGGGTGGCCCATGACACCGGTGACTCCAAGGGCCGACGATGACCCGAAACCTGGTGTGCCGGCAGCATCCTTGGCGTGGGGCACACACGCCACCCGCGCCCGAAGCACCGCCCGCAGTGCCGCCAATTCGGCTCGTGCATCGTCGCGGGCCACCTGCTCACCGGCGATAATCGTCACCGGTCCGGTCACCCGGCGCAGCGCTCGCACGATCGGATGCGGGTCACCAATATTTCCTGGCCGCTCGATACCGTGCTCACCCATGTAACCGTTGATCCGCACCTCAGACTGTTGAATGTCCTTGGGCAGCAACAACACTGCAGGCCCCCCCGCTCGCGCCGCCGCCACGGCGGCTGGCAATGCCGAGGCGATGTCGGCGGGAGTCTGCACGCGTCGGCAGAACACCGACACCTTAGAAAACAACGCCTCGGCATTCAGCGAACCGTTGCGACCGCTGGTGTCCTGTAGACTGCCGCGACCATCCATCGTGGTCTCCGGTTGGCCCACCAACGCCAATACCGGCACGCGGTTGGTGAACGATTCGCCCAGGCCAGGAACAAGATTCAGCGCGCTCCCGCCGGAGTTCGCCGCCACCACACCCAAGCCGCCGCCGCCGCGACTGTAACCCTCAGCCATCGTAGCGGCAGAGAACTCGTGCTTGGCCAACACGGCGGTGATGTCCGACTGGAAAAATGCGGCGTCGTAAAGGTCTTCAATGTTGGCGCCGTCGACGCCGAAGATGTAGTCGACTCCGATTGCCGAGAGGTGCCCGACGATGTAGTCGACCACACGCTGCTTCATGGACATCTACTCACCTAATCCCGGTAGCAACATGAGGTGCGCGGCTAGACCCGCGCCATGCGGTCACGTCCAAACGGTCGAATTCAGCCCGCCGGTAGCGCGCGGCACAAGCCGAACGTCGGATCTTGCCGCTGGTCGTGATCGGAATCGAACCAGGCGCCACAAAGACAAGGTCGGCAACCCGCAAGCGGTGGATGTTCGACAATGCCGAGATGATTTCACGCTTCATCGAGCGGAATTTCTGCGTCAGCTCTTCATCAGACTCGCCCCGTGTCTTCACCTCGGCGATTGCGACAAGCTGCTCCCGGTGATCGTTCGGAACGGATATAGCCGCGACCCGCCCCTTAGTTATTTCTTGGATGGTTGCCTCGATATCGTCCGGGTAGTGATTGGACCCGTACACGATCAGCAGGTCCTTGATACGGCCGATGATGAACAGTTCGCCATCGGAAATGACGCCTAAGTCCCCGGTTCTCAGCCAGGACCCTTCCGGCGTGCCGGGCGAGGGATTAAACAGACTTCCGCCGAATGTGCGCTGGGTCTCTCGGGGCTTCTGCCAATATCCCTCGGCGACGTTTTCCCCGTGCACCCAGATTTCGCCAACCTTTCCGGCCGGATTCTCCATTCTCGTCTCCGGATCCACGATTCGAAGTGTGGTGGAGCGGGAAGTCCCGTGACCGATCAGCTCGGTGCTGCCGGCGTCTTCGCTTCCGCATGGTTTGGCATAACCGCTTGACAACTTTTCGTAGTCAAATCGAACGCTCTTCGGTGCGCGGCCCGCGTCGGCACTCGCCACATACACCGTCGCCTCCGCGAGACCGTACGAAGGCCGTATCACCGTCTCACTGAGGTTGAAGCGAGCGAAGCGGTCCGTGAAGCGCTTGATCGTGGCGGCTTGGACCCGTTCGGCGCCACTGACGATCGCGAGCACGTCGCCGAGGTCACGCCCGGCCATGTCCTCGTCGGACGTTCGGCGTGCAGCCAGTTCAAATGCGAAATTGGGCGCACCGGTGAAAGTTGGGTAATCGGCTGCAAGCATCTGCATCCAGCGGGCCGGGCGCTGAAGAAACGACAAAGGGCTCATTACGACCGCATTGCTGTCGGTTACTAAAGGCCCACAGACCCCAAGCAGCAAGCCCATGTCGTGATAGAACGGCAGCCATGAGACCAGACTTATCCCGGGTGGCGCTACCTTCCGGATGTAGTCGGAAAATGCCTGTTGAACGTTGACGATGACGTTCTTATGCGTAATGACGACACCAGCCGGCTTGCGGGTCGATCCCGACGTGTACTGCAGATACGCGGGCAGGGAAGGCGAGTTGCGTACGGGTCTGAACCGGCATGGAGCGTCTAGGTTTAGCGAATCGACCTCAATGACCGTGGCGGCTGAACCGCCATTGCAACCGTCCGCGTACTTGGTGACTTCGGCAGCGGCGGACAGCGTTGTGAGGATCACCGAAGGAGCGCAATCCTGCAATGCTGAGTGGACACGCTCATCGTGAACACCAAACTGGGGTACTGACAACGGAACCGCTATGAAGCCTGCTTGCAGTGCACCCAGGAAGGCGGCGATGTAACCGAGGCCTTGCGGTGCCAGTATGGCGGCCCGATCGCCACTCGAACCGCAAAGACTTAGCTCTTCGGCAACGACTTGCGCTCTGCGGTTAACTTGCGCCCACGTAAGGCTTTCGGCATATCCAGTCGGATCGACTTCGTAGTCGATAAACGTGTACGCCGTGGCGTCGGGCTGCCGGATCGCTCGCTCCTGCAGCAGCTCCGTGAGAGAAGACCCAGCCATGATGGAGTCACCACCTGCCTTACTTCGGTTCGGGTTCCGCTTGTCTTCGCATCAGGTTCCGCTTGTAGCGTTTTGCGCACACGAGTAGTGCACTACCTGTTTGCTGCCCGGGTTATCTGTAGCCCGCCCGGGTACGGCAGCCCCTCGCTGAGGACACGGTTCAGGTGTCCGTTCGGTTCACTGCGTTCACAGCGCGCCCGTCCGGCGCCGAGCCTGCGAAGGTAGCCGAGGGTCAGAATGCGCGGCCCGTCATCGGTGGCCGCGACGGTGTCCCGACTATGTGTCATGCGGGGAGCGTATGGGGATGTGAGCTGGTGCCAGCTGGATTGACACCCGTAGAGTGGTCGCCGGAAACAGGACGAGTAGTGGTCGCGCACCCGTAGAGTATCGGCGCGGCCAATCGTTTGCTGACGGTTTACGATCCGTGACCGCGGGCGCAGCTTGGTGACAATGACGTTGAACGGCTGCAGCGCTGGGCCGTCGCTATCCGCACGGCGGTTAGGGCCGGACTACTCGCGGCAGGTGAGTGGCGAAATCGATTGGCTTCCAGGGGCATAACGGTTCGGGGGCGCCCGCAAGTAGACACGACCGCAATGCGAGTAGGCGTCTACTGTAGGCCGCTGGGTCTGTGGGGCCAACAATCGGCTTGCTCATAGAACGCAACGCAGACGACATTAGACCGCTACTACAACGACGTGGGAGGTGTTGAGCATGACCGCACCGCCAAGGTATCCGGCTCGCCCCGAGATCGCGTTCGCCCGCATGCCCTCGTTAAGACAGGCAGATTTGCCGTCATTGACGACGCTCCCGTCGAGGTCATCGAGAGCGGTCCGAGTATCGCCGCCCGGTTAGTGTCGCTGGCGTCGCGGCTGACGATCCGCCCACCCCTGGCGGTGTGCAGCCGGGTTCCGCATCTGCCCTGGCCGTTTGGCCTCGTTGACTTCGCGTCCCAAGTCCTACGCCCCGCTCCCAGCACCATCCGAGCGATGGTGGGTTTGCCCAACGCCAGCGCGCAGCTGGTTCGCGCGCCCGGGGTGCTGCCCGCGGACGGCAACCGCCGGGTGGTGCTCTATCTGCACGGCGGCGCGTTCCTGACCTGCGGGACCAACTCGCACAGCCGAGTTGTCAACGCGCTCTCGCGATTCGCCGACTCGCCGGTATTGGTGGTCAACTACCGGCTTAGTCCTAAGCACTCGGTCGGGATGGCCCTAAACGACTGCCATGATGCTTACCGCTGGCTGCGCCGACGCGGGTATGAGCCAGACCAGATCGTATTGGCCGGCGATTCCGCGGGCGGCTACCTGGCGCTCGCGCTTGCCCAGCGGCTGCAGCAGTTCGGCGAGCAACCCGCGGCGCTGGTGGCGATCTCGCCGTTGATGCAGCTGGCCAAGAAACCCAAACAGGCCCATCCCAACATCAAGACCGATGCGATGCTTCCGGCGAAGGCGTTCGACGCGCTGGTCGCACTGGCGGCCAGCGCCGCCAGCAAGCACATCATCGACGGCAAGCCCGAAGAACTGTATGAGCCGCTGGATCACGTCCAACCCGGTCTGCCGCGCACGCTGATTCACGTATCCGGCTCCGAGGTGCTGCTCTACGACGCGCAGTTGGCCGCCCGCACGCTGGCGGCCGCCGGTGTGCCGGCCGAGGTGCGGATCTGGCCCAGCCAGATTCATGACTTCCAGCTCGCGGCGCCGCTGTGCCCGAGGCGACTCGCTCGTTACGGCAAATTGGTGAATACATCCGCGAGGCCACCGACTCGCCACTGCCCGCGAATTCGACGGGCACATGGCGATAGCCCACACCGGTGTCGCTACATGCTCGCGCGCGCCTTATGCCTCGGGCCAATCCAGTTTTAGTAAGTGGATGAGCTGGTCGCGGCTGCTGATGTCGAGGTTTGCGAACATGCGGTAGAGGTGTCCCTCCACCGTCCGCACCGAGACGACCAGTTGGTCGGCGACCTGATGGTTGGACAAGCCGGCCAGGACCAGCATCGCGATCTCGCGTTCGCGGTCGGTGATGGGCAGCGGCCGCGCCGCGGCAGCGACCGCCGGTGTCCGGATTTCGCCCTGGCTGGCCAGCCAGTGCGCCCTGGTCGACGACTCCAATTCCTTGCCGCGGTGGCCCGTGCGCGCGTGTTCGTGCGCCGCCTGGGCCGCCGCGTCGGCGGCGAGCGCCACCGCACCCAGGTCAGCGAACCGATCAGCCGCGGCGTCGAGCAGGTCGCCGTCGCGGTTGGCCAGGCCGCCAGCGTGCTCGGCGATCGCCTCCGCCAACGGCGTGTTCAGCGTCGCGGCGAGCTCCTCTAGCCTCGCGCTCTGCGAACGGTCATCGAACCGCACGGCGGTGTGCAGCGCAGACATCTCCACGGCGTACATCCCGGAGTGGTGCGCAATCTGCGCGGCGCGCACCACATGGTTCTGGGCGGCCGTCGTCTGGCCGACAGCTGCCCGCTCCCAGGCCCGGGCCAGCTCAAGTTCCGGCAAGAACACGGCTAGGTGTGGTCCGTAGGCGTCCTCCGCACGCCGCAACGCCGCGGCGGCTGCCTCACCGTCTCCCCGTGCGCCTTCGGCCTGCGCCCACCAGGCCGCCACCGGCATCGACCAGACCGACGTAAAACCACCCGACATTGCCAACATCGAGTCGCGAAATGCAGCGCAGGCCGACGACAGCGCACCGCGGGCAAGGTGCACGAGTCCACGCATCGCGTCGTCTGCTTCCAGGACACCCGTGGCATGACGCTCCCTGGCCCGCTCGGCAGCCGGATAATCACCGATGGCCGTCAACGCCATGACTTCAGCCAACCCGATCCTGGGTAACCCTCCCGGTTGGGCGAGCGCAGCCGCTCGCAGCCCCGCCTCCGCTACGCGGTGAACGTCGTCAAACCGCCCGGCGAGCGCCAACGCCCAGCACGTCGGCACAGCCGCCCACACCGCCGCCAACGGCAGATCCGATGCACACAGGGCCAGGCCGGTCTCGATCGTGGTCTCTATGTCGCCGGAGAAGCACGTAAACAACACGTCGACTGCTGCGACGTAGCTGACGATCGCCTCGGAGTTGATGCGATCCGTCACGTTGGCGAGTATCTTCCGTGCCTGCTCGACCTGCCCGCAATTGAAGAACAGATTCATGGCGCGCACACAGCCCCATCGCGCGGTCAGCAACTCATCGGCACCATCGGGGTCAAAGGCACCAAGCACCGCCTCGACCTCATCGCCGCGTCCCTGCCAACCCATCGCCTCAGCAAGCACGACCGCAGCCGCCAAGCCCCCGCCGCGATCGAACGCGAATCGGGCCAGCTCTTCGGCGAGAACTATGTTCGACATGGTCATCGCGCTCGCCGCCGCATCGATCATCACATCCAGGTCCGGGGCGAGGTCGCTTCGCATCATGAACTGGGCCAGCTGGATCTGGGTGCGCACGTCGGACAACCTTGAGCGCTGCTCTTCCGGCCGCATGTCCTTCCGAAGTTGTTGTGCCAGCATGCCATTGAGCTGCCGCGAGCGCACCACCCCAGCTCGTTGCATTGCCGTCTCACCCAAGAGGGGGTGATACAACCGCGCCACCGTGTGCGATCCATCGGCAACGAACTGGACCACGCCGCGGCGCTCAAGGCGTGCCACCGCGTCGGCATCGCAAAGCCCACGCAGGATCTCCCAGTCCAGCACCTCGGCAGCCGCCAAAACCTCGACCGCCTCCAATTCCTCGGCGGCCAAGGATCGCAGCCGAAACTCAAGCAGATCCTGCAGTTCGCGATCTGCACGCAGCGCACCCCGAAGCTGCCAACCGTCTTCCGTGCGCACCAACACACCACTTTCCCGACCGGCGCTCAGCAAGCCGCGCAACAGCAGCGGGCTGCCCGCAGCCCGATGCTGTAACTCGCTGATCAGCCGGGTATCGACGGCGCCGCCGAGCACGGCGCGGGCGAGTTCCCCGGTCTGCTCCCGGGTGAACGCTTCGATGCGCAGGCTCAGCAACAGCCGCTCTTTCCACAGCGCCGTCACCGCATCGGACACGTTGTCGCCCGACCGGATCGTCACGATCAGCCGTGCAGCGCCGCTGGCGGCAAGTTGGTACACCAGCGTCGACGACAACGGATCGAGCCACTGGGCATCATCGACGACGACGACCAGGTTCTCTTCCCCCTCCAGGGTTTGTTGCGCGGCGGCCAGCATCGCGGCGGGTTCATGCGGAGCGTCGACAGTCACCGACCGATAAAACGCGCCCAATGCCACGGCGGAGCCGGTTTGGGTGCCCAGCACAAACCGCACCATCAGCCCCTGCGACTTGGCGATCGTGGCCAGGGTCCGAGCCAGGGTCGATTTGCCGACCCCGCTATCACCCACCAACGCGACGCCCCGAAACTCCGCGTCGTCCTCGAGCGCCGCCAACGCCTGGCGGATCTCGTCATCGCGGCCCACCAACGGCCAACCCGACCCGCTCACCGCTCGCATACGTCGAACCCCCTGAACCGGCCTTCGGGAGTTAGACGTTCCCAGGTGTCACCTTTGTCGCGGGCAATCGCGCTGCCTGCGGTAGTCCAAGGAGGAGTGCGCTGCACCATGACTAGCCCCCTCGCACACAGTTCCAATCGTAGTTCGAACTGTACCTGAGACCAGGCTGAGAAAATCTAACTTTCCGGATAAAATTCCTTCGTGTTTTCGAAGGTCGCTACTCAGGTGATTGGACGTTTGGTCGCCGCCCAGAGGAAGCCGAGGCTGCGCCGGCCTGACGCGTCTGTGCCAGCAGCTCGTCGTAGACCTCCCGGAAGTCGGCGGGAACCGCCGGCGCCCGTAGCTAGGCAATGGCCACGTACCAGTCCGCTCTCGGCCAAGTTAGGTGGCCAGCCATTTTTCAAGGTGGTCGTCGTAGCCGCTGACGACGCGCAGGCTACGGCCCGGCCCACGGGTGAGCCAGCCGCGGGCGAGGAACACGCTGGTGATAGCGGCGGGAAGCGCCCCGGCGAGGTGGACCCGCCGATCGGTCCAGTCGATGCATGAGCGGGCGAACACCCGCCGGCTGGCCCTCAGTGTTGCCAGGTCGATGCCCAGCTCGTCGAGCAGATACTGGCCGCCATCGGTGAGTTCGTGGTCCCGGTCGTCGAGGCGGCGGATGGCCGCGACGGCCAACAGCCGGTCACGGAGTTGCACGCCGCGGCGGCCGGCAAGGTGGTCGTAACAGGTACGGGCCTCGAACAGCGCGCGGGCGGCGCGATGCTGACTCAGGGAGGGGACCGGAGCCGGCGGCGCGATCTGGGCGATGGCCTCCAGCACCGTGGCCACCTCCGGGTTGACGATCTCGTGGTATCGGTGCCGGCCCTGGGCCCGGACCCGGATCAACCCGCCTTCGGTCAGCCGCCGCAGATGTGTGGAGGCGGTGGCGGGATGCACCCCGGCTCGCCGAGCCAGCTCCCCCGCCGGCAGCGCCCGACCGCCGGCCAACGCCGCGAGCATGGCTGCCCGCGCCGGATCTTCGATCAAGTCAGCGATTGAGGCGAGGTCGCGATCGGCCGGGGTATACGACGCCGAGGTGTCGCTCACCCCGCCAGCCTTGCATAGCCAGAATCTGCCCGCCGTCCAAGCTTCCCCGCGCCAGCCCCGACGGGTTCAGTACGGGAGGATGCCCATCAGACAACGAACCTGGCTGTGCTCACAGTAGAACGCGCCATAGAGCGGAGCCGCGGCGACGACGGAAGCGAACACCGCCGACATCATCGCGATCGCGACCGCTGACAACAGCGGCCGGTCGGGCACCATCGCCAGCATCAAGCCGGCGACCGTGCACACGACGACGTAGACCAAAACCACGAAGACCACCGGGGTCTTGTGTGCAGAGTGGTCGTGGGTCCACCAGTAGAACAGGCCGGCACCGATCGCCCCAGCCGGAACCCACACCGCCAACAGCATCAGACTGAACTGCCACCACCTCAAATAGTGGTAGCGGCCGAGCACGGCGATCGGCGGCACGGGCGCGTGCGGCGGGCCGGGCTGCGGCACCTCACCCGTCGCGGCCTCAACCGCCGGGGCGGGGCTGCTCGCCGGCTCGTCCGCTATCTCCGTCGCCGACGCGTCGGAGCGCCGATGCCACCACCTTCGTCGCCGAGGCTTCGGCTCCGGCTCGATGATCGCCGGTTCGGCTCTCGGGTGCGCGCCGGTGTCGAAGGTCGGCGTGTACGCCTCGGTCTTCGGCAGCGACTGGGTGTCCACGCGGTCGTCGTCAGCCATGGGTCGTCACCTCGATCACCGCAAGCACACCGAACCATCCCGGCGCCAGCGCGAGAATGAACACGCCCAGGGCCGTCAGCCATCGCCGCCGGGACAACAGGATCACCAGCAGCCCGACGACGCTGGGAAACCCGACTACCAACGCGATGGCGATGTCCGGGCGCATCCGAACGTGATTCACGACAAGCGCGGCCGTTCCGCCCAGCAACCCGACAGCGACGCCGACCAGCATCGAGCTGGTCAGCAGCCAGGTCCGCGGCAGCGGTATCACGCTTTGACGATACTGCCGCGGCTGCTCGCTACGGCTTTACCTTCGCGGCGCGCCCTGCGGGTACCGAACAAGCGTCAGCGGCGGCAGCTATCACCGGTGCGCGTGCCGGCGGGCGCGCGCCGCGCTCGTAGTCGGCGCCAGTGATCAACGGGGTAGCCGTGAGCTCCGCGTTCTCGCCGTCGCTGAAAGCCCGTCCGCGGGATAAAAACCGCATTCCCTCGGGTGCTTCCAGGCTGAAGCCGCCGCCGCGGCCGGGCACCACGTCGATGACGAGCTGGGTGTGTTTCCAGGCCTGGAACTGGGGCCCGGAGATCCACACCGGAACCCCGTCCGCACCAACGTCGAGCACACCGAGCAGCACATCGCGATCACCGACGATGAAGTCCCCGTCCGGGTAGCACATCGGCGAAGACCCGTCGCAGCAACCACCGGACTGATGGAACATCACCGGACCGTGCCGGTCCTGCAGCTCACCGAGCAGGGCTGCGGCGGCGGAGGTGATCACCACCCGCGGGGTGATCAGAAGAAGCCCTGCGCCTTCTGCGAGTACGACACCATCAGGTTCTTGGTCTGCTGGTAGTGGTCGAGCGCCATCTTGTGGGTCTCCCGCCCGAAACCGGACTGCTTGTAGCCGCCGAACGCCGCGTGCGGCGGGTAGACGTGGTAGCAGTTGACCCACACCCGGCCGGCCTTGATGTCCCGGCCAGCCCGGTAGGCGGTGTTGCCGTCGCGGCTCCACACCCCTGCGCCCAGGCCGTAGAGGGTGTCGTTGGCGATGCCCATTGCGTCGCCGTAGTCGGCAAAGGACGTGACCGCAACGACGGGCCCGAAAATCTCCTCCTGGAAGATGCGCATCTTGTTGTTGCCGGCAAAGATGGTCGGCTGTACGTAATAACCGCCGGACAGGTCGCCACCCAACTCGGCACGCTCACCGCCGGTGATCAGCTTGGCGCCCTCTTCCTTGCCGATTTCGATGTAGGACAAGATCTTTTCCAGCTGGTCGTTGGAAGCCTGGGAACCCAGCATGGTCTGGATGTCGAGCGGGTCCCCCTGCCGGACCGCCTTGGTACGGATCGCCGCCAGTTCCAGGAACTCGTCATGGATGTCGGACTGGATCAGGCTGCGCGACGGGCACGTGCACACCTCGCCCTGGTTGAGGGCGAACATGGTGAACCCTTCGAGGGACTTGTCCTGGAAGTCGTCGTTGGCCGCCATCACATCGGAGAAGAAGATGTTGGGGCTCTTGCCGCCCAACTCGAGGGTGACCGGGATCAGGTTCTGCGACGCGTATTGCATGATCAGTCGCCCGGTCGTGGTTTCCCCGGTGAACGAGACCTTGGCGATGCGATCGCTGGATGCCAGCGGCTTGCCGGCCTCCACGCCGAAACCGCTGACGATGTTGACCACACCGGCCGGCAGCAGGTCGCCGATCAGCGACATCAGATACAGGATCGAGGCCGGTGTCTGCTCGGCGGGTTTGAGCACCACCGTGTTGCCGGCAGCCAACGCCGGTGCCAGTTTCCAAGCGCCCATCAGGATCGGGAAGTTCCACGGAATGATCTGTCCCACCACACCGAGCGGCTCATGGAAGTGATAGGCGACGGTGTCTTCGTCGATCTGGCTCAGCGACCCCTCCTGCGCGCGGATCGCGGCGGCAAAATACCGGAAATGATCGGCCGCCAGCGGGATGTCAGCGGCCAGCGCCTCGCGGATCGGTTTGCCGTTGTCCCAGACCTCGGCCACTGCCAGCGCATCTTTGTTTTCGTCGATGCGGTCGGCGATCTTGTTCAGGACCGCCGCGCGCTCGGCCGGGGAGGTCGTGCCCCAGCCCTGCGCCGCCGCGTGCGCGGCGTCGAGCGCCTTGTCGACATCGACCTCGTCGGAGCGCGCCACTTCGCAGAATGTCTGGCCGGTCACCGGGGTCGGGTTCTCGAAATACAAACCCTTGGCGGGCGCCACCCACTCGCCACCGATGAAGTTGTCGTACCGCGATTCATACGACATCAGCGCCCCAGCGGAGCCCGGACGTGCGTAGACGGTCATGAGATCAGCCCCTCGTTCGACGGTGTTATACAGATCACACTACCGCCGCCGTCACAATCTCTTTATGACGAGTCCCGGGTCCGAAGACCCCAATCTGTGGCTGGAAGACATTGCCGGCGAAGAGGCACTGGACTGGGTGCGCGTCCGCAACAAGCCCACACTGGCCGAGTTTTCCGGCGAGGAGTTCGAGCGAATGCGCACCGAAGCGCTCGAGGTGCTCGATACCGATGCCCGGATCCCCTACGTGCGCCGTCGCGGCGACTATCTGTACAACTTCTGGCGCGACGCCGCCAACCCGCGCGGGCTGTGGCGGCGCACCACACTGGACAGCTACCGCAGCGACAGCCCGGACTGGGACGTGCTGATCGACGTGGATGAGCTGGCTCGCGCTGACGACGAGAACTGGGTGTGGGCTGGCGCCAACGTCATCGAACCCGACCACACACGGGCCCTGATCAACCTGTCCCGCGGCGGCTCGGACGCAGCTATCGTGCGTGAATTCGACATGCACACAAGAGAATTCGTCGCCAACGGATTTGCCCTGACCGAGGCCAAGTCCGGAACCAGCTGGGTCGATCCGGACACGCTGTTGGTGGGCACCGATTTCGGCACTGACTCGCTGACCGAATCCGGCTATCCGCGCATCGTCAAGCGATGGCGCCGGGGGCAACCGGTCCAGGATGCGCAGACGGTGTTCGAAGGCTCGCCCAGCGACGTCATCGTGGCCACCGGAGTCGACCGCACGCCTGGCTTCGAGCGGACGCTCTTGCGACGGGCCCTCGACTTCTTCAACGACCAGTTGTACGAGCTGCGCGACGATGAGCTGATCCGCATCGATGCGCCCACCGACGCGACGGTGTCGGTGCACCGGCAGTGGCTGCTGATCGAGCTGCGCACCGACTGGCTCACCGGCACCGCCAGCTACACCGCGGGCTCGCTACTGGCCGCGGACTATGACGAGTTCCTCGCCGGTACAGCAAAGTTGCGGGTGGTGTTCGAGCCCGACGAGCACACCAGCTTGCTGTCCTACGCCTGGACCCGCGACCGGCTCGTCGTCATCACGCTTGCCGACGTGGCCAGCCGCGTCGAGGTCGTCACACCGGGCAGCTGGCAGCGTCGACCGGTGACCGACGTGCCCGCCAATACCAACACCGTCATCGCGGGCGCCGACGACACCGGCGACGAAATCTTTTTGGATTCCAGTGGATTCGTTACGCCGTCACGTCTACTGCATGGGGCGGTCGACGGAACGCTGGAACAGATCAAATCCGCTCCGGCTTTCTTCGACGCCGAAGGCATGACCGTCGCTCAGCACTTCGCGACGTCAAAAGACGGCACCTCGATCCCGTATTTCGTAGTGCGTCCGCGGGACGCCGCCGGTCCGACCCTGCTGAGCGGCTACGGGGGATTTCAAGTGGCCCGCACGCCCGGGTATGACGGCGTACTCGGCCGGCTGTGGCTGGCGCGCGGCGGCACCTTCGTGCTGGCCAATATCCGTGGCGGCGGCGAGTACGGCCCCGGCTGGCACACCCAGGCGATGCGCGCCGGCCGCCACTTGGTTGCCGAGGACTTCGCCGCGGTGGCAACCGATTTGGTGGACCGTGGCATCACCACCGTGCGGCAACTCGGTGCGCAGGGCGGCAGTAACGGCGGGCTGCTGATGGGCATCATGTTGACGAAGTACCCCGAGCTGTTCGGTGCGCTGGTGTGTCAGGTGCCGCTGCTGGATATGCGCCGCTTCCATCTGCTGCTGGCCGGCGCGTCCTGGGTTGCCGAATATGGCGACCCGGACAATCCCGATGATTGGGAATTCATCGCCGACTACTCGCCCTACCACAACATTTCGGCCGCTGCTGATTACCCGCCGGTGCTGGTCACCACGTCTACCCGTGACGATCGGGTGCATCCGGGGCATGCCCGAAAAATGACGGCCGCACTGGAAGCTGTGGGTCACCGAGTCTGGTATTACGAGAACATCGAGGGCGGCCACGCCGGCGCAGCCGACAACGCGCAGATCGCGTTCCAGTCCGCGCTGAGTTTCTCGTTTCTGTGGCGGATGTTGGGCTTGCCCCCCGCCGCAGGCTAGCGAGGTCTGGGCGCCGATAACTTTCCGAAAAAGATCTGGAGAAAATCCGGCGGTTTGACTTTCCTGACCGCCGCCGCAAGCGTACCTTAAGTCCACCTAAGAAAGCCATGTGGGGAAGGTTAGGGGGCGAGGAGGTCATGATGACTCCACTCATGGTGGCATGCCTTTTCATCGGGGCTCCGGTCGCCGGGCTGGGCTTGCTCGAATTACAGGCACGGCTCGAGCGATGGGATCAGCGGCGCCACGCTGACGATTAACGGCGACCGGTAACGCCGGCAGCTGGCTGAGCTGTCAGCATTCAGTCATGCCACCTGCTCAATTCGAGACACTCTTGTACACGACGACCGGGGCGGTCGCCACGATCACGTTGAACCGCCCCGACCAGCTCAACACCATCGTTCCGCCGATGCCCGACGAAATCGAGGCGGCCATCGGTTCGGCCGAGCGAAACCCAGAAATCAAGGTCATCGTGTTGCGCGGCGCCGGCCGGGCGTTTTCCGGCGGCTATGACTTCGGCGGCGGCTTCCAGCACTGGGGCGAGACGATGATGACCGACGGGCATTGGGATCCGGGCAAGGATTTCGCCATGGTCACTGCCCGCGAAACCGGGCCGCATCAGAAGTTCATGGCGATCTGGCGGGCCACCAAACCGGTGATCGCCCAGGTGCATGGCTGGTGTGTTGGCGGAGGCAGCGACTACGCGCTGTGCGCCGACATCGTCATCGCCAGCAACGACGCGGTGATCGGCACCCCGTACAGCCGGATGTGGGGGGCCTATCTAACCGGGATGTGGCTCTATCGGCTCAGCCTGGCCAAGGTCAAGTGGCACTCGCTGACGGGTCGGCCGCTGACCGGTGTGCAGGCCGCCGAGGTCGAACTGATCAACGAGGCGGTCCCGTTCGAGCGGCTGGAGGCCAGAGTCGCCGAGATCGCCGCCGAGTTGGCGCGGATCCCGTTGTCGCAGTTACGGGCGCAGAAGCTGATCGTCAACCAGGCCTACGAGAACATGGGTTTGGCGTCCACTCAGCTGCTGGGCGGCATCCTGGACGGCCTGATGCGCAACACCCCCGAAGCGCTCGACTTCATCCAGACCGCCGCCACCATGGGCGTCCGTGCCGCGGTCGAGCGCCGCGATGGCCCCTTCGGTGATTACAGCCAGGCACCGCCGGAGCTGCGGCCCGACCCGTCGCACATCATCACGCCATAGCGCCGCTGCTGACTGGATTGGCGATCAGCCGTAGGTGAAGGAAAACACTTGCAGCCCTTCGCTCAAACGCACGTCGAGTAATCCGCGGGCCACGCCGTCACGGCCGACGATCTGGTGTGAGGTCGGCGGCCCACTGACCGGCACCGTGGTCGTCTTCCCGTCGCGCGATACCGTCAGGTTCCCGGTTCCGCCGACGACGATGTAGACGTTTATGGCGTTGTAGTTCAGCTTGATGCTCGACGTGTCGCTGTCGGCCGTCGCGCCCTGATAGTCCAGTGTCCACGGTCCCTGCAGGGCGAAGGTGTCGTTCGGCAATGCCGGTGGGAAGGTGAAGTTCGCTTGCCCCTTGTCGTAGACACCGCTTCCGGCGTAGTTGACCATCTTGCCGACGCCGAAGTACGTCTCGGGAGTAAGGCCGCCCTGCGGGGTGGTGTCGGGCGCGTCCACTGGCGGGGGCAGCGTGACCCCGGGTCGCGCACTTGCGATCAGCTCACGGATCAGCTTCTCGGTGCCGTCATAGTCGCCCTCGCCGTATTTGATGTGCCGCACGACGCCGCTGGCATCGATCAGATATTCGGCGGGCCAGTAACTGTTGCGGTAATTCGTCCACGTCGAGTAGCTGTTGTCGAGCGCGATCGGGTAGGTGATTCCGATGTCCGCGGCGCCCTTTTCGACGTTGCCGGTGACCTTTTCGAACGCATACTCCGGCGTGTGCACACCGATGACCTCGAAACCGTCGTCGTGATAGGCCTTGTACCAGCCTTCGACGTGCGGGATGGCGCGTTGGCAGTTGATGCAGGAATAGGCCCAGAAGTCGATCAGCACCACCTTGCCCCGCAACGCCTTTAGGTCGATCGGCAAGGCGGCGGGGGTGTTCAGCCACGCGGTGATGCCCTTGAGGTCGGGCGCGGGGCCGCAGTTCTGTAGCTGGGGGGCGACGCTGGTGCAGTTCGACAACTCTTTGTTCTGGTCGTTGACGATGCCGCCGAGCTTTTGCTGGATCTGCTTGCCGTCGCCCAACTTGTTCTGCAACGAGCTGGTGTAGTCCGGGATGGCCCGCTGAAGTGCCGCAGGCAGGTTGAAGACCAGCGCCACCGCCAGCAGCAGCGTGACAACCCCTGCCGTGACGCGGATCTGGCGCTGGCGACGACGAAAAGCACCGATCCGCTGGGTAACTCGTTGCCCAGCCAACGCGAAGAACAGCAGAGGCACCGCCGTGCCGACGGCGAATGCCAGCGTGAGGACGACGACGGGCAGACCGATGTTCGCGGTGGCGCCGGCCACCACGATCGCGGCCAGCACCGGGCCGGCGCAGGGAACGTAGAGCACGCCGAGCGCCAGGCCGAGACCGAACCCGCTCGCGCGGTTGATCTGTATTTGCGGGATGCGCGCGAATGGCCGCTCCAGCAGCTCCTCGAAACGTGGGAAGATCAGGCCGAGGCCGATCGCCACCAACGCTGCCAGCGCGATCCAACGGATGGCGTCTTGGGGCAGGTGCAGCAGTGCCAGCAATGCCGAGCCGACCAGCGTGACCAGGCTGAAGCTGAGCACCAGGCCGGCGATCACCCGATACGGCCGCGCGACTTCACGTTTCGCCTTGACCGCGACCGCGCCGTCGGCGCTGCCCTCCGTGCCGGCGCCGTCGTGCGTGCCGGAGAAGAAAATCACCGGCAGTACCGGCAGGATGCACGGCGAAATGCCGGTGATCAATCCTCCGACTAAGCCGATCAGCGCAAGGGACAACATGATTACTATTCGCTACCACAACTGTCTTGGATCGGTGCCGTCGGGCAGGCACAAAATGCGACAAGGCAGCCCGGCCGACCGGGCTGCCTTGTCTGGGCGACGATCTAGGCCGTCACTGGCTGGGCGGGGTCAACACGGTGTCGATCATGTAGACCGTCGCGTTGGCGGTGTGCACCCCTCCGCACACCAGACCCGCGTCGTCGACTTTCAGACCGTCCCCCTGTCCGGTCACCTTCACGTCGGCGCCCTGCAGAGTCTTGTGGGCGCCGTCAACCATGTCCGGGCTCGCCTGCCCCTGCACCACGTGGTAGGTCAAGATGCTCTTCAACATGTCGGCGTTGGTCTTGAGCTCGTCGATGGTGCTCGGCGGCAGCTTGTCGAATGCAGCGTTGGTCGGCGCGAACACCGTGTACTGGCCGCTGTTCAGGGTGTCGACCAGGTTGACGTTGGGGTTCAGTTTGCCGGAGAGCGCTGAGGTCAAGGTCGACAGCATCGGATTGTTCGACGCCGCCGTCGCGACCGGGTCCTGCGCCATTCCGGCCACCGACGCCGGACCGCTTGGATGCTGTGCGGCGTAATCTGAGCAGCCCGAGCCGACCAGATTGGACGCGGGCATCATCGCGCTCGTGCGGGCGGGCGCCGCCATGCTGGTGGCCGGGCTCGCACTGGTCTGCGGCGCGGACTCGGATTTGGTGCTCGAACACGCTGAGAAACCCACGGCTGCAAACGCCGCCAGGCTCATCGCGAGTGTCTTTCTCTGATAGTCGTTCATTTCAATTCGGCTCCTTGACATTAATGACAGCGGCGGATTGCGCCGCTCGTTACGGGTCAGACAGTTGTTCTTCGGAGCGGCGAGCGTCGCGGATGGCCTTCGTCACGGTCGTCCGCTCGGACTCCGGCTCCGAA
The DNA here is from genome assembly GCF_035570115.1 of Mycobacterium sp. Lineage (GTDB taxonomy): Bacteria > Actinomycetota > Actinomycetes > Mycobacteriales > Mycobacteriaceae > Mycobacterium. The sequence goes on from NZ_DATMLH010000132.1 coordinate 19,592, forward strand.
TACCCGACGTGCATGAGCCATTTGGACGGTCGATTGCGGTTATCGGTAGCGGTGTCGCCGGTTTGACCGCCGCCTATGCCTTGTCCAGCCGCGGCCGGGTCACTCTCTATGAGGCCGATACCCGGCTGGGCGGGCATGCGCACACTCACTTCGTCGACCGCGGCGACGGCACAATCATCGGCGTCGACTCAGCGTTCCTCGTGCACAACAATCGCACCTACCCGACGCTGTGCCGGTTGTTCGCCGAGTTGGACGTTGCCACCCAAGAGTCGGAGATGTCGATGTCAGTGCGGGCCGAGGACACCGGGCTGGAATACGCGGGAGCACTCGGCATCCGGGGACTCTTCGCGTCGCGGCAGTCGGCCAAACCCCGCTATCTGCTGATGCTCACCGAGATCCTCCGCTTCCACCGTGCCGCGAAGCGGCTGCTGCTCGACGGTTCAGAAGAAGACGCCGACAACATGGAGACCTTGGCGGCATTCCTTTGTCGACACCGGTTTTCGGCGTTCTTCGTCGAGCACTTCATCACACCGCTGGTGGCGGCGGTGTGGTCCTGCGGCAGCAGCGACGCACTGCGCTACCCCGCGCGGTACCTCTTCGTCTTTCTCGACCACCACGGCATGCTGTCAGTCTTCGGCTCACCGGCATGGCGCACGGTAAGTGGAGGTTCGGCACTGTATGTGCACGCCATCGCGTCCCGGCTGCACGAAGTCTGCGTCGGTCAGCCGGTGCACTCGCTACGCCGACTGCGCGATGGCGTGCTTCTACAGGCCGGTGCCCACGCGCCGCGATTTTTCGACGCTGCCGTGGTCGCCGTGCACCCCGACCAGGCGCTGCTGCTCCTCGACTACCCGACGTCGCGGGAGCAGGCCGTACTTGGTGCGATTCCGTATTCGGTCAACCGTGCCCAGCTGCATACCGATGAGTCGGTGCTGCCCCGACAGCGGCGTGCCCGCGCATCGTGGAACTACCTCATCACGCAGGACGACGGCCATGTACTGGTCACCTATGACGTCAGCAGGTTGATGCGGATCGACGCCGACCGCCGGTTCCTGGTAACGCTCGGCGGCCAGGATCGGGTCGACCCGGAATCAGTGATCGCCGAAATGACCTACAGTCATCCGCTCTATACGCCAGAATCCGTTGCCGCGCAACGCTTATTGCCGACACTGGATGATGACCGAGTGGTATTCGCCGGCGCCTACCACGGCTGGGGGTTTCATGAGGACGGCGCGGCTTCCGGGCTGCGGGCGGCTCGACGGTTGGGTGCGGATTGGCCGGCACGTTCAGCGCCGATGGAGGTTTTGGCATGTTGACGCCGGCAATTTACCGCACCACGATCACCCACAACCGGGAAGCCCCGGTGCACCACTTCTTCGAATACCGCAGCTACAGCTGGTATGTCGACATCGACGAACTGCCGTCGCTGCCTTGGTGGCTGCGGGCGTTCGCGCGGTTCGACGCTCGGGACCATCTTGCCGGCCGTCCCGGCGGGTCGCTGCGGGAACGAGTCGACGCCTACCTGGCCGAACACGACGCGGCCCTGCCCGGCGGTCGCATCACCGCGCTGCTGCAGGCGCGGGTACTCGGTTTCGTTTTCAACCCGATCAGCGTTTTCTGGTGCCACGACCGCGGCGGAACGCTGCGCCGGGTAATCGTCGAGGTGCACAACACCTACGGGCAACGCCACGCTTACCTACTGCCGCCGGCCAATACACCGGTGCTGGTCACCAAGAAGTTCTACGTCTCCCCGTTCAACTCGGTGGCCGGCCAATACCAGGTGCTAGCACCGCGCCCGGACCGGCAAGTCGACGTGGTGGTGTCGCTGCAGGGCGACGGTCAGCCGGCGTTTGTCGCGACACTGCGCGGCAACCGAAGACCAGCGACCGTGGGCTGCGTCGTGCGGATGCAGATTCTGTCGCCGCTGGCACCGTTGGTGGTGGCGCTTCGTATCCGCATCCAAGGCATCGCGCTGTGGTTGCGCCGAGTACCGGTGGTGCCGCGCACGACGGTACCCCGCGACAAGCGTTTAGCGACAATAGATCCGGAGCGCTGGCCCGCGATTGCTCGGGTATCGTCCGGGCCGCTTGCCGCCGCATCGGCGTTCATTGCCAAACGGTTGCTGCACCGTGCCGCTCGCCGGCTGCCGCTGCGACTCCGCTACCCCGACGGCACCGTGATCGGCGCCGGCGACGCGGCGTCACCAACGCTGGTGATCAACCAGCCGGACCGACTGGGCCGCCGGATCGGACGCCACGGTCTGATCGGGTTCGGCGAGTCCTACATGGCCGGCGAGTGGGAATCGGACGCCCTGACCGAGGTGCTCACCGTGCTGGCGACCGACATCGGCGATCTGGTGCCGAAAGGGCTGCAGTGGCTCCGGCCAATCGCCGTCGCTTCCCAACCACGTTCGTCAATGCCCCGTCAGGAACAGGCCCGTCGCGATGTCGCCGCGCATTATGACCTGTCCAACGATCTGTTCGCGGAATTCCTCGACGAGACAATGACGTACTCCAGTGCAATGTTCGCGAAGCTGCCGGCGTCCTGGCCCGACCTCGCCGACGCGCAACGGTGCAAGATCGACCGGCTGTTGGACGCGGCCGAAGTCCGGCCCGGCACTCGACTACTGGAAATCGGTACCGGGTGGGGCGAGCTTGCCATCCGCGCGGCGCGACGCGGAGCACACGTCCGTTCGATCACACTCTCGCAGCGCCAGCAGTGGTTGGCTCGGCAACGGATCGCGGCCGCCGGTCTGTCCGATCGCGTCCAGGTCGATCTGCGCGACTACCGCGACGTCGGCGGAAACTACGACGCGGTGATATCGGTCGAGATGATCGAAGCGATTGGATTTCGTGCGTGGGCGGATTACTTCTGCACCATTGAACGGCTGCTGACGCCGAACGGGAGGCTGGCGATCCAGTCGATCACGATGCCCCACAACCGGATGCTGGCGACCCGCAATACCCACACCTGGATCCAGAAGTACGTCTTCCCCGGCGGGTTGATTCCGTCTACCAAGGCTATCCTCGACATCACCGAACGCCAGACAGGGTTATGCCTTGTGGACACAGTCTCGCTGCGCCAGCACTACGCAGAGACACTGCGACTATGGCGCGAGCGGTTCATTCAACGCCGAAATACGCTGGCGCACATTGGCTTCGACGAGGTGTTCAGTCGGATGTGGGAGCTGTACCTGTCGTATGCGGAGGCCGGATTCCGGTCAGGTTATCTCAATGTCCATCAGTGGACGTTCGTCAACGAGGCCAGGCCGTGATCATCAACTTGGCAATCGTCTCGGGTGCCTCGGTTGTCGCATTGCTTGTGGTCCATGCGGTCACCTTCGCCATCGGCAACCGTATCGGCCGATACAACGTCGTCGACGTGGCGTGGGGGCTGGGTTTCATCGTGGTCGCGGTGCTCGCCGCGATCCTCGGCGACGGCGACGCGTCCCGCCGGTCGCTGCTGCTGACGCTGGTCACGATGTGGGCTCTGCGGCTGAGCTGGCACATCTACCGACGGTCGGCGGGCAAGGGCGAGGATCCGCGTTACGCGGACCTGCTGCGTGGCGCCACCGTAGGCCAGGTAATCCGCAAGGTGTTCCTGGTGCAGGCGTTCGCGACCTGGTTCATCTCGTTGCCGCTGCAACTCTCGGCGGTCATCGGTCCCACCCCGCGGTGCTGGCTGGCCGCCACGCTGGGCGGGGTGCTGGTGTGGGTGGTGGGCGTCGTCTTCGAAGCCGTCGGAGACCGTCAACTGCGGGTATTCAAATCCGACCCGTCGCACCACGGTGTGGTGATGGACCGCGGCATGTGGGCCTGGACGCGGCATCCCAACTACTTCGGCGACGCGTGCGTGTGGTGGGGACTGTGGCTGATCTCGATCGCCGGCTGGTGGTCGCTGACGACGGTGCTCTCGCCGCTGCTCATGACCTACTTCCTGGTCCAGGTCAGCGGCGCCCGCCTGACCGAGAAATACATGGCGGGCCGCCCCGGCTTCGACGAATACAAGGCACGGACATCGTTTTTCGTCCCACGCCCGCCCCGATTGGCGCAAAATGACGACCACCGTCGCTGAATCGCTAAGCTACTGGTCGATGACCAGACCGCAACACGGCCGCGACCTGGACGCATTGCTGCACCGCGTGGCGCGTCGGGACGCAGAAGCGTTCGCCGCGCTTTACGACCACACCAGGGCGCGGGTATATGGGCTGGTGACTCGCGTGCTGCGGGACTCCGGCTACAGCGAAGAAACCACCCAAGAGGTGTATCTCGAGGTGTGGCGGACCGCGGAAGCCTACGACTCGGCGAAGGGCTCCGCCCTGTCCTGGCTGATGACGATGGCGCACCGGCGCGCCATAGACCGGGTGCGTGCCGAGCAAGCGGCCACTCAGCGAGAATCGCGTTACGGCGCGTCCAACGTCGAGCCGCCCGGCGATGTCGTCGCCGAGTCGGCGATCGCCGCCGATGAGCGCCGCCGGGTGGCTCAGTGCCTTGATGGGCTGACCGACATTCAGCGCCAGTGCATCGAGATGGCCTACTACGGCGGGTTGACCTATGCCGAAGTGTCACAACGGCTGTCGGCCAATCTGTCGACGATCAAATCACGGATGCGCGACGCGCTACGTGGACTTCGTCATTGCCTGGGTGCGTCATGACCGAGCCGACCGATTTCGAACTGCTCGAGCTGGCCACGCCGTATGCGTTGCACGCGGTATCCGATGCCGAGCACGCGGCAATCGAGCGGCAGCTCGCCATGGCGCCATCATCGATCGCCGAGGCCTTCCGCGACGAGGTGCGCGCGGTCCGCGAGACGATGACCGCGGTTTCGGCGGCAACGGCCGCCGAGCCACCGACGCATCTTCGCGCGACGGTGCTGGCCGCGGTGCAACCGGAGGCTACGCGTGGGTCTCGGTGGCGGACAGCGCTATTGGCTGCAGCGGCGGCGATCGTCGTGGGATTGGCTGCCTTCGGCGCCGGGATCGCGCTCCGGCCATCACCCGCGCCGAGTATGGCCCAGCAGATCATGGCGGCACCGGACGTGCGAACGGTCTCCGGCCAGCTGGCCAGCGGGACGGCCACGGTGGTGTTCTCACGGGATATGAACGCCGGGATGCTGGTCATGAACAACGTCCCCCCACCCTCGCAGGGCACCGTGTATCAAATGTGGCTGATCAGTGACAAGGGCCCGACCTCGGCAGGCACGATGAACACCGCGGCCGTCGCGCCGTCGACCACCGCCATGCTGACCAACCTCGGAAATTCCAGCACGCTGGCGTTCACCGTCGAACCCGGCAACGGCTCACCCCAACCGACCGGAAAGATCTTTGCCAAGCTGCAATTGACCTAGCCTGGCCTCGGCGGGCTAGAGCTGATTGCCCGACTCCTCCTCGGGCCCTACGGGCCCGCATCGTCGGCGGGCTAGGACTTCCGCAGACTGCCCAGCACCGCGGCTAATATGCCGAGCGCGACCAGCACTCCGCCCGCGGCCAGGGTCAGGTCGAGCCAGTGGTGCAGGCTGCTTTCGGCCTCGCCGACCATGACGTCAGCGACACGCCGAATATCGCCGGTGGTGTCATTCAGCGCATCGTTGATACCGCGGCGGCCGATCTCGATACCCGCCCAACCGGCGGCGCCGACCAGCAGCGCCGAGATGCCTAGGCCGGCCAGCGCCCTGGCACGGGTGCGTGCGGCGGCCAATGTCAGTAGCGCGCAGATCCCGGTCAGCACCGCCGCGGCGATGCTCGCCCACGGACCCCAGGTGACCAGCGGACGTAATATGCCGGGCTGCAATACCTTTGGCGTCGATACCGTCACCGGCACCCGTACCGTCTCCGGCACCCGCACGTTATAGGTCGACAGCATCGGTGCAAACGCGCTGTCTTTGAGCATCCCGGCCAGGTCGATGACCCACTGGTCGCCTTCCGACCGCGCCGCGGTGCCGGTGAACATCCAGCCGTGCGCCAGCCGATTGGCATCGGCGAACTGCGACGGGAAGTCCGGACCGGAGGCATAGCCGGCGGCTACATCGTGAACCTGGGCCGAGCCGACCTTGTAGCCACGTTGATCGATGAGCACCATGGCCCTGGTGGCGAGCTCGGATGCCACCGCGGCCTGCAGCACCGGATCGGCCGCGGCTTTCCGGGCCATCGCCTCATACCCGGTGGCATCGACGATATGCGTCTGCGCCCACGCCGTCGGCACGGCAACCGCCAGCGCCACAGTGCTGAACAGCCACAGCAGCACCGTTACCGCGAAGCGCACGCTGTGGCCAGGGTCAAGTTCACTGGGGCAGGATGCCTTGCAGGTAGGCGGCCTGACCGAGATGCTGGGCGCAGTCGTCGATGATGCTGACCAGTCGGGCGCTTGCGGTCACCGGCGGGTCCCAGTTCTTGTCCACGATGCGCGCCAAGTCCTCGGCGGTGACGCGGGCGACGAATTCCAGCGTCACCTTGTGCACGGCGTGGTAGTAGCCGGTGAGCAGATCGATCGATGCGTGCACCTTGGCCACCTGTTCGGGACCGTGGCCATAGCCGGTGTCGTTGCGCGGCAATTCCAGCCCGAACCGGTCCACCCACCCTTCGTGGGTCCACACTTGCTCGATGCCGGCGATCGGGGCCAATTGAATGTCTTGCACCCGCGCGCTGTGCCAGATCAACCACGCGATGCTGTTGGCGTTCGGGCTCGGACGGTAACCGGCCTGTTCGTCGGTGAGTCCATCGGTGATCTCGTCGACGTGTTCGATCAACCGGGTGAACGCGTCGCGCAGCAACTCTTGAACGGCCGCATCGGTCGACATACCGGCGACCCTACCGCCGCGCCGAGGAATTGATCCTGGCATCAGTTACCGACGCGGTCGTAGATTATTTAGATGACCTACGACCTCATCATCCGCAACGGGACCATCGTCGACGGGCTCGGAGGCAAACCGTACGTCGGCGACGTCGCGGTGCGTGACAGCGTCATCGCCGCCGTCGGAACAGTCAATGGCGCATCGGCGACGCGGGAAATCGACGCGACCGGGCTGCTGATCACCCCGGGCTTCGTCGATCTGCACACCCACTACGACGGCCAGTCCATCTGGTCGGAGCGCCTTACCCCGTCCTCGGCGCACGGGGTGACCACTGTGGTGATGGGCAACTGCGGCGTGGGCTTCGCGCCGTGCCGCCAGGAAGACCACGACGTGCTCGTCGACGTGATGGCGGGCGTTGAAGACATTCCCGGTGTCGTGATGACCGACGGCCTGCCGTGGACCTGGGAAACCTTCCCCGAATACCTGGATGCACTGGACACCGGCAAGCGCGATATCGACGTGGCGGCCTACCTCCCACACTCGCCGCTGCGCGTCTACGTCATGGGTCAGCGCGGCGCCGACCGTCAGCCGGCCACCGCCGACGATCTGGCGAAGATGCGAGCACTGGCCAAGGAGGCGATGGAGGTCGGGGCGCTCGGCTTCGCGTCGTCCCGGCTGACCATCCACAAGACCGAGAGCGGCTCGCCGATTCCGAGCTACGACGCGGCCCGCGAGGAGATCGAAGAGATCGCGCGCGGTGTCGTGGACGGCGGCGGCGGTCTGCTGCAGTTCGTGCCCGACATTCCGTCCGGGGGCTATCAGCCAGTGCTGCAGACGGTTTTCGACGTCGCCGAGGACGTCGGGCTACCGGTCACCTTCACGCTCGTCGTCGCCAACGCCGGCGACCCGACCTGGCCGGACGCCATCACGATGATCGAAAAGGCGAACGCGGCAGGCGGCGATGTCACCGCCCAGCTGCTTCCGCGCCCGATCGGGCTGATCATCGGACTGCAGCTGACCGCCAACCCATTCGTGCTCTACCCGAGCTACCGCGAGATCGCCGACCTGCCGCTGGCCGAGCGGGTGGCCGAGATGCGCAAGCCCGAGGTCCGCGCCCGGATACTCGCCGACAAGCCCGGCCACGGTCACCCGATTCTGTACGTGACACAGATGTGGGACTGGATCTTCCCGCTCGACGACAACCCCGACTACGAGCCTGACCCGTCAACCAGCATCGGGGCCCGGGCCCGAGCCCGCGGGGTGAACCCGATGGAAGAGGCCTACGACCGGCTGCTCGACGACGACGGCCGGGCCATGTTGCTGGTGGCCACCAGCAACCTGGAGCACAACTCGCTGGACACCGTCGGCAAACTCCTCCATCGTGACGACGTCGTACTCGGGCTCGGCGACGGCGGCGCGCACTACGGGATGATCTGCGATGCCAGCTACTCGACGTACTTCCTGGCGCACTGGGCGCGCGATCGGAAGTCCGGGCGGTTCACGGTGGCTGAGGCTATCCGGGAACTGACTTCGGTGCCGGCCCGCGTCGCCGGGCTGGGCGACCGCGGCTGCATCGCTGTGGGCTACAAAGCCGACCTCAACGTCATCGACCATGCGGCGCTGCAGCTGCACAAGCCGGTGATCACCCACGACCTGCCCGCCGGTGGGCGTCGGCTCGACCAGACTGCCGACGGTTACGTGGCGACGATCGTCTCCGGAGAGGTGATCGCCGAGAACGGCGCGCCCACCGCCGCCCGGCCGGGCAAGCTGGTCCGCGGCCGCCAGCCGGTTCCCGCCTAGCGGCCCTAAGGGCGTTGCGCCGTCACATCCGCCTCATCAGCCCCCGTGTCGGTGGGGGGCACACAATTTGCCCACCTCCGAGCGAATTTCCGTTGAACGGCAAGATGAGTTTTCGCTCGAAGGCGGGCAAATTGGACATCGCCTTCGCGGCGGAGAATCAACTGCCTCAGCCGGACAGCGCGTCGAAAAGTGCTGCTAGCTGGCCCGGCGACACGGATGTGTTGCACTGGCCGCGCAGGTCGAGCAGCGGCTGCGCAATGTTCTTCAGGTCCAGAAACTCACCGGGGTGACTGACGAAGTAGCCGCGCACAGTCGCCTTCGCATCCGCCGGCGGTTGGCTGACGGCGGCGGTCAGCACATTGTTGGCATCCGGGTGAGCGTCCAGGTATCCGCTTGCCCCGTTCAGCACTCCGCTGGCGGTGGCAGCCAACCCGCTGGCCGTGCACGGGTCGGGCGCAGCGCCCGCCGTCGGCGATGTGGAGACCACCGCGACGAGGCAAAGAAGGGGAACCGCGCCAAACACCTTGCGCCATAACGAAGTTGCGGACATTGTCATTGCTCCGATCCCTTTCCCCGGTTTTCCCATAGTCGTGAAGTGGACCTTCAGTACAGCAGCCCCACAACGAAACGAAAAAACCCGGCCCCACATGGGGACCGGGCCTTTCGTTGAAACGGACTCGAATCGAATGTCCGACTAGAAGTCCATGCCGCCCATGCCACCGGTCGGGTCGCCGGCGGGAGCCGCGGCCTTCTCCGGCTTGTCGGCGACGACGGCCTCGGTGGTCAGGAACAGGCCCGCGATGGACGCCGCGTTCTGCAGCGCCGAACGGGTCACCTTGACCGGGTCGGCAACGCCGGCCTTCAGCAGGTCCTCGTAGTCGCCGGTCGCGGCGTTCAGGCCGGTGCCGGCCTTCGCGTTGCGGACCTTCTCGGCGACAACGCCGGGCTCCAGCCCGGAGTTGAAGGCGATCTGCTTCAGCGGAGCCTCCAGCGCCACCTTGACGATGTTGGCACCGGTGGCCTCGTCGCCCTTGAGCTTGAGCTCGTCCAGGGCCGGTGCCGCCTGCAGCAGGGCCACGCCACCACCGGCGACGATGCCCTCTTCGACGGCCGCCTTGGCGTTGCGGACCGCGTCCTCGATGCGGTGCTTGCGCTCCTTGAGCTCCACCTCGGTGGCAGCTCCGGCCTTGATCACCGCAACACCGCCGGCCAGCTTGGCCAGGCGCTCCTGCAGCTTCTCGCGGTCGTAGTCGGAGTCGCTGTTCTCGATCTCGGCGCGGATCTGGGACACCCGTCCGGCGATGGCGTCGGTGTCACCGGCACCCTCGACGATCGTGGTCTCGTCCTTGGTGATGACCACCTTGCGGGCCTTGCCCAGCAGCGAGATGTCAGCGGTCTCGAGTGAGAGGCCGACCTCTTCGCTGACGACCTGACCACCGGTGAGGATGGCCATGTCCTGCAGCATCGCCTTGCGCCGGTCACCGAAGCCGGGGGCCTTGACCGCCACCGACTTGAAGGTGCCGCGGATCTTGTTGACGACCAGGGTGGACAGCGCCTCGCCCTCGACGTCCTCGGCGATGATCAGCAGCGGCTTGCCGCCCTGGATGACCTTCTCCAGCAACGGCAACAGGTCCTTGACGGTGGAGACCTTGGAGCTGACCAGCAGGATGTAGGGGTCCTCCAGGACCGCTTCCTGACGTTCGGCGTCGGTGACGAAGTAACCCGAGATGTAGCCCTTGTCGAACCGCATGCCCTCGGTCAGCTCGAGCTGCAGACCGAACGTGTTGGACTCCTCGACGGTGATGACGCCCTCGTTGCCGACCTTGTCCATCGCCTCGGCGATCAGGTCGCCGATCGACTGGTCGCCCGCCGAGATGGCCGCGGTGGCAGCGATCTGCTCCTTGGTCTCGACGTCCTTGGCCGACTTCAGCAGGGTCTCGGTGATCTTCTCGACGGCCTTCTCGATGCCGCGCTTGAGAGCCAGCGGGTTGGCACCGGCGGCGACGTTGCGCAGACCTTCCTTGACCAGCGCCTGGGCCAGCACG
>NZ_DATMLH010000133.1:0-47628 GCF_035570115.1 Mycobacterium sp.
CTTGCCCCGATAACCGGACGCGAAATTACCCCGAGTGAACGGATAGGTGCCCGGTGGCGGCGGCTCGTTACCACGCTCCCCCGGCCCGTACACGGGCTCCAGCGGGATGCCGGACGGAGTATGGGCCATGTCATCCATCGATGGATAACGTACTTGCAGAAAAAGAGAATGCCAATACCATGCGCCTGACCAGTGCAAACGGTGACTGCTCCGGTTGACGAGGTGACCGTGCTGATGTTCGCCGATACCTTCGAACGGCTCAGCGGAGGCTTTGCTACGCCCGACAGAGAATCTCGCCATGCGGGATCGCCAGCCAGGCGTTCGGCGCGGCGGCCCAATCCCGCCATGCCGACGAGATGTCGTTGAGCTCCGCGGTGGTGGCCATCCCCGAGTCCACCAGCTGACGAGCCAGGGCCGACTCGACGATCCGGTCCGCCCACATCCGGCCCCACCAGTCGCGGGTCTCCGGCGTCGCAAAACACCACATGCTGCCCGTCGGCGTGATGTCGTCGAACCCCGCTTCTTGCGCCCAGGACAACAAACGCCGCCCGGCATCGGGCTCACCGCCATTCGCGCGGGCCGCTTCGTCGTAAAGCTCCCGCCAACGCTCCAATGTCGGAAGGAGTGGAAACCAGATGAATCCGGCGTAGTCAGCGTCGCGGACCGCGACGATTCCGTCCGGCATACACACCCGCCGCAGCTCCCGCAACGCCTGCACCGGATCGGCCACGTGCTGCAGTACCTGATGCGCGTGCACGACGTCGAAGGTGTTGTCCGGGAAGTCGAGAGCGTGCACGTCGGATGTTACGAACGAGATGTTCGACTGGTTGCGTGCACGCGCCTCGGCGCGAGCCAAATCCAAAGCCGCATCGGTGAGTTCGACGGCGGTGACCTGGCCGGGCGCGACGAGTGCGGCAAGGTCGACGGTGATGGTCCCGGGGCCGCAGCCCACGTCGAGCACCGACATCCCCGGCCGCAGGTGCGGCAGCAGGTAGCCGGCGGAGTCCTTCGCGGTGCGCCGGCGGTGCGCGCGCAGCACCGACTCGTGATGCCCGTGGGTGTAGACGGCCTGAGGTTTGGTATTCATCCTGCGACTCCTTGCGATCGAACCATGCCCGAACCAAAGGCTACCGTCGGGAGTTCCATGATCCGAAACTGTTATCTCATATATTGAGATAACACACCTCGGCTCAGTCGACCGGAACGTTGAGGATCGGGCGTTGAACCCCGGCGCCCGGGCCGTCGAAATGCCACCACTCCCCGGAGTACACCGACAATCCGCCGGCACTCATCGCATTGCGTAGCCGCGCCCGGTTTGCCTGCTCGTCGGCGCTGACGCCGTCGGTAGCGAAGGCAGTTGCGCGGGGCGAAAAGTCGTCGAAGTCGGTTCCCATATCGGCGAGGCACAGGCCGGCCAACTGGCGCGCGGGCGGGCATTGCTGTTGTGCGCTTGCGATCGTCACGTCAACCGAACGTCCCGCCTCATGGCTGCGCGCATAGGGACCAGGCTTGGCCACCCAGGCGGGATTCGGTACAACGTTGAACATCTTGACCTGCACATCGTGCGGTCGATAGCAATCCCAGAAAACCAGTACCTCGCCGTGCGAAGCCAATGCCTTTGCCCCAGCGGCAAGCCCGGGAGCCATGGATTCGTGCACCAGGCAGCGGGCATCGGCCGGATACAACGTCATACCGGTGAAATTGTTCGGCGTCGCATAGCGCAGATCGATGACCGCGCTGGGAACGACGGAGCGCGCATCGACAAATCCCGCCGTGCGTGCCTCGGGGCTCAGCGGGGGCACGTCGGCATTGGCGCGGGCAGCCCAGCTGGGGGCGGACACCGCGATGAGCACCGCGGCCAGAAACCTCGCTACGGCCATGCGTCCAAGTCTGCCCTTCCGCGGCCGCGGACTTCAGCTCCAGTCGATAGCTGCGGCGCGCTGCGGGACGTCCTCCACTCTGGCCGCGACCTGGGCGGCAACCCCATGTTGATCGTTTTCCATTGTTCTGGCCAAAGATTCGGCTTCCGCGACAATCTGCTTGAGCAGGTCCCGGTGGTCTTCGATCATCGCGATGGTCGCGTTTCTGATGGCCACCACCGCAGCACCTCGAGTCTCCGACGGTGAGAAACTCCCGGACAGCAGAGGGGGCAGTGTCTGGCGCTCAAAGTCGGTCATGTCGCGCGACAGGTGCACGTTGAAGGTCGCTCGAAAAGGATCCTGATCATCGAGCTCAACACTGGATATTTTGAGTGGGTCCATGGGCCGTTCCTTTGGTCGGCGAGGGCGATCTTCGCCCGCGTCACGCCGAATCACATTCTTGTAGTTTACCTGCGTTCGCGGACCGCTGCGGAGGCCGACGATGCCGGGGTCGGCCACCAAGCCGGTAAACTGTCGCCGTCAGGAACGGCCTCGGAATCACGCCCAGCTACGGAGGAACATGAAGCGCGCTGTATTAAGGGCCAGGCCTGCGGCCACTTTCGGAATTGCGGTGGCGGTGACGATCTTGGCCGCGCCTTTTGCCCACGCTGACCCCGATGTTCAGGGTCAGTGTGCGAGTTCCGGCGGCCAGTACACGTCGCAGCAGGTGTCACCTCACTTCGGTCAGGCCCCCAGCCTGATCGAGACCTGTTGCGTCGCGCAGAAATGCACTACCTGGCGCGACGGCGTGCAAGGGCCGACGTACGGCGGGAATTAGGCGTGAGGAGGCCGCAAACCTGGTTTTCGGCGCGTGGAGTCGGAATGACCAGTCGGCCGCCGCAAAGGAAGCTACACCGCAGGCGGTAGCCGAGCTATCGCGATCATGTCAGCAACCACATTGGCCGGCGGGCAGCGCTCCGATATGGTCCTTCAGCCAGTTGGCCACTTTCGTGAGGTCGCGCGTGCCGTCGGCGAACGAGCCGGATTCGGGTTGCGCTGCCACCGCAACGGCGACCCTCCCGGTCGAGGCCTTGAGGATTCCGATCTGTCGCACCAGATAACTACCGGGGGGTGACGGCCCCCAACCGCCTTTGAATCGGGTGTCTGGAATGCGGCCGATGCCCCAGCTCTGGTCGGGGTCGATGTGGCCCATCAGCTCGAATATCGGGTCGTTTTGGCTGTCACACACAGCACCAGAGGTGAACCGAACCTGGTTTGTCAGCGACCAATTGGTCTGACCGAAAGCGGTGAACCCTGGCCGCACCCGCTGTGACTGAACGATCGTTGGATCGCCGGTCTGCCTCAAGACGTCTTCGACCTTGTGCGCGGCGGTGAGCGGATCGCCCAAACGCTCCCAGATTGATTCGGCTGCCGCGTTGTCGGATTCGGTGATGGCGAGGGTCATCTCGTCGGTGATATGGGGCGGGTCCTCTTCACGGTAGCCGGCAATGACCAACGGCACCTTGATCGTTGACCAGGCAGGTCCATCCTGCCAGTGCCCCAGTGTGATCGGGGCTTGCCCGTTGCCCACGGCGCTGATGGCGATACCAATCCTCGCGTGGAGCTTGCTTTCCAGCTGCGCGAAGTCATCATCCAGTGTCAAAGCCGTGTCTTCCTTCTTGTGCTGAGCGTTGAAACTTGCAGAGGGTCCTCGTCAGGGTATGCGGTCGATTCTGACAGAGCCGGGCCCGGTTCCTTGACGGCGAACAGTTCCGTTGCCACCGTTGGCGATTCGTTAAGCGATGCGTACCGCGCCGATGTCTCCGTCGACCTCGATTAGATCGCCGGTGCGCAAAACGGCGGTACCGCGCTTCGTGTTGATCACACAGGGGATGCCCAACTCGCGGGCGACGATCGCCCCGTGGCTGAGCGGGCCGCCGATGTCGATCACCACGGCGGCGGCGATCGACAAGATCGGCGCCCAGCTCGGATCCGTGACGTGGCACACGAGGATCTCTCCCGGCTGGAAGCACTCGAGCTCGTCGGCGTTGGCGGTGAGCAGGACGCGGCAGGTTCCCGTGATCTTGCCACCCGTGACGCCGAGGCCGGAGAGCTCGGTCGCGGTCTCCGTTGATCGCTTCAAGGGAGTGGCGCGGGGCGTGCCGCGCCAGGTCTCCGGCAGGTCGAGTTCGGCGTAGCGTGCATGAGCCGCGCGCCGCTCGGCGATGAGTTGACGGCGGTCGGGTCCCGGATCGCGAAGCTCTTGGAGCTCCAGGAAGAAGACGTCGTCGGGTTGGTCGAGCAGCCCGCGTCGCGCGAGTTCGCTGCCGGCCCCGCGCGCCCCGGCGCGCAGGCCGTCCATTGCGATCAGGAAGGCGGCCTTGCCGATCTCCCGGCTCAGCACGAGGCGCCGGGTCAGCGCGAGCAGAAGTCCCAGGCCGCGTGCGCCGGCGAGCGAAGAGCGGTCGCGCAACTCCTGTTCGGCATGCTCGCGAACGGTACGCGCCGCGGTCTCGACCGGCTCCGGTCTCGCCTCGCGGTAGCGGCTAGCGAGCGCGCGCACGGGGCCGGCGTCCTCCCGCCACGACCGGCTCGACACGTCGCCTTCGGTGGGACCGTGGTAGCCGTGTCCGGCTAGGAACGCCGGCTCGGAAAGCTGGCCGGCGGCGAGTCGCCGGACATCCGTGATGAGCGAGGCCTCCTCGAGTCCGCCGTAACCACCCACGAGGGCGCGTTCGAGTCCGGGAGCATCGGCGCGGGCGCACAGTTGCGCGAGCTGCTCGAAGGCGCCCTGCGCGAGCATTGTGACGACCAGATGGGCGCGCATGGCCGGCACGAAGCGATCGGCGGCGGCGTCGAAGAGCGCCAGGGCCTCCGGCAGAGAGGCCGGTTGCGCGCCGAAGACGCGGTCGCGCCACCATGTTTCGTTCTCAACGCGGTAGCGATGCACGGCGCGTGGCGCCCGGACAAGGTTCACCGGCAGTCGTGCCGCGATCAGCGGGTAGCGGCGACGGACTCGCCGGTTTGAGAGCGCCGACCGCTTGGCGCCGAACATCTGCTCTTCGACCGCGTCGCCGGAGGATCCGGGCATCCGGTCCCCGAGCTCCCTGAAGGTGTTCACGTTGAGCGCGTAGCGGCCGAAGAACACCGCGCCGAACCGATCGTCGGCGGCCGGCGACAGGAGCGGGCGGTTCCGCGGCCAGGCACCGAGGTCGATCGTCGACGCCGCGGTCGCCGCCTCGGCCAGGTCCCCCCAGATGCTCCAACCGAGTGGGGTGTGGACGCCCGGCGCCGCCTCGGACACGTTGACCGTGGTCCACAGCACGTCCGGCCCGCTGTGCATGTGCAGCGGGCCGGTGGGTTCGGTCATGCGTTCGTCATTGCCCGCGCGCGCCATGCCTCGAGCAGGCCCGCGTTTTGGCTGGGCGTGCTGCCGTAGGTGCAGATCTCATCTGCGCCCGCGTCGCGGAATTCCTGGAGCTTGCGCACACAGTCCTCGACCGAGCCGATCGCGCACGCCTCGCGCATCCACTCGTCCGGGATGAGCCGCGCAGGCTCGGTCAGCTGGCGGCGGTGGAAGTTGAGATCGGCGAGTTCGGCCTTCACCGACGTCAGCTGTGCGTGCTCGCGCATGCGGTCCATCGTGGCGGCGTCCCAGTCGTTCAGTTCCGAGTAGCAGCAGGCCCAGTCCGGCGGCTGCAGGTAGGTGACGGCGCGGGCGTTGGTGAGCTGGCGGGTCTCGCCCTCGCTCAACTCCGGCGTCGTGACGACCTCGACGTAGAGGCGGATCGTCGCCGGGTCCCGGTCGACCTTCTCGCACGCGACCCGCAGATTCTCTTTCACCTTGGCCACCGCGCCGGGCGTGACCATCGACGGCATGATCAGCCCGTCGAACACGCGATTCGCCGCGACGAACGCCGCCGCGCCCGGCATCCCGAAGCAGCCCGCCACGATCGACGGACTCGGTCCTTCGTAGATGTCCTTCAACCCCAACGTGCCGAGGTTGCCGAGGGGACCGTCATATTCGAACTGCTCCCCGGCCCAGATCCGTTTCAAGATGGTGCAGTAGTCGCCGAACGCCTCGAAGCTGAGGCTGCCGCCGTAGCCGTAGCGGGACGCGCCGCGGCCGATCCCGAGCGTGAATCGCGGGCCGTACGCGGCCTGCATCGTCGCTCCGACGGACGCGGTCAACATCGGGTGTCGGGCCCCAGCGGCGACGATCCCGGTGCCGATCCCGATCGACGAGGTGCGCGCGGCGATGCCACCGAGGATCGTCGCGGGCTCCTTCAGCTCGGGCCGCTCGGCGAGCCACACCCGCGCAAAGCCGAGCCGCTCGGCCTCGACACCATCGGCGATACCTTGAGCGGGCGTGCGCTCCGACGTCTCGTGCTCGGGGTCTCCGTGTAGGTGGCTCTTCACCCGCCCGGAGATCACGAACGCGCTCAGGTCCTCGACGACATCGGTCATACCACTGCCTCCTCGATTGCTTCCTGAATCAGCTGCAGTCCGTACCGGGCGCCCACGGTGGGAAGGTCGATGGTGGTCTTGTAGCCCGGCGAGGTCGTGACGACCGCCTCGATGTAGTTGACGCAGCGCGCCGCCGTCATCGCGACCGCGTCCTTCAGCGCTGTCCCAGTTCCTCCCGGCAGGCCGAGTGGGAAATCACCGCGGTAGGGCGGGAAGCCGTCGATTTCGATCCGGTACCCGCCCTCGTACCCGTCCATCTTGGGCCAGTCGGGCGCCATGCCCGCGCCCATCCGGTTGATGTGGTTGATGACGAACCGCGGCTGGTCGCCGACGAAGCCGGTGAGCGTCCACCGCAACGCGCCGATCGTCCCCGCCTCGACGACCATCCCGCTCGGCGCGGTCGACCGGTCGGGCGAGATGTAGAAGTCGGCGTCGAGCGAGGTGCGCGACAACTCGACCCCCGTCGCGTCGGCGAGCTGATAGAGCGCGCACGCCCACGTCGGGGCGACGGTCGTGAAGGTCGCCGAGTCCACGTCGTCCGGTCGGCGGCCGAAGCCGAGCGCGTCCATCTGCGCGAGGCCCGGATAAGGCCCGTAGTCGATCAGCTCGAATGTCCGCACCTGCGAAATTCGCCCGACGACCGTCGTCATCGTGATCGCCAGGCAGTCCGTGATGAAACCCGGGTCGATCCCGGTGAAGAAGATCGAGGCGTTGCCCTCGGCGCACGCGCCGTCGAGCTCGTCGCGCAGGGCCTCGCCGTCGGCCAGGTGCGCCCAATGCATCCCGGCCGCCAGCGAGCTCACGACGTTCTTGCCGCTTCTGAGGATCGGAAGCACCTCGTCGACCCACGTGCGGGAGGGGCTTCCGGGCGCGGTCGGGTCGAGCAGCCCGTCGCCCGGCATGAACAACACGCAGTCCGCATCGAGCGCGAGCAGCGCCGCCGAGTCGGTGGTCGCCGCCACGCCGATCGGGTCGCGTCCCGCCAGCTCGCCGGCGTCGCGCCCGACCTTCCGGTCGGTGTAGCAGCGGACGCCGACGAGCTCGAGGTCGTCGCGGTCGAGCACGTAGTTCATCGCCTGCGTCCCGACCGACCCGGCGCCCCACTGAATCACTCGTCGTCCCATGGGTTTCCTCCGGCGTCGAATAACCTCGTTCGACTGAACGGGGTTAATATGTACCATGCCGCGCATGACCGACACAAGGGCTACGACCCGCCGCCGCACCGGTCCCCCACCGAGCCTGACCATGGATCAGATCGTCGACGCGGCCCTGACCGTGATCGCCGACGGCGGGATGGCAGCCTTGACGACCCGCCGGCTCGCGTCGCAGCTCGGCGTGGGGCAGATGACCCTCTACACCTACGCCCGCACGAAGGACGAGCTGATCGACCGCGTCGCCGAAGGCGTCCTGCGCGCGCTCCTGGCCGACATGGACACCACCGGCGACTGGACCCGCGCGCTGCGGTCGGCCGCCACCGCGATCCGACGACGCATGCGAGAACAGCCCGGCACGCTGGAGGTCCTGCTCGCCGTCCGCGACGTCTCCGCCACGTCGCTCGATCCATTGCGTGAGCGCATGCTCGCCCCGCTGCTCGAGAACGGCTTTCCCAGCACGCTCGCCGTCGCCGCCGCGACGGAGGTACAGACCTATGCGTTCGGCTTTGCGCTGCTGGAGCGAGCACATCCGCACGCGGGCGAGGACGAGGTCATCCGCCTCAGCCAGCTCGACGAAAGCAGCTACCCGGCTCTCCGGGCGGTCGCCGCCGACTACGCCGACCGGTTCTCCGACGATCGATTCGAACGAGGACTCGCAGCGTTGCTCGACCGGATCCGCCGCGAGTGTGGAGATGGCCCGATCAAGCGCCACCCGTAACGCCGTAGAGCAACATGCGGGTCGCCTCGTCGATCTGTCGCGCCTTGCCGGGGCGCCGCTGATTCGGCGGGAAAAGCCAGCTGTCGAGCAGCACCAGCGACATCACCGACCCAACGGAAAACGCAACGGTCACCGGGGTATCGACATCGCGGAAATGTCGAGCCTCGCTGTGCTCGAGCAAGACATCCTGCACGCCTCGCAGGCTGTCGGCGAGTTTGTCGCTCACCCGGGCGGCGACCTCGGCCAGCGCCGGGTCACCGCCCTGGATCGGGGCGGCGAGAAGTGTCTGAAACAGCTCCCGGTGCTCGACAGCCAGATTGTAAAAACCCTTTACGAAGGAATGCGCGACCTCGGCCGGATCCGAGGCGGAGGTGGCGTCTACATCCCAGGTCTTGGCCCATCGATCGACGAAATCGGTGAACGGGGTCAGAATCGCCGCCTCGAAGAGTTCGGCCTTTGACCCAAAGTTCCGGAAAATCACCGACTCCCCCACCCCGGCCTCATCGGCGATCTGACGGGTCTTCGTGCCGTGGTAACCCTGCGTAGAGAAGAGTCGATGCGCGGCCTGCAGCACCAGGTCTTTGACTACGTCAGGCGCACGGCGCCCGTTCCCGCGCTTTGCGGTGGTGTCGGCAGTCAGTGCCACTCACCCCGACAACGCCGAACACCCATCCGCGGCCTCCTTGGTTCGAACTTTCCCTATCAGCGTAACGCCGGCGGGCCTGCTGATCCTGGTGTGGCCTTTATGATAAGTGCCACTCATGATCGAAGCATGTGTCACTTGCTGGCCAAGGCGGCGGTCTGCTTCAAGGTTTGCATTGATCGTGCGGTACGACGCGGCGGCTGTGTGTTGGTCCGCGAACCCTCACTTACGCAGGCTCTTCGGATTTTCGAGATCTCCTCTATCATAAGTGGCACTCATGATCTAAGCTAGTGCCACATACTAAGACCATAGGCTCGTTGCACGCACCAGACCGCTTGAGGCGCGGCATTTGAGTGCACGACGGCACTTAGACCGATGGAGCTAGAGCACATGACCAAACAGATTCGGATGGACTCCGGCCTGATGAAAGCGGCCGTATGGTCCGGGATCGCGCTCATCGTCGCGATGATCGTCGCGCAGGGGTTCATGATGCACTTCATCCCGCCGCCCTCTCCGGCACTGTCGGCCCATGACCTGGCGCAGCGGTTCATCGATCGACGCGACGAGATCCGGTTGGGATGTCTGATCCAGTGCATGTTCTGGTCGTTCTGGGCCACCTGGAGCATGGCGATCACGCTGTTTGTCCGCAAGATGGAACGCGGCTTCCCGATCTTGACCTACTCGTCGATCGCGCTGAACGGTGGCGGGTACGTCTTTTTCATCCTGATCCCGATGACCTGGGCGGTCATTGCCTTTCGGCCCGAGACGTTGGATCCGTCGGTCATGCAGATCATGAACGACTGGGTGTGGTTCGACTTCCTGTTCACCTGGCCACCGTTTGCTGTGGTCATGGCGATCTTCGGGATCGCAATCATCAAGGATCACAACGTTCCCACGTTGTATCCGCGCTGGGTCGCCTACCTCAACTTCTGGTGCGCCATCCTCATCTTCCCGGCCGGGTTGATCGCGTTCTTCCACACCGGGCTGTTCGCCTACAACGGCATCGGAGCGTTCTGGATGCCGTTCGCGATCTTCTTCGGCTGGATGATCACCATGTCGGTCACCACCCTGCAGGCGATCAACCGCTACCAGGCGCGTCGGGAGGTCGAGGCCAGCCGGACTCCCGCAGCCGTATGACGGCACCGAGGAACGCCGTCATTAATAGCGGCGAGGAACTCACTCCCGCGTCAGCCACCGTCGACGCGCGCACGTCGCCAAAGATGAACAAGCAGAAGAAGATTCCCGGCGAGGCGGGGGTGTGGATCTTCATCCTCGGCGACATGTCGGTGTTCGCCGTCTTCTTCACCTATTACCTGGTCCAGCGAAGCAAACAGCCCGAACTGTTCGATGCGTCGCAGGCGACACTGAACAAGAGCTTCGGTGCGGTCAACACCGTGTTTCTCCTGATCAGTTCCTTGTTCGTCGTCCTGGCGGTGCGGGCGATCAGATCGGCGCAGCGACCGCTCGCGCAACGCCTTGTCATCGCAGCGTTTCTGTGCGGCATCGCGTTCGTGCTGGTGAAGATATTCGAATACCACGAGAGAATCGCGGCGCACCAGACCCCGTCGGTCAACAACTTCTACCTGCTCTACTTCGTGCTGACCGGCCTGCACCTCTTCCACCTGGTAATCGGCTTGGTGGTGCTCATCGTCCTGCGGTCCATGGCCACTAAACCTGATCTGTCGCAAGGCCAATGGGCATTCTTCGAAGGAGGCGCGTGCTTTTGGCACATGGTCGACGCACTGTGGCTGGTGCTGTTCCCGTTGATCTTCCTGGTCAGGTGACAACGGTGACGAGATTGCTCCGCACGCCCGCCAGTGCGGTCTGGATTTTCTTGATCCTCGCCACCGTCGTCTCCTGGACGCTCGGCACTCAGCACGGGTTCAGCAATTACACCCTGGCCAGTGTGGTGATACTGCTCATCGCATTCATCAAAGTGCGACTGGTCGGCTTGTACTTCATGGAGCTACGCGGGGCGCCGACGGTACTCCGCGGGCTGTTCGAAGCGTATTGCGCCATCGTGTGCGCAGTCGTCGTCCTCGTGTTTCTGCTGGCCTGACAGCGGCGATGAGCAAATCGCGACCTGCAGCCAGCGACTCGGAGCGGGCAGACAGATCTAGGGCGTATGGCACCCGAATGCAGATGCACAAGAGAGGACACCGGCGAACATGACAACAACCGATAGCTCGACAACAGCAGAGCCCGTGCACGGTGGATGGCTGGCCACCTTCCGGATAGACCCCTTGCTGATGCGGCTCTTCGTGTGGTCTGGCTTGGTGCTCGTGGCAGCGACGATCGTCGGCTTCGGGTGGCTGATGCACATGGTTCCGCCGCCCTCACCATCGCTGAGCACGCAGGAACTTCTCCAACGCGTGCACGAGCATCAAACCTCCATCCTCATCGGCGCGGCTCTGGTGACGTTTTTCTGGTCTTTCTGGGTGACCTGGGCGGCACCAATCGTCCTCTACATCCGCCGGATGGAACGCGTCCCCCTGCTCACCGTCGCGGCCCTTGCCAACGTCGGCGGCGGCGCGGCGGTCATCACGACAATCGCCGTCGCGTGGACCGTCATGGCATTCCGCGCCGAGAACCCCACCATCGTCCAAGCATTCAACGACCTGGGCTTCTTCCTGTTCCTCTACACCTGGCCACCATTCGCGATCTTCATGATCATCATCGCCCTGGCCGTCTTCCGCGACGTCAACCCGGCGCCGATCCTCCCGCGCTGGGTTGGGTACTACAACATCTACGCCGCGCTCGCCATGGCGCCGGCGAGCCTCATGGGTCTGTTCAAGACCGGCCCCCTCGCCTACAACGGCCTGCTGTCCTTCTGGCTGGTTGCCGTTGACTTCTTCGTCTGGATGGTCGTCATGTCCATCGTCTTTCTGAACGCGATCTCACGCGACGAGAAGAGGCTGGGAGGCTGATGAACTACAAGCTGTGGCTTGCCAAGCGCGCTGTCGAGATCGGCGCCCACATGGTCGGCGAACGGATCCGACCGCCCACGCTGCGTGCGCGTGCAGATGTTCCACGCAACGGCACGGACCTGAACGAGGAATGGCTGACCGCCGTACTCTGCCAAGAGCACCCCGGTGCACGTGTCGTCTCCTTCTCAACTCCGGGAGGCAGTGTCGGCACGTCCACCCGAACCGCGTTACGGGTGACCTACAACGACGCGGGCCAGGCGGCGGGCCTGCCGACGGAGCTCTTCACCAAGACCACCGCGGCGTTTAGCCAGCGTCTCGTGCTCGGCGGCGGTGAGGTCCTGCATGGCGAAAGCCACTTCTTTTTAACGTTTCGCCCGAAGGTCGACATGGAGGCCCCACAAGGCTATTGGGGCGGGGTTGACGAGTCCTCTTGGCGCAGCATGATTGTGATGGAAGACATCGCCGCCACAAAGGGCGCGATCTTCATCAAGCCGACGACACCGCTGACCCGTGGCCAGGTCGAGGACATCCTGCGCAACATGGCCGCCTACCACGGCGTGTGGTGGCAGGCCCCCGAACTGGAAATCCTGAAGAAGCCCGTCGACCACTACAACAACGTCGCGAACTTCATGGACTTCGAAGGCCGGTGCGCCGTCGGTATGGAGCGGGCCAAGAGCGTTATCCCCACCCGCCTGCACGGCCAGGCCGACCGGCTGTGGGCGGGCACCCAAAAGGGCCTCGAGATCGCGACGGAGGTCTTGCCGGCCACGCTGCTGCACGGTGACAGCCACGTCGGGCAGACCTACATCACCCGCGACGGCCGGATGGGCCTCACCGACTGGCAAGCGACCCTGCAGGGCGGCTGGGCGTACGACTTCGCGTACTTCGTTGGATCTGCATGCGAACCCGCAGACCGCCGCAGGTGGGAGAAGGAGCTGCTCGAACAGTACCTGGAGGCACTCGATGAGGCGGGCGGCAAAGCGCCCAGCTTCGACGAGGCCTGGCTCAGATACCGACAGACTCTCTTCTACCCGTACTCGGCTTGGGCATTCACCATCGGGCGCGCCTTCTACCAGCCGAAAATGCAAGCCAAGGACACCTGCCTGGCCATCATCAAACGGCTATCCACCGCCATCGACGACCATGACTCGTTGGAGGCGATCGGCGTCTGAACGACCGACCTCCCAGCCCGGTCCCGGGCCATATGGAGGGTCTATCCGCATTGTGGGCCGGATCATCGCAAACGAAAGAGGCTGAGGTGAATCGTCGTATCGAGCTGGGATGCGCATGGTCGTGTGTGGTCGGAGTGGTCCTTCTCTTGATTGGCTTCTGGCCCATCGCAGCGCTGTTGCCGGTGCCGCCGGCCGACTACAGCGCCGCGAATATCGCCACCACCGGTGTCGTCACGTTCTTCAAGACAGGCCCGTTCACCTACAGCGGCGTCCTCGGCTTCTACATCCCGCTTGTCATGTTCTCGGTATGGCTGCTCGTCATGCCCTACGCGGTCTACCGCGCGATCCGCGACGAAGTCCCGCCGGCGGATGAATCATCCCCGGCAGCCACAGGGCTGATGCCTGGTAATCAACTAAGGGGAAATACCTAGGAGAAGGCGCCGCGGGTGCGATCAAGCCTTGTTTACTGCTCGCGCCGGACGACACCGCGTCCGTGCAGCTCAACCCTGGTGGCCAGGGCCGGGATCGAACCGGCGACCCTCCGCATCAGCCGGGGCTGGCTGCCTACGGTCGGGCCCGACAGACCGCCAAATCTGGTCATCCATCCGTGGGACGAAGCTTCGTCGCAGTTCGTCCAATGGCCGTCGCATGATGTTCTACTCGCAGGCGAGTTGCAGGCGTTCGAGACGTCGCACGAGGAGGCTTGGCAACCACCGCCCAGTGTCTGCGGCAGCGATCCGCGACGGTTCCGTCGGGCGCCGACAATAATTAAACTAAAGCTCCCAGTCGATCGGAGCACTCATGACCACACCGCGGGACCGGGTAACCCATCTCGACCTGATCGCCCGGCTGGCATCCGCTTTCACCGACCTTCCAGACGCACCGACTCCGGACCTTATCGACCACGAGCGGTTCACCGCATACATGAAGACCCCCCATGACGTAGGTGGAGAGCCCGATGCGCCGATCAAATTCGAGAACAAGCAGTACGAAGCGTGGGAAGACAACACCTTTGTTTCATGTGAGGTTCTGGGGTGGCGCGGAATCTGGGTGTCGGAGGAACGTCGCCGCCTCCAGAACGTCGACCTCGGACGCACGATTTATTTAGGGCTTCCCTACTACGGTCGTTGGCTGCTGGCTGCCGCGCGCATCCTCGTGGAGAAGCATCACATCACTCTGGGCGAATTGACCGACCGCCAGGTTGAAGTCAAGGCGCGCTATGAAGGCGGCCTTAAGGGAAAGACGTTGGAGGCGCGGCCGAAGTTCGAGGGTGACGGTTCGGAGGTTAAACGCAACCAGCACCACACGCATGCTGTCGGCAAGGGCGACCCGCAGGTGTTTGCCGGGCAGGCCGGCCAGCCGAAGTTTCGGGTCGGTGACGCGGTGGTGGTGCGCGAGCTGCCTGCCTTGTTCTACACCCGCACACCGGAGTATGTGCGCGGCGCAACAGGCGAGATCGCGACGGTCGCCTACGAAAGCCCGGCAGCCGAGGACGAGGCGTTTGAGCGAACTGACCAGAGACCGGAGTGGTTCTACATCGTTCGGTTTAACCTTTCCCGGTTGTGGCACGGCTATACCGGCACGGACAGTGACACCCTGCAGACGGAGATCCCTCAGCGGTGGCTTGAGGCGGCCGCCTAGCTCCGAGCTCGGCGCCGACTCCGCGTATTACTGCCTCTCGAAAGAAACGAACTCACAATGACCGAACACGACCACGATCACGAGCGCACTGCGGCACCCATGGTGGACGAGATCACCGACTTCGAAGTGCTTGAAATCGCTGTCCGCGAGCTATGCATCGAAAAGGGTCTGTTCACCGCCGAGGATCATCGCCGCTTCACCGAGTTCACTGAACAGATCGGCCCCACTCCTGCCGCCCACCTGGTGGCCCGGGCGTGGCTTGATCCTGATTTCAAAAGCTTGGCCCTGAACGAGCCCATGACGGCCAGTAAACAAGTGGGTGTCGACTGGCTAGAGCCGACCGGTTTCGGCACGCCCAGCGACTTCACCGCGTTCCATATTCTTGAGGACACGCCGACCTTGCACCATGTGATCGTCTGCGCGCTGTGTTCGTGTTATCCGCGACCGATTCTCGGCAATTCTCCCGAGTGGTACCGCACCCCCAACTACCGTCGGCGCATTGTGCGCTGGCCGCGCGAGGTGCTCGCGGAGTTCGGGCTCTATCTACCGGAGGACGTCGCCATCCGGGTGGAGGACTCGAACCAGAAACACCGTTTCATGGTGATGCCGGTGCGTCCGGCGGGGACCGACAACTGGGACGAGGACCAGCTGGCCGCCATCGTCACTCGTGATTGTTTGATCGGTGTCGCATTGCCCAAAGTTGGGGTGACCACCAACGCGATCACCGACACCCGTCCGGCCATGCATCCGGTGAAGTGATCGACCGAAAGCGAATCGATGAGTACTTCAGAAGAGTCGCGACGGATCGACGGGCTCAAGATCGCGCCGCTCGCGAACATCGTTGAACGGAATCAGGTCTGGAGCCGCATGGCGGCCAAGTACGGGGTTGAGAATCCGCTGCCACCGTGGAAATCCAGTCTCGATGGCATCTGTGACGCACTTGATCGAAACGGTTGCGGTCCAGAGAAACTCAGCTCCATCGACCGACGCAACGAGGAAGACGCGCTTTCGTCAACTGTCTACTCCACCCTGCCCTATCCGGAGAATCAGTTGGTTTCGCTGACCCACTCCTTGGTGGCCCGCGGTGTTATCGATCAGAGAGAGCTCCAGGAACGCCTGGCTGTTGTTCGGGCCAGACTGGAAGCCTGACCGGACACAAGCCGCACACCCCTGGCCCCGAGGAGATGGCGGCCGCGTTTGGTGATGAATTCGAGTACTTGGGTGGGCCGGGTGGCGAACGAGGAGTGGCTGGTATCGAGCTCGATGATTTCGCGGGCCTGGATGCGCTCAGCCATCTTCCGCTTGAGCTGTCCGAGGCGGACGCTGATTGCTAACGGGGTCACCCCACCCCTCCGGGGACTCCTAGCTGGCTGCGCAGAGCCGTCGTGCCGGGGTGTTCGGAAACCCCCCGCACACAGGCCAAATCGAGAAATGGCTGAAGGAACTCGGCCTCGACGTCGCGACACTCAAGCGCAGCGGAGCTGTCGAATTTTTCGAAGCACGGTCGCCGTTTCCAAAACAGGCGGATTGATGGGCGACAGTGTTGTCGGCGCGCACACCGATCTGCCCAGTGATCAGGGCGCTCGCCAAGGAGACCATCCGGGGCGATCCCGTGACCCCAATATCAAGGTTCACGACATTGCCTGGTCGGTGTTCGAGAAGCCGGATCTGGTTCGCGCTGAAGCGTTTTCGCTGGCGTTCGGCTTTAGCACCACAGTTGGATTGGACGAATGGCGTTATCGCTTGCACCTCAAAGCAGTTCACGCGATGATCAAAGGGATCCCAACACACCTCCAATACTTTCCACTCACCCGAGACCAACGCGCGCACTATCACCGCACGGGTACCGTCGCGCCGATTCCTTTGCCAACCCGAAATCCGCATCAATCAAATCGCTGGTCGACTCCGTCAGCGCGATCGCGCGGGAACGGGTCCAGGAATCTGAGCAATACAGATCTGAGCGGGATAGAAAGGGCCAATCTCATGGCGAAGTTGCCATCTGGACATCGGGTTTCAGTGCGATGAGTCTGAGTAGGACGTTGCGACAGAAGTTTCCATTCTTGAGGTACTCGGTTCTGCGCGGGGCTTTCGGAGGCCGGGACGCCATACGGACGGGTCAGATGGGTGACGGGCGGGAGGAGGCGACGGCCGAGTACGTGATTGCCACCGCACCGGCGGGCGATGTCGATGCCGCGATCAACGCGATCGACAACTTCGCCTACGACAAGTCGATCCTGATGAACGTCGGCGACGAGAAGGGGGAGCTGCTCGACACTGCCGTCAAGCGCGCGAATCCGAAGCTCGCCATGGAACTCGGTGCCTACTGCGGATACAGCGGGCTGCGGATCGCCCGAGCGGCACCGGGTGCCAAAGTATTCTCGATCGAAAAGTCCGGTGCCAACGCCTCGGTGGCCCGCCGCGTGTGGGCGCACGCCGGCCTCGCCGAGCGCGTCACCTGCATTCACGGCACTGTCGGCGACGGGACGACGCTCGGGGTACTCACCGAGGAGTACGGATTCACTGAGGGCTGTTTGGACTTCGTATTCCTCGATCACTGGAAGGACGTGTACCTCGACGACCTGCAGCGACTCGTCGACCGGGGCTGGCTGCATCCGGGAACGATCGTCGTCGCCGACAACGTCGGCTTCCCAGGCGCACCCAAGTACCGTGCCTACATGAAGGAACAGCAAGGCGAGCGGTGGCAGACCATAGAGCACAAAACCCACGTCGAGTATCAGACGCTACTTAAAGACCTGGTTCTGGAGTCGGAGTTCCTGGGCTGAGCCGCGCCACCAACACATCGCCGCCTGGGGCACGCGCCCATTACCGGCACGGCCCACACCTACGCAGATCTTTTCGATGACGAGCTCGACAACATAGCGGCCGCGCTCGACTCCCTCGACGACCTAAGTCGGGCCACCTGAGAAGACGCGCCAATGGTGGCGCCTCGTTTTGGCCCCATATTGGCCCCATCGCCCCGGCCGATTCGAAGATGCGCAGTTCGGCGACAGAGCATAAATGGCCCTTGAACTGTACAAACTTTGGTGGCCAGGGCCGGGATCGAACCGGCGACCTTCCGCTTTTCAGGCGGACGCTCATACCGACTGAGCTACCTGGCCGGAAGGCATCGTGTGCCTCGACGGCGACCCTGACGGGACTCGAACCCGCGACCTCCGCCGTGACAGGGCGGCGCGCTAACCAACTGCGCCACAGGGCCTTGCTTGTACTGCTTGCTCCGCGTCGCCGCGTCGCGTACCCCCTACGGGATTCGAACCCGCGCTACCGCCTTGAAAGGGCGGCGTCCTAGGCCGCTAGACGAAGGGGGCCAGAACCGAATCTCTCCGGGGTACTCACAACAAGGTTACGTTGAAGCCACGTCAGCTTAGGTCACCATGGACCGAATCCTCAAACGCGCGCCGCCGAGCACCCAGTATCCTGGTTCCTCGCGCCCCTATAGCTCAGTTGGTAGAGCTACGGACTTTTAATCCGCAGGTCCTAGGTTCGAGTCCTAGTGGGGGCACCGGTGTCCGAGGATGACCTCGGCTGATTAATGACGCGAGCGACCGCCGCCGTTGACGCCGTGCCGGATTGCGGGTAATCCCGGGCGCATGAGAGGAATTTCACGGCGCTCATTCGGACAACTCGCGGCTGGAGCGAGCGTGGTGGGCGCCGCCGGACTGGCAGCCGCCTGCAGCGGCTCCAGGCAGCCCGCCGGCTCGCCATCCACGCCCGCCGCTCCGCCGACGCCGTCGGGACCGGGTGTGGGCTTAGTGCTCGGACACGAGCAATTCACCACAGCGCAGCTCGTCGACCAGGCCCAAGCGGCCGAGCAAGCCGGCTTCCGCTACCTGTGGGTCAGCGACCACCTCCAGCCTTGGCAGGACAACGAGGGACATTCGATGTTCCCCTGGATCACGTTGGCGTTGGTGGGCCAGCGCACCAGCCACATCCCGTTCGGCACCGGCGTGACATGCCCCATCTACCGCTACAACCCGACGACAGTCGCCCAGGCGTTCTCCTCGCTGGCGCTGCTCTACCCTGGCCGTGTCTTCCTTGGCGTCGGAACGGGCGAGCGGCTCAACGAGCAAGCGGCCACCACCCAGTTCGGACCGTATCGGGAGCGCCACGACCGGTTGATCGAAGCCATCCAACTCATCCGGCAGCTATGGAGTGGACAGCGAATCTCGTTCCAAGGACGATACTTTCAGACCAACCAACTCAAGCTCTACGACGTGCCGCCGGCGCCGCCGCTGATCTTCGTGGCCGCCGGCGGACCCAAAAGCGCACACCTGGCCGGGCAGTACGGAGACGGTTGGATCACCGAAGCCAGCGGTGTCAAAGACCAAAAGCTGGTGGCCGCCTTCAACCAGGGTGCACACGACTCCGGCCGCGATCCCACCACCTTGGGCAAGCGAGCCGAAATGTTCGCTGTCGTCGGCGACCAGAACGAAATCGCCAGCGCCGCAGAACTGTGGCGGTTCACCGGCGGTGCCGTCGACCAGCCCAATCCCGTCGACATCCAACGCGCAGCGGAAGCCAACCCCTTGGACAAGGTCACCCGCGGCTGGACCACCGGCACCGACGCCGCGACCCACATCACCGCGGTGCAGGCGGTTCTGGACGCCGGCGCGACGCCGTTCATGCGCTTTGCGCAGCGGAATCCGCTGGCCGCGATCGACTTCTACCGCACGGCGGTCTTGCCGCGGCTGCATTAGTGGCGGGTCGGCGCAGCACGTCGCCCTTGACAGCGCCGACGACTGCGCTACTATCTGCGTATGCATGCAGATAACGAGGATGTCCGGTTGCCGGACGACCAGGTCAGCCTGGTGGTCGAGGTGTTCCGGATGCTGGCGGACGCCACTCGTGTACAGGTGCTGTGGTCGCTCGCCGACCGCGAGATGTCGGTCAATGAGCTCGCCGAGCATGTGGGCAAACCGGCGCCGTCGGTGTCCCAGCACCTCGCCAAGTTGCGGATGGCACGGCTGGTGCGGACGCGCCGCGACGGCACGACGATCTTCTACAGCCTGGAAAACAATCACGTTCGACAACTCGTCGTCGACGCCGTCTTCAACGCTGAGCACGCCGGTCCCGGGGTGCCGCGGCATCACCGCGTCGACGACGGCCTGCGGGTGGTGGAACGGCAGCAGAAGGGTAGCTGAGCTGTCAGCTACCTAGGCGTTGCAACCAAGCAACACAATGTGTTTCACACAAAGGAGATGATCGCAATGAGTGAGCAGCACAACCATGAAGGACCGCACTCGCACGAACACGAGCACAGCGGGGTCGCTCACACGCACGCTCACACCGCGCACGACCACGAACACGTCGAGCACGAGCACACCCACACCCACGACGACGGAACCGAGCACAGCCACGGACACGTGCATCAGTCCGGCCTCGAGGAACCTCACAACCACGCGCACAGCTGACCACGGCCGCGCTGACGGGCCCGGTCGTTGTTAGACGTTGGGGCAGTAGTGCTTTGGGCTGTCGCGCTCGTCAAGGGGCGGCAAGTTGCGTGCGGGAGTCTGGACCAGCGGCGCGTCGGCCGGGATGCGGCCGTTGACGCGGTCCAACCCGCCGCGGGCCCGCGGGTGCTTGCGATAGCGCGGCGGCACGAAGGCGAAAACCAGACGCACGACATCGCCGAGCCGGCGGTGTAGCCACTCGTCGCGACGCGACCAGCTGTAGCCCATCAGCTCGCGCACCGCGGGGTCGTAGAGTCCGACCGTCAGCCAGACGAAGAACGGTGCCAACAGCTTGCGCTGTATGGCCCAGAGTCGGTCTGGAAGCCATTGCGCAAACGGCGGTTTGGGCAGCTCGGTTAGGTCGAGTACCGCGCGCGCCGCGAAGTTGTTCTCCAGCACCTCACGACACATGTGGTCCCAATAAACCTGGAAGTCTTCCCAGGTCTTCGGCACCGACCGCATGCTCATGCCGTACATGCGGTACCACTGCACGTGCTCGTCGAACAGCTGGCGCTTCTGGGCTTCGGTGATGCCGCCGCAGAACCGTTCCGCCACAATTAAAGTGCCGACGAAGAACGTGGAGTGCGCCCAGTAGAAGACGTCGGGGTTCAGCGCATGATAGCGCCGGCCCACACTGTCGGTGCCTTTGATGTCCACGTGATAGTCGCGCACCTCGGCGCCGGTCGTCGGTGCGCGGTCGCCGTCGAAAACGACACCGCCGATCGGGTACAGCGACCGCAGCAACCGCGGCCAGCGTTCGCGGAAGAACGTCGAGTGCTCTTCGACGGCCGCACCCAGCTGCGGATGCATGTTCTGCATCGACCCGGCCCACGGGCCCTGCAGCATGCCGCGCCAGTCACCGAAGTACCGCCAGGTCAGCGAGTCTGGGCCCAGCGGCTGCGGCGGGGCGTCATACCCCAGCGGCGACACCGGGCAACCTGTCGCGACCGCTCCGCTGGCCACCTCGTCGGCGGCGCGTGTGCTGGTCAGCGGGCACGCCTCAGACGTATCTTGAGTCACTGGCGAAGTTTCCTATCCGTGTCAGCCAACCTGACTACATGCGTTGTCATTATAGACCTTAGGAGTGATGTGCCGTCCGGTCAACGACGGGGCCGCTGGTCCGGCGTTCCCTTGGAGGATCGCCAGGCGCTACGGCGAGACGAACTCATCGCGGCCGGTGTGCAACTGCTCGGCGGGGAAGGCGGCCCGGCGCTGACGGTGCGGGCGGTATGCCGTGAGGCGGGGCTCACGGAACGCTACTTCTACGAAAGCTTCACCGACCGAGACCAATTCGTCCGCGGTGTCTACGACGACGTCTGCGCACGCGCCATGTCGGCGCTGATGTCCGCGACCACACCACGCGAAGCCGTTGAGCGATTCGTCGCGTTGATGGTCGACGACCCGGTGCGCGGCCGGGTGCTGTTGCTGGCCCCAGCGGTGGAGCCGGTGCTGGTGCGGTCCGGCGCGGAGTGGATGCCCAGCTTCATCGACCTGCTCCAGCGCAAGCTGACCCAAATCGGCGACCCGGTGCGGCAAAAGATGATCGCTACCAGTTTGATCGGCGGCCTGACCGCGCTGTTCACCGCCTATCTGGACGGGCGACTGGCGGCCAGCCGTGAGCAGTTCATCGACTACTGCGTAGAAATGCTGCTCAGCCGGGCCGCAACGCACTAGATGGCGCCCTGAGCGCGACACCAAATAATCTCGCCGAGTGGCAACTTGAATGTCACCGGCATACACAGATATATTGACTGACACCGACAGACACAGATAACTGGGAGGCGTTGTGCCGGATCCTCAAGACCTGGACCTGTTGCGTGAACTCGAGCCGGTCGTTGAAGAAAAAATGAACCGGCACCTGAGCATGCACAAGCCCTGGAACCCGCACGACTACATCCCGTGGTCGGACGGCAAGAACTTCTACGCGCTCGGCGGGCAGGACTGGGAGCCGGGTCAGTCGAAGCTCTCCGACGTCGCGCAGGTAGCGATGGTCCAGAACCTGATGACCGAGGACAACCTGCCGTCGTATCACCGCGAGATCGCGATGAGCTTCGGCATGGACGGCGCGTGGGGTCAGTGGGTGAACCGCTGGACCGCCGAGGAGAACCGGCACGGGATTGCGCTGCGCGACTACCTGCTGGTGACCCGCGCGGTCGACCCGATCGAGTTGGAGAAGTTGCGCATCGAGGTGGTCAACCGCGGCTTCAGCCCCGGTCAGAACCGCCAGATTCGCGACGACCTGTTCTGCGAGAACCTGTTCGACTCGATTGTCTATGTCACGTTCCAGGAGCTCGCGACGCGCATCTCACACCGCAACACCGGCAAGGCCTGCAACGAAACCATCGCCGATCAGCTGCTGGCCAAAATCTCGGCCGACGAAAACCTGCACATGATCTTCTACCGCGACGTCACCGAAGCCGGCTTCGAGATTGCGTCGGACAAGGCGATGCGGTCGCTGCACAAAGTGCTGCACAACTTCCAGATGCCCGGCTACCAGGTACCGGAGTTCCGCCGCAAGGCCGTGATGATCGCCGTCGGCGGCGTCTACGACCCGCGCATCCACCTCGAGGAGGTCGTGATGCCGGTGCTCAAAAAGTGGCGCATCTTCGAGCGCGAAGATTTAAGCGGGGAATCCAACCGGTTGCGCGACGAAATTGCGGTGCTGATCAAGGAACTCGAGGTCGCCTGCGACAAGTTCGAGATCTCCAAGCAGCGCCAACTCGACCGCGAGGCCCGGACGGGCAAGAAGGTCACCGCAGAAGAGCTGCACCACACCGAAGGCACGCTCAGCCTGAGCCGGCGGTAGCCGCCATGCGGATCGGCCCCATCACCCTGGCCAGCCCGGTGGTGCTCGCCCCGATGGCCGGTGTGACGAACGTCGCATTCCGCACGGTGTGCCGAGAACTCGAGCAGGACCGTGTCGGAACGGTCAGCGGGCTTTACGTCTGCGAGATGGTGACGGCGCGTGCCCTCGTCGAGCGGCACCCCGTCACCATGCACATGACGTCGTTCTCCGACGACGAATCGCCGCGATCGTTGCAGCTCTACACCGTCGATCCGGCGACCACGTACGCGGCGGTAAAAATGGTCGCCGACGACGACCTGGCCGACCACGTCGACATGAATTTCGGCTGTCCGGTGCCCAAAGTCACCCGTCGTGGCGGCGGGGCGGCCCTGCCGTTCAAGCGGCGGCTGTTCGGCCAGATCGTCGCGGCGGCCGTGCGCGCCACCGAAGGCACCGACATCCCGGTGACCGTCAAGTTCCGGATCGGCATTGACGACGCCCACCACACCCATCTCGACGCGGGCCTGATCGCGGAGTCCGAAGGCGCGGCCGCGGTCGCATTGCATGCCCGCACCGCCGCCCAGCGCTATTCCGGATCTGCGGATTGGGAGCAGATCGCGCAGCTCAAGCAACATGTGCGGACGATCCCGGTGCTCGGCAACGGCGACATCTTCGAAGCCAGCGATGCGCTGACCATGATGGCGGTAACCGGGTGCGACGGCGTTGTCATCGGCCGGGGCTGCCTGGGCCGGCCCTGGCTGTTCGCCGAGCTCTCGGCCGCGTTCACCGGCAGCCCGCCGCCCGCCCCGCCCAATCTCGGCGAGGTCGCCAACATCATCCGTCGGCACGGTGAGCTGCTCGCGGCCCATTTCGGCGAGGACAAGGGGATGCGCGATATTCGCAAGCACATCGCCTGGTACCTGCACGGCTTCCCGGCAGGATCGGAATTGCGACGTGCTCTGGCGCTGGTCAAAACCCCCGCCGAACTCGACATTCTGCTGGACAAACTCGACGCCGACGTGCCCTTCCCGACCGCGGCAACCGGGCCGCGCGGGCGCCAGGGGTCACCCGCTCGGGTCGCCCTGCCGGACGGTTGGCTGGCCGACCGCGATGACTGCACGGTGCCCGCGGGGGCCGACATCATGCACTCGGGCGGCTGACCGGACGATCCGGGTCGGTCCCCAGATCGCGTTTCGACAGATGTGTCGATACGATGTGGAACTTGTTGCGTCGCACGCCGGTGACGAAGCCCTAACAAGCTCGGCCGCCGCCGCGGCACGACCGACAAACACGACGCGACCAACCGGTCGCATGGATTTGCAGCACTGCCAGCGCCGGCGCTGCCTTGTTGTACGCGCACAGCAAGTCAGGCACCTCATCAGATTCGGAGGCCGGGTAGGACATGAGTGACGGCGACTTTGGCGCCGATAAAGCCACTCCTGATGCCGCTTCCGGTCGTCGGCGCGCCTCGGGCGTCGCCGGTGACGATCTAGGGCCTACCGCAACGGCGCCGCGATCGCGAGGCGTCGCGCCGTGGGAACGATTCGGAGCGCCCTCGCAAGGAGTCGCCGTCGCCCCCCGGCGGTCACTACGACCGCCAGCGCCAACCGAGCCTGTCGCCGACGAAGACGGCGAGCCACATGGATGCCATACCGATGGTGGGCTCACCGTCGCCGACTTGATCGCGAAGATCGGCGGACCGACCGCGACCCGGCCGAGCCGGCATCACGCGGCACCTGACCTCGAGCCGGCGGCAGCGGCCCCAACCAGGCCCGGCGACGAGCATGACGACGGATACGACGCCTATGCCATGCCGGTCTCCCCGGCCTATGACTTTCCGTTGCCCGACTTGGAGGCCGGCCACCTCGAGACTCGCACCGGCGGTGCCGACACCGAGCGGACCGGCGTTCTGCCGAGAACGCCGGTCGCGACCCGACCGGCGCGGATCCTCGACGAGCCGGCAGCTGACGAGATTCTCGAGCGGAAGCCGAGGCGCAGGCGCAACGGGGTAATGCTGGCCGGCCGCTTGACGGCCGCCGCGATTGCGGCCGCTGCGCTCGCGCTGACCGGCGGGGCTTGGCAGTGGAGCGCAACAAAGAACCACCGACTCAACACGGTCAGCGCACTGGACCCTCAGTCGCGGGACATCGTCGACCCGAACGGGCAGTACGGCGACGAGGACTTTTTGATTGTCGGCATCGACTCCCGTGCCGGGGCGAACGGCGATATGGGCGCCGGCGACACCGAGGACGCCGGCGGCGCCCGGTCGGACACCGTCATGCTGGTCAACATCCCAGCAAACCGGAAACGCGTTGTCGCAGTGTCGTTTCCGCGTGATCTGGCGATCACCCCGATGCAATGCGAGGCATGGAACCCCGACACCGGGAAATACGGCCCCATCTATGACTCCGATGCCAAGAAGTGGGGCCCGAGAAACGTCTACACCGAGACGAAATTGAACTCGGCCTTCTCTTTCGGCGGGCCCAAGTGTCTGGTGAAAGAAATCCAGAAGCTGTCCGGCCTGAGCATCAATCGCTTCATCGCCGTTGACTTCGCCGGCTTCGCCAAGATGGTCGACGCGATCGGCGGCGTGGAGGTGTGCAGCACCGCCCCGCTGAAGGACTATGAGCTGGGCACCGTGCTGGCGCACTCCGGACGTCAGCTGATCGACTCGAAAACCGCACTGAATTACGTGCGGGCCCGCAACGTCACCACCGAGAACAACGGCGACTACGGGCGCATCAAGCGCCAGCAGCTTTTCCTGTCGTCGCTGCTGCGCTCGCTGATCTCCCAGGACACCTTCTTTTCGTTGAGCAAGCTCAACAACGTCGTGAACATGTTCATCAACAACAGCTACGTCGACAACGTCAAGACCAAAGACCTCGTCCAGCTCGGCCAGTCGGTGCAGGGCATGTCCGCCGGCCATGTCTCCTTCGTGACCGTGCCGACCGGCGTCACCGACGAGAACGGCGACGAACCACCCCGCACCTCAGACATGCGGGCGCTTTTCGACGCGATCATCAACGACGATCCGCTGCCGGGCGAAAACGACCTGAACGCGACATCGAGCCCGCCGACAAAGTCGCTGACCAGCAAGGCACCCCAGGCCAGCCCGTCGGCCGTGCCGCATCCCGAGCAGGTCCAGGCCGTGACGGCGGCACCGCAGGACGTCACGGTGCAGGTGTCGAACTCGACCGCCAAGTCGGGTCTGGCCGCCATCGCCAGCACCGAGCTGAAACACCACGGCTTCAAGGTCAAGACGCCCGACGACTACCCGAGCTCGCTGAAATCGACCACAGTGTTCTTCTCGCCCGGCAACGAAAAGGCCGCCGCCACCGTGGCGGCGTCGTTGGCGAACCCAAAGGTCGAGCGGGTCACCGGAATTGGGCAAGTGGTGCAGGTGGTGCTCGGCCCGGACTTCTCTTCGGTCGGCGCTCCCCCGCCCGCCGGCTCGTCGGTCAGTGTGCAGGTCGACCGCAATACCAGCACACCACCGACGAAGCTTCCGGAGGACTTGTCGGTGACCAACGCCGCCGACACCACCTGCGGATAGCGGCAACCGCCGTCGAGGAACTGAACGAAAACTCGCATTCACCGTGAGTTCATGCCCCACTTCATGCCGGTTCATGCCGGTCTGCGGATTCAGAACGTAGGCTTGCGATATGCGGACCGCGTACCACGAACAACTCGCTGAGCTCTCGGAACAACTCGGCGAGATGTGCGGGCTGGCCGGCGCGGCGATGGAACGCGCAACTCAGGCGCTGTTACAGGCCGATCTGGTGCTCGCCGAACAGGTCATCTCCGATCACGAGAAGATCGCAGAGCTCAGCACCCACGCCGAGGAGAGCGCTTTCGTATTGCTCGCCTTGCAAGCACCCGTCGCCGGCGACCTTCGGTCGATCGTGAGCGCAATTCAGATGGTCGCCGACATCGACCGGATGGGGGCGCTGGCCCTACACGTCGCCAAGATCGCCCGTCGGCGCCATCCGCAGCATGCATTACCCGAAGAGGTCAACGGGTACTTTGCCGAGATGGGCAGGGTGGCTGTGGAATTGGGTAACAGCGCGCAAGAAGTGCTGCAGTCCCGCGACCCGGAAAAGGCCGCGCGCATTCGCGAAGAAGACGACGCGATGGACGACCTGCACCGCCACCTGTTCACCGTATTGATGGATCGGGAGTGGAGGCACGGGGTGGCCTCAGCGGTGGACGTGACGTTGCTGGGCCGGTTCTACGAGAGGTTCGCCGATCACGCCGTCGAGGTGGCACGTCGGGTCATCTTCCAGGCCACAGGTCGCTTCCCCGACGACGAAGCCGTAGCCAAGTCCGGCTAGCCGAAGCGGCCGGAGATGTAGTCTTCGGTGGCCTTCTGAGTCGGGTTGGAGAAGATCTTCTCGGTGTCGTCGATCTCCACCAAGCGGCCCGGCTTTCCGACAGCCTCCAAGTTGAAAAACGCGGTATGGTCGCTGACCCGCGCCGCCTGCTGCATGTTATGGGTGACGATGACGATGGTGTATTCCTGTTTCAACTCTGCGATCAGATCCTCGATCGCCATCGTCGAGATCGGGTCCAGAGACGAGCACGGCTCATCCATCAGCAGCACATCGGGTTGCACGGCGATGGCCCGTGCGATGCACAGCCGCTGCTGCTGACCGCCGGACAACCCGCCGCCCGGCCTGTCCAACCGGTCCTTGACCTCTTCCCACAAGTTTGCAGCGCGCAGCGCGTATTGGGCGGTGTCGTCGAGCAGTTTTCGGTTGCGGACGCCCTGCAGTTTCAGCCCGGCCACCACATTGTCGCGAATTGACATGGTGGGGAACGGATTTGGCCGCTGGAAGACCATTCCGATCGCACGACGCACACCTACCGGGTCGATACCGGAGCCGTAGATGTCGTCATCGTCGAGCAGGACGCTACCCTGCATGCGCGCACCGGGGATGACTTCGTGCATCCGGTTCAGCGTGCGTAGCACCGTCGTCTTGCCGCATCCCGACGGGCCGATGAATGCCGTGACGCTGCGGGGCAGCACGGTTAGCGAAACGTCAGCGACCGCCTGGAACGAGCCGTAGTAGATGTTGACGTCCTTGAGATCTAACCGCTTAGCCACTGAAGCTCCTGCCTAGCGTCTGGGGCGCAAAGACTTTCGCGCCCACCCTGGCCCCCACATTAATAACGGCGATCAGCAGAATCAGCGTCAGGGCGGCGCCCCATAGCCGATCGGTGGGAATTGGGTTGGCACCCGCACCTGCCGAGGTCTGGTCGTACATCATGCCCGGCAACGACCCCATGAAGCCGGTGAACATGTCGAAGTTCATCGCCTGCGAATAGCCCACCAGGATCAGCAACGGGGCGGTCTCTCCCATCACCCTGGCCAGCGCCAACATGACGCCGGTAATGATGCCGGACAGCCCGGCTGGAAGCACAATTCTGGTGATCGTTTTCCACTTCGGCACGCCGAGCGCGAAGCTGGCCTCGCGCAGATCCGCCGGGACGATCCGCAGCATCTCCTCGGTCGAACGCACGATCACCGGAAGCATCAGCAATACCAACGCCAGCGACACCGCGAAACCGGACCGGGGAAAGCCGAGTGTGGCGATGCACAGCGCGTAGATGAACAACGCGGCCACGATCGACGGGACCCCGGTGAGGATGTCCACCGCGAATGTGGCCAGCTTGCCCAGCGGGGTGTCGCCGCCGTATTCGACCAGGTAGATGGCGACGAAAATGCCGACCGGTATGGAGATGATCGCGCATACCAGGCCCTGCATAACCGTGCCGACGATGGCATGGTAAGCGCCGCCACCAGGTAAGAACACCGTCATGTCGGCTTGGGAATGCGTCCACCACTCGCTGGACCTGACGGCGTTAAGACCTTTGGTCACAACCGAATACAGCACCCAGACCAGCGGTATCAGGGCCACCGCCACCGACAGCGTCACCAGCACCGTCGCGACCGCGTTGGCCAGCCGTCGCCGCAGGCTGACACCGGTGAATGTGCGCGCTTTGAGTGGGCGGTCCAGGATCGAGGTCATCGGATGTCCTTGCCGGCGACGGCGGCGCGCGCCATCGCGTTGACCACGAACGTGAGCAGGAAAAGCACCAACCCGGCGGCGATGTAGGCACCGGCTTTGTACTGGTCGTTGAACTCTGAAGCGGTGGCCGCAATCTTGGTCGCGAAGGTGTAGCCGCCGTCGAATAGCGACCAGCCGAACGCCGCCTGGGTGCCGCGCAGAATGATCAGCAACGCGACGGTCTCACCCAGCGCTCGGCCCAGTCCCAACATGGCGCCGCTGATGTAGCCGGATCGTCCGAACGGCAGCACGGTGGTCTTGACCACCTCCCAGCGGGTCGCGCCGAGCGCGAGCGCCGCCTCGATGTGGCTCTGCGGCGTTTTG
Source organism: Mycobacterium sp. (assembly GCF_035570115.1). GTDB lineage: Bacteria > Actinomycetota > Actinomycetes > Mycobacteriales > Mycobacteriaceae > Mycobacterium. Next base: position 29,227 of record NZ_DATMLH010000133.1, read on the forward strand.
ACGAACACCTCGCGGGTGACCGCGCTGATGATCGGCAGGATCATCACCGCCAGCACGATCCCGGCGGTGAAGATGGTGCCGCCACCGGCAACCGAGACGTTGCCGGTGGCGAACAGGAAGAACCAGCCGAGGTGTTCATTGAGCCAGGTCGCGATCGGTCGCAACCGCGGTGCCAGCACGTACAGACCCCAGACCCCGTAGATGATCGACGGGACCGCGGCGAGCAGGTCGACCACATAGGCCAGCGGTCCGGTGATCCGGCGCGGCGAGTACTGGGTGAGGAAAATCGCGATACCCAAGGCCACCGGCATCGCCAGGATCAGGGCGAACAACGCCGCCAACACCGTCACCTGCAGCAGATCGAAGATGCCGAAATGCATCGCCGAGGTGTTCGTGGTGACCCAGTTGCCGCCGTAGGTGAAGAAATTCTCCTTGTCGCGCGCCAAGGCGGGGATCGCGCGCACGAGCAGAAATACGCCGATCGCGGCGATCAGAACGACGATCAAGACTCCCGAGCCCTCGGACAGGCCGTGAAACAGCCGTTCGCCACGGCCCGTTTTGCTGTTGGCCCACGACAGGGAGCGGGTAGCCGTCGGCTCGAGCGAAGCTGCGGCGACGACGTCACCCGAACCTGCATCGGCCGGGTTCGGCGTTGTCACTGTGTTCTCATCAATCAAAAGCCTTCGGCCACAGGTCAATCGGCTTGATCACTGGATCGCGTTGATCGCGGCGAGCAGGCGACGTTTGAACTTATCCGGCAATGCAATGTACCCGGCGGCGGGAAGACCGCTTTGAGCGTTGTCGGCGGCCACAGTCAACAGCGACTTGACCGCGGCGGTGGTGGCCGGGTCGTAACCCTTGGAGCAGACGATCTCGTAGGTGGCCAGCACCAGTGGGTACGCACCGGCCGCTTTGGTGCTGTAAAGCGACTTCAGGTTCAGTTTCAAGTCGTTACCCACGCCCGCGAAGGTAGCGCTGTCGATGGCCTTGCGCGCCGCGTCGTCACTGAGCGCCACCGCGCCGCTGCCGTCGTTGATCTGCGCGTACGGCACGCCGCTTTGGTCGGCGAAGCCCTTCTCGACGTACCCGATGGCGCCGGGCGTCGATTGCACGGCCTGGATGACGCCGGCGGACTTCTGCGCACCCTCCCCTACGCCGCCCTGAAACTCACTGCCGGTGCCCCTGGTCCAACTCTTCGGGGCGGCCGCGGCCAGATACTTCTGAAAGTTGTCGGTGGTACCCGAGGAATCCGACCGGTAGATCGGCGAGATCTTCTTGTCGGGCAGTGCCACACCGGGGTTGAGTGCGACGATGGCCGGATCGTTCCAGTTGTAGATCCCGCCGCTGAAGATCTGGGCCAGCACGTCAGCGTTGACAACCAGCTGCTTGACGCCGTCCAGATGGTAGGCGACCGCGACTGGCCCGAAAACCATCGGGAGATGCCAGGCCGGGTTCCCGTTGCAGCGCTTGGCCGCCGGATCGAGCTGGTCGTGACTGAGCGGTGAGTCCGAGCCGGCGAAATCCACATGGGCGGCGATGAACTGCTCACGTCCGGCGCCCGACCCGGTCGGGTTGTATGCCAGCTGCTTATCGGGACACAGCTGAGCCCAGTCCCGATTGAACAACGCGATCGCGTTTTGCTGAGCCGCGGAGCCCTCAGCGGTCAGGTCGCTCTTACCGCCGCAGTTCACCGGCCCCGTCGGTGCCGTCATGCCGTGCAGGTTGTTGTTGCTACCACAGCCGGTCAACATCAGGCTTACGGCCACACTCGTCGATACCGCCGCCACCAACGCCCTCCCCAGCCGGTGAAGCTTCACCGCTCTCACTTTCTCAATGACTTTGTCCACGACTGAGTCTCCCAGCAGCCATAGCCGGGCTATCCGGAAAGTATGCCCCAGGCGTAGACGGCATCCGCCTGTCACGTGAACGCCCAGTGAACAGCTCAGCGGAGGCCGGCGCCGCCGCTGGTAGAGCCCAGTGTGGACGCCGCGTAGGCGGTGTCGACGCTGTGCTGGGTGAATCCCAGGCGCCGATAGGTCCGCAACGCGGCGGTGTTGTCCGACTCGACGTAAAGCATCACCGTCGGTTGCGTTGCTGCGGCAAGTTGCCGCGCCAGGAACGCGACGCCCACCGACGTCAGCAGTCCACCCAGACCGGTGCCTTGTGCGGATGGATCGACGCCGACGATGTAGACCTCACCCAGGCCGGGCTCTTGCGCGTGCACTTTCGTCCAATGGAAGCCGAGCAGGGCGTCCGTCTGCTCGTCGACGGCCAGGAACAGCCCCTCGGGGTCGAACCACCACTCGGCTCGTCGCTCGGCCAGGTCGGTTGCCGTCCAGCCGCCCTGTTCTGGGTGCTCGGCGAACGCGGCATTGTTGACCCGCAGCAGCTCCGCGTCGTCGGCGGCACCGGCATAGGTCCGGATGCGCACCCCGTCGGGTATCGCCGGTTCTGCGATGCCGTCCAGCGAGCGGCGCATCTGAATGAGTTCTCGAACCGGCACCAGACCTAATACTGAGGCGGTCGCTCGCGCCGACTCCAGCGTTCCGTGCGCCCAAAAATGGTTCCGCCCAGCGGTTTTAGATAATGCGGCATGTATCATTGCGGCGCCGATACCACGTCGGCGGGATTGTGGGTGCACCACCAACTCCGCCATGCCGAACCGATCTTCCTGCCCCGGAGAAAGATTCAGGTAACCAATTACCCGCTTGTCTCGCTCGCCGCCACTGGGATCATGGCCGGTGGCCAGCAGGTGCCCGGTGCGCCGATGCGCCAACTCCCGCAGAACTTGCTCACCGACCGGTACCACTTCATCGAATTCCGCCGCCACGCTGACGAGTTCACGTATCTGCTGCTGCTCCTCCGCGGCCAGCACCACCCGCCACTCGGGTGACGTCACTGGCTGCGCAGCGGATCGCCCAGCGGGTCTTGGCGACTCTCTGCATCGAATTCGTTGTCCTCGGGCGCGGGCTCGCTGCCCGGCATCCGACCGCGGGTCGGGCGGACCGCCTTGTAGCCCACGTTGCGTACGGTGCCGATGAGCGATTCGTACTCCGGCCCCAGTTTCGCCCGCAGCCGACGCACGTGCACGTCGACCGTCCGCGTGCCACCGAAGAAGTCGTATCCCCACACCTCGTGCAACAGCTGTGCCCGGGTGAATACCCGGCCGGCATGTTGGGCCAGGTACTTCAGCAGCTCGAATTCCTTGTAGGTGAGGTCCAGCGGACGTCCGCGCAACCGGGCCGTATAGGTGCTCTCGTCGATCACCAGTTCGCCAAGCGTGATCTTGCCAACGCTTTCCTGGTCCTGCAGGCTGCCGCGCCGGCCGATCAGGAGTCGCAGCCGGGCATCGATCTCGGCGGGCCCGGTGCTGGGCAGCAGGATCTCGTCCAGACCCCAGTCGGCGTTGACGGCCACCAGGCCGCCCTCGTTCACCACCACCACCGCCGGAGTCGAGCGGCCCGTCGAACCCAGCAATCGGCACAGGCCGCGCGCTGCAGGCAGGTCAAGTCGCGCGTCGACGATCAATACGTCCGCGCTACCTGCTTCCAGCAGGGAAGAAACGTCGGGCGGCGCCGTGCGCACGGTATGGGCGAGCAGCGACAACGACGGCAGGACCACGTCCGGGTGCGGCTCCGCGGTCAGCAGTAGCAAGTCCAAACAAGCCCCTCCAGCGTCGTGGGAAAGGCGTCTCCCAAATTCATGGCGAGAAGTGAAGTTATCGGCCAGGTTATTTAACGATAGCGTGAACCCTAGTGTTCAGCGCGGGGACGATACATACCGGAACGCTCTGAGGGCGACATGGGCAGACCCGATCCCCGGTGGGGACGATGGCGCGGTAGGCCAGAATATGCGGATGCGTAAGGTGCTGGTCGGCGCGACGGCGTTGGTGCTGGCCATCGTGATCGTGCTCGTCGGGGCCGCGGCTGTCGATTTTGGGACCAGCATCTATGCGGAGTATCGGCTGTCCCGCACGGTTCGCGAGGCGGGTCACCTGGGCTTCGACCCATTCGTCGCGATTCTCGGCTTCCCGGTAATCCCCCAGGCGATGCGGGATCGCTACGACGACGTGGAGATCAAGGCCGCCGGAGTAGATCGTCCCGTGATCGGCAAGGCCACGTTGGAGGCCACCATGCACTCGGTCGACCTGACCGACGCGTCGTGGCTGATCCGGCCTGACGCCAAGCTTCTGCTCGGCAAGCTGGAGAGCCGGATCATCATCGACTCGCTGCATCTCGGCCGCTACATCGGTATGCGCGACCTGATGGTCGAGGCGCCCCCGCAGGAGACCAACAACGCGACCGGCGGCACTACCGAATCGGGGATTTCCAGCAACCATGGTCTGGTGTTCACCGGCACCCCGAAATCGGCCCACTTCGACAAGCAGGTCAGCGTCTCCGTCGACCTCTCGATGGCTGGCGACGATAAGACCACGCTGGTGTTCACCCCCACCGGGGTGTTGACCGGCCCGAACACCGCCAACCAGAAGGTTCCCGACGACAAGCGCGACGCAGTGCTCGCCGCGTTCGCCGGCAGGCTGCCCGACCAAAGACTTCCGTTCGGGGTGGCGCCCACGAGCCAGGGCGCCCGCGGCTCCGACGTGATCATCGAGGGAATCACCACGGGATTAACCATTACCCTCGACGGGTTTAATCAGCCATGATTCGCGCCAGCCGCGATGCAGAGCGGAGCGATGGGGTGGGGGCACGCCCGCTCGCCGCTGCGCGGCTGGGGGTACCCCCACCCGCTTGCGGGGGAGAGCGGCGCACGTGATCACCGCGATCGTGGCGGCGTTGGGCGGGCTCGCACTGGCCGCCGGCCTCGGGTGGCTGCTCACCCGCCGTGCCGGCGCCGTCCGGGCATCAGATCCCGAATCGACTCGCGAAGTGGACACCAGCGACCTCGGCCTGTCTGGCACCGGACCGACCCTCGTGCACTTCAGCGCGACGTGGTGCGGGCCGTGCGCCCGGGTGCGCCAAGTGATCGACCAGGTCAGCGAAGACCTTGGCGGGGTGGCGCATGTGGAAATCGATATGGACGCTAATCCGGATGCGGCGCGGCGGCTTTCGGTGCTGTCGCTACCCACCACGTTCATCTTCGATGTCGACGGGCGCCAGCGATACCGAGCGTCGGGTGTGCCCAAAGCTGGCGACTTACGCTCAGCGCTGTCCGAGCTGTTGGCTTGACCACCGAGCCGATGGGTAAACTGATCGACGTGTCAACCCGGCTGGAGCTCTTGCTCACCAAGCGCCGCACGGTAGATCTGTGCCGCGTCGCGGGTTGCTGCTGTTGTTGTAGTCGCTGAGTAGCCGCGCTTCCTCGCGCCGCGCTCGGAGCAGCCAGGAACAAACACCATGGCGTGCGTCCCTCATACCCGTGCACAGAGCACTTAGGAGCAGCATGATGTCGAGCCCCAAAACCGCCGACCAGGTCGATGTTCGAGGGCCGCGTTTCGCCGCCTGGGTCACCACCGTTGTGCTGGTGATCACCCTGCTTGTCTCGGGGGTCAGCCCGTTGGCCGCCGCGGTCATTCTGGGCCTGCAAGCCGTCATCTTCGCGATCGGCGCCGTGGGCGGCCCGCGTCGTCATCCCTACGGCCTCGTGTTCGCCAAAGTCGTGGCCCCACGCTTGGCACCGGTCCGCGAGCGTGAGCCGGTGCCTCCGCTGAAGTTCGCCCAGCTGGTTGGTTTGATCTTCGCGGTAGTCGGCACGGCCGGGTTCGCCGCCGGCGCGCCCCTCGTCGGCGTCATCGCCACCGGCGCTGCACTCGTGGCAGCGTTTCTCAACGCAGCTTTCGGGATCTGCCTGGGCTGCCAGCTCTACCCGCTCGTCGCGCGGCTAAAGCCAACCCCGAGCACATCGTCTTAACGACCGAAAGGATTCCCAACATGCCACGCTCCGACGTCCTGGTCTCCGCCGACTGGGCCCAGAGCAATCTCGATGCCGATCACGTCGTCCTCGTCGAGGTCGATGAGGACACCAGCGCCTACGACGGCGGCCACATCGCCGGCGCGGTCAAGCTGGACTGGCGTGACGATCTGCAGGACCCGGTGAAGCGCGACTTCGTCGACGCCCAGCAGTTCTCCAAGCTGCTGAGTGACCGCGGTATCTCCAACGACGACACCGTGGTCCTCTACGGCGGCAACAACAACTGGTTCGCCGCCTACGCCTACTGGTATTTCAAGCTGTACGGCCACGACGACGTCAAGCTGCTCGACGGTGGCCGCAAGAAGTGGGAGCTCGATGGGCGACCGCTGTCGAAGGACACGGTGACGCGTCCCGCGACGTCCTACACGGCCACGGCGCCCGACAACACCATCCGGGCGTTCCGCGACGAGGTGCTCGCCGCGATCAGCGTGAAAAACCTCGTCGACGTGCGCTCGCCCGACGAGTTCTCGGGCAAGATCCTGGCGCCGGCCCACTTGCCGCAGGAACAAAGCCAGCGGCCCGGCCACATCCCCGGCGCGATCAACGTGCCGTGGAGCAAAGCGGCCAACGAGGATGGCACCTTCAAGTCCGACGACGAGCTGGCCAAGCTCTACGCCGGCGCCGGTTTGGACGGGTCGAAGGAGACCATCGCCTACTGCCGGATCGGTGAGCGGTCGTCGCACACCTGGTTCGTGCTGCGCGAGCTGCTCGGACACCAAAATGTCAAGAACTACGACGGCAGTTGGACGGAATACGGCTCCCTGGTGGGCGCCCCGATCGAGTTGGGAAGCTGATATGTGCTCTGCACCAAAGCAAGGACAGACGTTGCCCGCCAGCGTCGACCTGGAGAAGGAGACGGTGATCACCGGTCGGGTCGTCGACGGCAACGGCGAGGCCGTTGGCGGCGCGTTCGTACGTCTGCTGGACTCCTCCGACGAGTTCACCGCCGAAGTTGTCGCGTCGGCCACCGGCGACTTCCGGTTCTTCGCCGCACCAGGGTCCTGGACGCTGCGGGCGCTGTCCGCGGCAGGTAACGGCGACGCGGCGGTGAACCCGTCCGGCGCGGGGATCCACGAGGTCGACGTCAAGATCGCCTGACCGGTCTCCCCGGCCAGTCGCAGCCCCCGTACCGATTAGACTCGTCGCCGTGGTTCTGTTCTTCGAGATCATGCTGATCGCGGCGGTGGTGGCGATCTCCTGGTTCGCGCTGTATGCGTTGTATCGGCTGATCACCGACGAGTCGTGAGTGAAGCTGAAGGCCTAGAAAGGCCCGACGAGTCGGCCCGTGCGCCCGGTTCCGCGGACCGTGCCGTCGCCGCAGCCGCCCAACGTGCCAAGGTGACCGCGAGCCGCAACATCCCCGTCTTCGACGACCTGCCCATCCCCGCGGACACCGCAAACCTGCGCGAAGGCGTTAACCTGAACGACGCCTTGTTGGCTCTGCTTCCGCTGGTCGGCGTCTGGCGCGGCGAGGGAGAGGGCCGCCGAGCCGACGGTGACTACCGGTTCGGGCAGCAGATCGTGGTCTCACACGACGGCGGCGACTATCTCAATTGGGAAGCCCGGTCCTGGCGGCTCACCGGTTCGGGCGACTACCAAGGACCCGACTTGCGTGAAACCGGCTACTGGCGCTTCGTGAACGAACCCGACGACCCGACCGAATCACAGGCCATCGAGTTGCTGCTGGCGCACTCCGCCGGCTACGTCGAACTGTTCTACGGGCGCCCGCTGAACCAGTCGTCGTGGGAATTGGCCACCGATGCCCTGGCCCGCAGCCGGTCGGGTGTGCTGGTCGGCGGCGCCAAGCGGCTTTACGGCATCGTCGAGGGTGGCGACCTGGCCTACGTGGAAGAACGGGTGGACGCCGACGGGGGGTTGGTGCCGCACCTGTCGGCGCGGCTATCGCGGTTCGTCGGCTAACGGCGCCGCGAGGTTGTCGTGGTCGAGATGAGCGCCTGGTCGCTCAACGGCGGAGTATACGGTGCGTCCCAGTGCCTAGCGAGGCCGTCGTTGGGCAGGTGTTCGTCGGGCAGGAGCGCAGCTCTTGTTTGCGGGGAGTTTCGTGCTCGCCGTCGCGAGAATCGGGTGCAGCGACGGGTTCGTTACGTCCGGGGTGTACACCTCCCAGAAGTCCACCCCGGCCGCCGAGACCCAGTCCAGGGCGCGGGTCAGGGATCCCGGGTCGGCGGGAGACATCGTTACGGCGTCCTGAAATGCGGTGACGATGTCGCCGCAGTGGGCCCGCACGAGGTTGTAGGCGGCGTCCGTCGGCCGTGTCGCTCCGCCCTTCATGCCGTCCTCCTGCAGGTCGAACTGCTGCTTGTACCGCATGCCCGCAGCGATGACGCTTATTCGGGTTGCTTCTTTCTGCCGCTGGTCGGGCCGACCGTCGTTGCCGATGGGCAGCCCCGGGTACAGCGCCAGGCCCAGATACTGGTTCGGGAACAGCCGGTGGTACTGGTCGAAGGCCTCTTTCCATGCATCGGTGAATTTCGCGGGCGTGTAGCCAAGGCTCGTCCATTCCGCGACGTCGGAGCCGCGTGTGTCCGGGGGCAGCGCGGTATCGCCGGATGTCCGGTCCGGCAGCGACATTTCGGTCGACACCGATGTCGGCCCGGCCACCTGGATCAACCGGAATTCGGGGCTAGACGCGTAGCGGTTCGCCACGGCTCCGAGGAAGTCGAACCAGCTGTGCAGGTAGGCCTGGTTCCAGGGCAGCGGAAGCGGCCGGGCCGGCGCTTTGCCGCTGTAGGAGAATTGGAAACTTTGTGATTGCACACCCGGCAACGTGAATACCCACGGCGGGCTCAAGAAGCCGGGGATCAAGGACAATCCGACCCATTTGCCGTGCGCGTGTGCCTGTTGGAATAGACAATCGAGCACCGACCAGTCATAGGTTCCCGCGGCGGGTTCCAGGGGGTCCCACCCGATCAGCAGATCCACGCCACTGACAGCCTGGTCGGTGAAGACTGCGGGCGGGAAGGGCTCCTTGTCTTTCCGATAAAGGCTGAAGTCAACGACGCCGGTCGGCCGGGAGAGGACCGCGCCCGCGCCGGCGGGCGCGGAGCACGACGCCGTCCCACCGGGTGCGGGGCTGGGCGTCGATTGCTGCGCCGACGACGCCGTCGCGCCGGGTGCGGGGGCGGGCGTCGATTGCTGCCCGGATGAGCAACTCGACAACCCGACTATGACGGCGCAAGCAACTATCGGCCGTAGGGCGGTTCGGCGCGAGATCGTCATGGCGCCTCCCAACTCTGGGCGGATTAGTGGGGCAATGATACGGCCGTCGGCGGTTAGAGCCAGTCACCCGCCCGGAAGATGGTCTGTGGCGCGCTCCACGGTTGCCGCGCGGTTGCGGCGCGGTGCGAATCCAGATGCCCCTGGGGTGCGGCCCGAGTCGTTGCGGCAGTTGTAGATCATCGTCCACGACGATCCGACCGGCGGTGTCCTGCGCGGGACGAACTGGAGGGTCGGGCCAGATCGCCGACCAGATGTCGGCCAAGGTGACGCCATAGCGGTTGCCGCAGAGGGTGTTTGAGGCGCCGAGCCCAATCTGTCGCGGTTCGCAAGCTGACCCCGAGAAATGGGCAGCCCCCGAGCCGTAGTTCCTGGTTGGACAAACCGGAGGCTCGGGGGCCGGGTGACTGCGGGGAATTCGCCAGCGCGCGCAGGTGATTCCTCGCCTGGTGCAGCTAGCGTGCAGCCACCTCACAAGTCCATTGAGCTATCAATTTCGCGGACCACCTCCTTCCCTGTGTACGGCCGACCGTACTCGCTCAGGGTTGCGCCGACAACCGATTTCAGCGATCGCTGACGATGGCGGCGTCGACGAGTCCGGCGAATTCCGTCGCCAACGGGGCACTGGGCAGTGCCTGGCCGTCGAGCGTATGGACGCGCGCCGCCAGCGTCATACTCGATACCAACCAAATCCCTTGCGCCGCAAAAAGGTCAGCGACACGCAGAGCGCGATAGTCACAGTCGTAGCCCTTGGCCCGGGCGACGCCGAACAGCGCCTGTTGCGTGGTACCGCGCAGGATCGGATACCAGGGCGGCGGCGTCAGCAGGCACACGTTGCCGCTGGCCCCTGCACCACCGACGGCGATCACCACCGTCGAACGAGGGCCCTCCAGAACGTAGCCGTCCGAGCTGACGAAGATGACGTCGCCGGCGCCTTGCCGGCCGGCATGTCGCAGAGCGGCCATGTTGATGGCGTAGGACAGCGTCTTGGCGCCGGCGAGCAGCCACGGCATCGCCTCGACACCGGTCGCGGGCAGCTCACGGGGCAACGTCACCGCGGCAACCCCGTCGCGGCGGGCCGCGGTGATCCGATCGGCGATCGGGTTGACGGTCACGTATGCGGTGGGCGCCGACCCGCGTTCCCGGCCGCGGCTGTAGACCAAACGCATCGCACCCTCATCGGCGGTGCCCGCCGCCCACCCCCGCGCCGCCAGGTCGATCGCGTGTCGCCAACCCGCCAGGTCCGGCTCCGGCAGGTCCAGCAGCTTGGCGGAGTGGCTCAGCCGGCCCAGATGCGCCTCCACCAGGCACGCGCCGCCGGCGCGGACCAGCAATGTCTCGAATACGCCGTCGCCACGTACCGCGGCGAGGTCGTCGGCGAACAGCAGTGGCGTCCCCGACGGATGTACCTCGCCGTCGAGCGTGACGACCACGCCCGGCTGGCCTGTCATGGACCAGAAGCCTAACGCCGTAGACCCGTAGAGTTGGTGTGTGTCCGCTGTTCCCGCCCCCGATACCGGGCCCGACGCCGGCGCGATCTGGCATTACGGCGATCCGCTGGGTGAGCAACGTGCAGCCGAAACCGGCGCCGTCCTGATCGATCGCTCGCACCGTCGGGTGCTCACGCTGACCGGCGCCGACCGGCAGACCTGGCTGCACAGCATCTCGACGCAGCACGTCAGCGAGCTTCCCGACGGCGCGAGCACGCAAAACCTCAGCCTGGACGGGCAGGGCCGGGTGGAAGATCACTGGGTCCAAACCGAGCTCGGCGCCATCACCTATCTCGACACCGAGCCTTGGCGCGGCGAGCCGCTGTTGGACTATCTGCGCAAGATGGTCTTCTGGTCGGATGTGACCCCCGCCCCTGCCGACGTCGCGGTGCTGTCGCTGCTGGGGCCGCAGCTGGCCGAACCAGCCGTGCTGAAGACGCTCGGATTGGATGCATTGCCCGCCGAGATGACCGCGGTGCCGATGCCCGGGACCGGCTTCGTACGACGGATGATCGGGGCGCCAGCTGGCCAAGTCGAGCTGGACGTGCTGGTTGACCGGCGCGAGTCCGCCGACCTACAGCGTCGTTTGACGCAGGCGGGGCTGCGCCCGGCCGGGGTGTGGGCCTACGAAGCCCACCGGGTGGCGGCCGTGCGCCCGCGGCTCGGCGTCGACACCGACGAACGGACGATCCCGCACGAAGTGGGTTGGATCGGCGGTCCGGGGCTGGGTGGCGTCCACCTCGACAAAGGCTGCTATCGCGGTCAGGAGACCGTCGCGCGGGTGCACAACCTGGGCAAACCGCCCCGCATGCTGGTGTTGTTGCACCTGGACGGGTCGGCGGACCGGCCGACTACCGGCGACGCGGTGCTGGCCAACGGCCGCGCGGTGGGCAGGCTTGGAACCGTGGTCGAACACGTCGACCTCGGCCCGGTGGCGCTCGCGCTACTCAAGCGCGGGGTACCGGCCGATACCGCCCTCATTACCGGCCGCGACGCCGAGGTGCCCGCAGCGATCGACGCCGACTCGCTGCCGCCGCTCGATGGGCCCGGCGCCGGGCGGGTGGCCGTCGAGCGATTGAGGGGAACGCCGCGATGAACGTCTGAACGACGTGCCGCACAAGGTGCGGGGTGCAACAGCGCACAGCCATCGGGCACGGTAAGCTGTCGGCAGGACAATAAAGACAAAAGATCGGAGCCGCCTGCTCGTTGGGCCGCTCCGTTATTGCGCGAGGGGGTTCCCCCATGGGCCGCGGCCGGGCTAAGGCGAAGCAGACCAAGGTTGCTCGAGAACTTAAGTACAGCTCACCGCAGACCGATTTCGAGCGGCTTCAGCGCGAGCTGTCCGGGTCGGGCGATGACGACGCCGACCCGTCAGACGGCGAAGACCCCTGGAGCGACGAGAGCGAGTGGCGGCGCTGAAAGCCGGGTTTTCCGGCCATTTCCGGCCCGCGTTGTTATCGGTTGAAGTTGGTTTTTAGAACCTTGGGTGTTGCCCGACGAGCTTGGCTCGTGGGCTTTCTTTCCCGCCCTTGTTGATTGCGCCCAGCACCCAGCAGTCCAAGTGCCGGGCGGTCAGTATTGCCAGCGCCCGGTCGGTGTCTTCCGGCGCCACCACGGCAATCATCCCGACGCCCATGTTGAAGGTTTTTTCCATCTCGGCGCGAGCGACCCTGCCACGCTGGGCAATCATCCCGAACACCGGCGCGGGCGTCCATGTGCCGCGGTCGACCTCGGCGACCAGCCCGTGCGGGATGACGCGTTCCAGATTGCCGGCCAACCCGCCGCCCGTCACATGACAGAACGTCCGGACTTGGGTTTCGGCGGCCAGCGCGAGACAGTCCTTGGCGTAGATGAGAGTCGGCTCGAGCAGCTCTTCGCCAAGCGTGCGGCCGAATTCTTCGATGTAACCGGCCAGGTTCATCCGGTCGATCTCCAGCAGAACCTTTCGGGCCAGCGAGTATCCGTTCGAGTGCAGACCGGACGATCCCATCGCGATGATGACGTCCCCCGGCTTGACCCGGTCCGGGCCAAGAACGTCGTCGGCTTCGACTACGCCGACGCCGGTGGCGGAAATGTCGTAGTGGTCCGGTTCGATCAGACCGGGGTGTTCGGCGGTTTCGCCGCCGAGCAGGGCGCAACCCGCACGGATGCACCCTTCGGCGATACCGCCGACGATCGCGTTGAGCCGTTCCGGCACGATACGGCCCAAGGCGATGTAGTCCAGCAGGAACATCGGCTCGGCGCCGCAGACCACGAGGTCGTCGACCACCATCGCCACCAAGTCCAGGCCGACGGTGTCGTGCTTGTCCATCGCCTGCGCAACCGCCAGCTTGGTGCCGACGCCGTCGCTGGACGCCGCCAGCAACGGTTCGCGGTAATCACTACGCAGCGCAAACAATCCGGCGAATCCACCAAGCTTGCTGCGTACCTCGGGCCTGGTGGCTTTGGATGCCAGCGGCTTGAACAATTCGACAGCGCGGTCCCCGGCTTCGATATCGACTCCGGCCGATGCATACGTAGCGCCCGGGGCGGCCGGGTCTTTTCCGGACTTTTTTGTGAGGTCGGCCATCGTCGATAAAGGCTACCGGTCGGCGCCGAACACGCGTATCGGCCACCCGTCCACTGAGCTAGGGGTGGCGCAGCACGGAGGCCTGCTCCGCTTCCGGGGAAATTTCGCGAGCCGCCAGACTGGCTTGGGCCACGACCTCTGCGGCCTGCACGGCTCCCCGCGCGGTGGAGGCAAGCATGTGCTCGATGACGTTTTTGCCCAGTGCGGTCTCGCTGGGCAGCTCGATCGGATACTTGCCGTCGAAGCAGGCCGCGCAGAGCCGCGAGGTGGGTTGCTCGGTCGCGGCGATCAGACCCCGTAGCGAGATGTATCCCAGCGTGTCGGCGTTGATGGCATGCCGTACCGCTTCGAGCATCTCGTCTTCGTCTTCGACGGCGTTCGCGATCAACTCAGCCGGCGAAGGGAAGTCGATGCCGTAGAAGCACGGCCATTTCACCGGCGGCGAGGCGATCCGCACATGCACCTCCACTGCGCCGGCCTCGCGCAGCATCCTGACCAGAGCGCGCTGGGTATTGCCCCGGACGATCGAGTCGTCGACGACGATGAGCCGCTTGCCGCGGATGACCTCCTTGAGCGGATTTAGCTTCAGCCGGATTCCAAGCTGGCGGATGGTCTGCGACGGCTGAATGAACGTCCGCCCGACGTAGGCGTTTTTCATCAGGCCTTGCCCGTAGGGGATACCGGCCTCCTGCGCATAGCCGACCGCGGCAGGTGTGCCGGATTCCGGAACGCCGATCACCAGGTCGGCATCGATCGGACATTCGCGGGCCAGCCGACGACCGATCTCGAGCCGGGCGCCGTGGACCGAGCGGCCGGCGATCGTGCTGTCCGGTCGTGCCAGGTAGACGTACTCGAAAATGCAGCCCTTGGGTTCGGGGTTGGCGAAGCGGGTGGACCGGACGCCGTCGGCGTCGATCGCCAGAAGTTCGCCCGGCTCGATGTCGCGGACGAACGAGGCGCCGACGATGTCCAGAGCAGCGGTTTCGGAGGCCACCACCCAGCCGCGGTCCAGCCGTCCCAGGGACAGCGGCCGCACGCCGTACGGGTCGCGCGCGGCGTAGAGGGTGTTCTCGTCCATGAACGTCAAGCAGAACGCGCCACGCACTGTCGGCAGCAGTTCCATCGCCGACTGTTCCAGGCTGGAGTCGGCGGCACCGTGGGCCAGCAGCGCGCCCAGCATGTCGGAGTCGGTGGTGGCCGCGAAGGGAACCCGGGTGTGCATCAATCCCGCCGCCCGGGCACGAGCGACCAGCTCGGCGCTGTTCACCAGATTGCCGTTGTGCCCCAACGCCACCCCGGTGCCGGCGGCGGTGTTGCGGAACACCGGTTGTGCGTTCTCCCAGGTGGTTTGGCCGGTGGTGGAGTATCGGCAGTGCCCGATGGCAACGTGGCCCTCCATGGCCGCCAACGTCTGCTCTTCGAAAACCTGGCTGACCAGGCCGAGGTCCTTGAATACCAGCACCTGGGACCCGTCGGCCACGGCGATACCAGCGGCCTCCTGGCCGCGGTGCTGCAGCGCGTAAAGCCCGAAATAGGTGAGTTTGGCGACTTGTTCGCCGGGTGCCCATACGCCGAATACACCGCATTCTTCGCCGGGCGGGTTTTCCAGGTTTTCTGCGGGCAATGGCTGCTGGGCGGTCACGATGTGGCGGCTCCCCGGGAGGCGATTGGTGACGTAATGCAGTCTACGATGACCGCGGCCAAGCAACCGAATCCGACCAGCGTGTTGACCCGCTTATCTGGCCTGCGGCAGGCATTTTCGGTTCAGCTCTTAGCTGATTTTGCCACACCAATCCCAGCAGTCACTTCCGTCTAATCACGACCGGAACTGGCGCCGACGTCGTCGAGCACTTGATACGCGGCGTTGTAGCCGGGCGTGAACGTGATGCCGGGCCCACCGTGACAGCCGGCGCTCGCCAGGTAGAGCCCGCTGATCGAAATCGGCAAGTCGACGAACCCTTTCGGCCCGGGCCGGTTGGGCCCCATCAAATCGGGATGCAGCAGCCCGTGGCAGAAATCACCCGACGGTGCCCCGAACATGGTCTGCATGTGGTACGGCGCGAAAGTGATGTGCCGGATGACGATGTCGCGGAAGTTCGGCGCATAGCGGGTGATCTTGTCGATAACCCGTTGCGCCATCTCGTTTTTCAGATGTCCGTGCTGGTCGCGGCTGGCTTCGACGGGAAACGCGTAGGCATACGCGCTCGCCGCGTGCTTGCCCGGCGGCGCCAGTCCAGGGTCCATGCAGGACGGTATCTGCATGCCCAGCGATGGATTGTCGGGCACCAAGCCGCGGGTGCACATCTCCCACTGGCGCTGCTGTTCCTCGGGTGAGCCGAAAATTCCGATGGACTGCTGCATGCCGGGTTCGTTGAGCAGCTCGTAGGGCGGCGCGAACTCCGGCAGGCCGTCGAGAGCGAAATGCATTTGGATGAATGCGGCACGGTGGTCGCGACCGGTCAGCCGGGTGATCAAGTCCGCGGGCAGGTGCTCCGCGCCGACGAGGTCGGTGAGGGTGAGATCGGGAGCGAGGTTGGATACCACCACGGGTGCGCTGATGGTGGACCCATCGCGGAGTCGTACGCCGATGACACGGTCGTTCTCGACGAGGATCTTCTCGGCTTTGGCCCGGAAGCGGATCTGGCCGCCACGGGAGACGAAAAGCTCATGGAGGTGTTCGGTGAGCGCTCCGATACCGCCGGCGAGTTTGGTCATCATCGCGGTGCTGTCGTCGGGCACCGCCAGCGCAAAGGCCAGGCAAGTGGCACTGCCGGGCGTGTACGGTCCGCGATAGGTGGAGTTGACGGCCAGAAAGGCCAGCATCCCGCGCATGATCGCGTGCTTTTCTTTGTCCGGCAGGTAGCGGTCGATGGCGTCCATCGCCGAGCCGAACAGCATTTGATGGATGGCCGTACGTTCGGCCTCCGTGGCTGCGCAGGAATACATCTGGTCGAGCGTTTTCGGTGGTGTGCGCACCTCAAATCGACCCAGCGCTTTCGCCGGCCCCTGGCTCCAGCCGATCAACTCGGCCATGCCCATGATCGCGTCGGCGCCGTGTTTCTCGCCGAGATGCGTCATCAGCTGCATCGGATCGCGGTAGAAGATCATCGGCTCCTCACCGGACTCGCCGATATTGACCGACATGACTTCGGCGTCGACGGTCGGAAGGGTATCCAGGCCGAGCTCTTTGGTGATCTGGGGAGCGGTGGGAAACTGCACCGACCCTGCGATCTCGTAGCGGAATCCGTCGATGAGCTCGACCGTCGCGGCCATTCCACCGCTATAGGTGTTTGCCTCCAGACACAGCGTGCGCAGGCCCGCACCAGCCAGGATGGCCGCCGCCGTCAGGCCGTTGTGCCCGGCGCCGACAACGATCGCGTCATAGTCAGTCATGGCTCGGATCCCTTCGTTAGGCCCCTACCCGGCCGCGCACACAGCAGAATATGTCAGTACTGACACAATAGGAAGATGTCAGTACTGACATAGTCCGGGAATTCGCGATAGCATCTGGCGCGATGACGGAGCCGATCAACCTTCACGAGCTGCGCCGGCGATCGACGCACGAGGCGTTGCGCCGGGTAGCTCTGGCGCAGTTCGCCAGTAACGGCTTCGGCAATGTGACGGTGACGCAGCTGGCCACCGAGGCCGGCGTCACCGAGCGCACATTCTTCCGGCACTTCCCCAGCAAGGAAGCAGTCCTGTTCCAGGACTACGACACCCACCTGGACTGGCTGGCCGAGGCCTTGGCGCAACGACCCGCCTCGGAGACCCTGTTCGATGCCGTGTTGGCCAGCGTGACGAGCTTCCCGCACGACGTGGAAGTGGTTCGCCAGGCCGCGATCGCCCGTTCGACGTTGATATCCGCCGAGCGCATCTCCGCGCATTTGCGAGTGGTGCAGTCGTCGTTCGCCGAGGTGCTGACCGACTTCATCAAGGCCCGCTACGCCGGCGTTCCCAACCTCGACCTCGTCGCTGAGGTCGCGGGAGCCACCCTGGCGGCGGCTCTTGTGGTGGCGGTTCAGAAGTGGGGCGATGACGGCTGCACTGGCGACCTGGGTGAAATCGTCGCCGCCAGTGTCGATCTGGTGCGTTCCGGGCTCGCGCCGCTGGCCTAACCGGCCAACCGCACCAGCGGCAGCCAGGTCTGGATCTCAGACGCACGCGAGCCGGAGAGACGCAGCGCCCCGGCGGCGCCGGCGTCCGGTACCGCCAGCAGTCCGGTGGCCAGCAGCAGCCACGTTCGAGGGTCGGTCTCGACCACATTGGGCGGTGTGCCTCGGGTGTGCCTCGGCCCGGAGATGCATTGCACCGCGACGAATGGCGGAATTCTGACCTCGACGCTGGCGCCCGGCGCTTGTGCGGCCAGCGTGCGCGCGGTGAGCCGGACTGCCGCCGCCAGGTCCGCACGACTGGGCGCCGGACGGGTGTCGTCGCGCAGCCAGTCTTCGACAGCCCGGACCGCTTCACGGGCCTTTACCGGGTCGGCGTTATGTCGGGCGGCCATCCCCCTAGCGTCTCACCCTTGACCTCAACTGAAGTTGAGACTCTAGCGTGGGCCTATGTCGTTCAAATCGCATGAAATTGAGTTCATGAAGTCTGCCGACCTCGCCCGGCTGGCCACCATCCAGCCGGACGGGACACTGCAGAACAATCCGGTCGGCTTCAGCTACAACGAAGATCTGGGCACCTTGGACATTCATGGGTACCGGATGTCGAAAAGCCGCAAGTTCCGCAACGTGGTTTCCAACAACACCGTCGCACTGGTGATCGACGACATCTTGTCCCGCAACCCGTGGCGGGTGCGGTGCCTGGAGATTAGAGGGACCGCTGAACCGGCCGAGTCCGGCGAGCGGCGCACGGAGCCCAACGATGACGGGATCGACACCGCGATCATTCGGATTACCCCACGCCGCATCATCAGCTTCGGCATCGACGACACCGAGACCGAGCCGCACAAGCTTGCAGCCGACAGCCGCGACGTGCCGACTACCGCCGACTAGCCCGCGACCGCCGCTGGATGGTCAGCGCCGCCACCGCGGCGGACTCGTTGATTGCCAAGTGCGCCAGCATTGGCGCGCTGAGGCTGCCGGAATGTTCTGCCAGCCAACCAAATATCCAGCCCGCACCGCCGGTAGCGAGCACGGTGGGCAGCACGGGCTCACCGGTCGCGCGCGCATC
>NZ_DATMLH010000134.1:0-48622 GCF_035570115.1 Mycobacterium sp.
GACGCAGAACCCCCCAGGCTTAAACGAAGGCACGAGGGTCTGTTGTCGTGGCCTAGCTCAGGCGCTCATCGTCTGCAGCCCGTACCGACCGCCGCGCTGCTCCAGCGCGTTGACAGCGTTGCTGTTGATCCGAAGATTTAACCCGTCTACAGCTTCCCTGTCCTCATATCCTCACCGATCTTGAGGATCGGAGTCTGGTTCTCCGGCTGAGCCCGTTCCCACAGGCTGCCCTTGCCTAGCTTTTGTCCCAACTGGTCTTCTCTCCTGAACCACTCCCCGGCACTCCTAATCCGATTCGGGTGTATCTCGTCGAGCAGAGCGTAATTTCTCTCGACGATCCCGTGCTTCCACAGATTCCAGAATCCTGTGAAGTTATCGCGAATGCTCATGGTGCTTTTGTCATTTGGGTCCGAATTGTATCCGGCAGGCGCATGTGCGAGCGGACTGAGCGGACCGTTCTTCCAGTACGTCTCTAGATCGGTGTCGATGTAGCGCGCTGGATGCCCTGTGACCTTCTCGAATGCCGCAGCGAGATCGGCGTAGGCAATGTGGTCGATAGCGACTTCGAGGTTCATGCCACTGGCGCGCTCCGGATGGTCGAAGAGCCAACGGACGTAGTATCCGCAATCCTCAAGTGACACGTGTGGCACGGCTCCCCCGCCGAGCGGGACTCGCCAAGTTACGACACCATCCTCGACGGTCGGGGTCATCGGTGTCCGGGGCGAGATCGCCATCTCGATATACGGACCCGTAGTGAAGACCGCTGCTGCCATCCGATCACTATTCACCTGATTCTGAAACAAGATCCACTCGCCCACACGACCCTTGCCGTCATAATGGCCGGTGCGGAATCTGGAGTCATATCCTGATTTCTTGAGCCCGTAGTCTAGGTTTCCATACACGAAGAATTTGATTCCTTCTTCGATGGCTATCTCGTAACTACGGATCGCCCAATAGATCTCGGTTTTCTCGCCGGTGTTGAACCCGTCGATGTTGACGAATGCTCCGTCACAACCACGAAATCCTTCCCGCAGGATGGCTTCGTCGGCGAATGAGCCTTCCAGGATGGAGACGTTGCCGAGTGCTAGAAGGTCCGTGGCTCGTCGAGAGGCGGAGTCGCGGCTGAGGAACCGAACGGAGTATTTCTTGTCGGCGACCAGGGCGCGGATGACGGGGCTGCCTTGAGCTCCGGTGCCGCCTATGACAAAGATTTTGGAGGCGCTGTGAGATGACATTGTTGGCGGCTTTCTGTTCTGCGAGCGTCACAGACGCTCGATGATGGTGGCGTTGGCCATGCCGCCGCCTTCACACATCGTCTGCAGCGCGTACCGACCGCCGCGTTGCTCAAGCGCGTTGACCATCGTGGTCATGATGCGAGCGCCGCTTGCGCCCAACGGATGACCGATCGCGATGGCGCCGCCGTTGACGTTGGTCTTGGCAAGATCGGCCCCGGTGTCATGCGCCCATGCCAGCACGACCGGTGCGAACGCCTCATTGACCTCGAACAGGTCGATGTCAGCCAGCGTGAGACCGGCGCGTCGTAACACCTTCTCGGTGGCGGGAATAACGCCGGTCAGCATGTACAGCGGATCCGAGCCCACCACCGTGGCGGTGTGAATCCGGGCCAGCGGTCGCAGGCCCAGTTTCTTGGCGGCCTCGCCGCTGGTGATCAGGACCGCGGCGCTGCCGTCGGACAGCGGCGACGAATTGCCCGGCGTAATCGACCAATTGATCTGGGGGAAGCGGGCTTGGACCGCTGGGTCGTAGAAGGCCGGCTTCAGCCCGGCCAGGGTCTCGACGGTGGTACCGGGCCGAATGATTTCGTCGGTGCTCAGCCCGGCGACCGGAGCCAGCTCGTTGTCGAAGAGTCCGTCCTTGGTGGCCTGTGCCGCCTTCTCGTGACTGCCTGCCGAGAATTCGTCGAGCTGGCTACGCGAGAAACCCCACTTCGCGGCGATCAGTTCCGCGCTGATGCCCTGCGGCACCAGGCCCTCGGGGTACCGGCTGGTCATGTCGTTGCCGAATGGGTTGCTGCCTGGCAACACCGAGCTGCCCATCGGGACGCGGCTCATCGACTCCACGCCGCCGGCGATAACCAGCTCGTAAGCGCCGGCGACGACACCCTGAGCGGCGAAGCTGATGGCCTGCTGGCTGCTGCCGCACTGCCGGTCAACCGTGGTGCCGGGGACCGACTCCGGGAACCCCGCACCCAGCAGGGCGTTACGCGCGATGTTGACCGCCTGGTCACCCACCTGCGTTACGGCACCAGCGATGACGTCATCGATCTGGCCCGGTTCCACGCCGGTGCGTGCCACCAGCTCTCGCAAGCTGTGGGCCAGCAGATCTGCCGGCAGCACGTCGTGCAGTGCGCCGCTGGCCTTGCCCTTGCCGACGGGCGTGCGCACCGCGCCCACGATGACGGCGTCTCGACCTTGATATGCCATGACTCCTCCTTGAGCCGAATGCTAAGTATCTATAGCTATACCTAGCTAAACACCTGGGTATACTGAGAACAACCCAGACCGGAGGTGATTTGCGTGACACTTTTACAGGGCGCGCTGGCGGATCGCGACGCCTGGTCGGCGGTCGGTGAGTGCCCGATCGAGAAGACCATGTCGGTCGTGGGCACCAAATCGGCGATGCTGATCATGCGTGAGGCCTACTACGGCACCACCCGCTTCGACGACTTCGCTCAGCGGGTGGGAATCACCAAGGCCGCCACCTCGGCGAGGCTCGCCGAATTGGTCGACCTCGGGTTACTGACGCGGCGGCCGTATCGTCAGCCGGGGCAGCGCACCCGCGACGAGTACGTGCTCACCGAGGCCGGCACCGATTTCATGCCGGTGGTGTGGGCGATGTTCGAGTGGGGCCAACGCCACTTGCCGGGCCGCAGCCGGTTGCGCCTCATCCACCTGGATTGCGGAGCGGAAGCGTCAGTCGAAATCCGTTGCACTGCCGGTCATCCAGTGCCACCGGAGGAGCTCGGCGTGCAGCTGGCCAGGCGGAATTCGCGTCGCAATACTTGAGTCCGCGGCGCGCAGGCTCGACGCGTCCCGATTCGATCAGGCCTTGGAGCCAAGCCCCGCGATCAAATTGATCGTGACCGCCAGGACAACAGCCCCCAGAAGGTAGGACAGCAGCGCATGCCGCAACACCGTCGCCCTGATGGATGTCGATCCGATCTCGGTGTCTGACACCTGGTAAGTCATGCCGACGGTGTAGGCGAGATACGCGAAATCCCGAAAGCGTGGCGGCTCCGGTGCGTGGAAGTTGATACCGCCCGGGTCGTCGGAATAGTAGAGCCGCGCGTAGTGCACGGTGAACAGGGTGTGCACCGCGAACCACGACGCCCCGACGGTCAGGATGCCGACAATGGCGGCCTCTACGGACTCGGCGCCGGAACGCGACCCGGCGGCAACCACGTAGCCGACCCCAACCAGGCTCGCGATACTTGCCGACAGGACGACCACGTCGGCGACCCACCGCGTCGGATCCTCCCGCGTCACCCACCTGCAGGTCTGCTCGGCATCCATTTCGCGCAGGATGAACTGCGTCCACGCCACGTACACTCCGGCGGCAACAATCCAACCGGCAAGCCCAAATCGCCAGCCGACCGTGTTGCCCACCACGAGGGCGACGACGACTCCGAGCGACACCGCGACAAATATCCGAACCGCGACGGTGTCGCGGAACAACTTCACCAGGGAATTCACAATCCCGACCTAACCACCAACCGGCCGTCAGCTCACCATTTGGACACCCGTGCGAGAGAGACCGCCAGCCGCGCCGATGTAGGCTACTGTAATCTTTACAGTACGATCATGTAGCCGAGGCCGGAGTGCAGCTGTGGAAAGTCGAGTTCAGGACGCTGCCGTCAACGCCGCCTTGCCTGCCGGCTTCATCCGTGACCCGTACCCGTACTTCACCCAGAAACGCAGCGAAGGCGGGGTGTTCCACGGGACCGTCGTCGACTACTCCAAAACCCCCGAATCGCTGCGCCCGAAGAACTCCTTCGCCGCGATGTCGTTCGACGCGGTAAACAAGGCATTCCGCGACGCCGAGGCTTTCAGTTCGACGTACTACGACAATACAATCGGGCTGTTCATGGGCCCCACCATCTTGGCGATGGAAGGCAAGAAACACCGCGAACACCGCAACCTGGTCTCGGCGGCGTTCAAATCCAAGGCGCTCGCGCGCTGGGAACCCGCGATCGTGCGGCCAATCTGCAATCAGCTGATCGACGAGTTCATCGACGCCGGCGAAGCGGATCTGGTCCGCGATTTCACGTTCGAGTTCCCTACTCGGGTCATCGCCAAGCTCTTGGGCCTGCCCGCCGAGGATCTGCCCACGTTTCGCCGCCGCGCAGTGCAATTGATCAACTACACCGTCAAGTACGAGCGCGCTTTCGAAGCATCGTCGGCTCTGAAAGACTACTTCCTCGACCAGATCGAGCAGCGCAAGGCGAAGCCGACCGAAGACGTCATCGGTGATCTGGTCACCGCGGAGATCGACGGCGAAAAGCTCAGCGACGAAGCCATTTACTCCTTCCTGCGACTGCTGCTGCCCGCCGGACTGGAAACCACATACCGGTCATCGGGCAACCTTTTGTTCTTGTTGCTCACCCACCCAGACCAGTTCGATGCGGTGCACGCCAATCACGAGTTGATCCCGCCGGCGATCGAAGAGGCGCTGCGCTTCGAAACGCCATTGACCACGGTGCAGCGGTTCGCCACCGAAGACACCGAGCTGGAAGGACTCAAGATTCCAGCACGTTCGGCAGTTGATCTGTGCGTCGGCTCGGCCAATCGCGACGAGCATCGATGGGAGCTCTCGCAGGAATTCGACATCTTTCGCAAGCACATGCCGCACATCTCCTTCGCGGCCGGCGAACACACGTGCTTAGGGCTTCACTTGGCACGTATGGAGACCCGGGTCGCGCTGGAATGCCTGCTGAGCCGGGTGACCAATGTCAAGCTTGTCACCGAAGACGACCCGCATATCTACGGCCAGCCTTTCCGCTCGCCGAACGCGCTTCCGGTGACGTTCGACCCCACGTAGCGTCCGCGGTTGCAGAGGTTTTCGAACATCGGAAGAAGGCTGAAATTGGTCAAGGTGATGGAGGGCTTTCGGGTCCTGGAGCTTGCGCAGTTCACGTTCGTCCCGGCAGCGGGCGCCATCCTCGCCGACTGGGGCGCCGACGTCCTCAAGATCGAGCACCCGGTGCGTGGTGACACCCAACGCGGCTTCCTCAATATGGGTGGCATCCAGGTCAACCCGGATCGGCATCCGCTGATGGAACATCCCAACCGCGGCAAGCGCAGCGTCGGGATCGACGTTTCCACACCGGGCGGCCAGGAAGTGATCTACGAACTGGCCAAGACCTCCGATGTGTTCCTGACCAACTACATGCCCGCGCAGCGGCAGAAGCACAAGTTCGACGTGGAGCACATTCGCGCGGCGAACCCCAACATCATCTATGCCCGCGGTTCGGCGTACGGCGACAAGGGTGCCGAGCGCGACGTCGGCGGCTATGACGGGACGGCGTTCTGGACCCGCAGCGGCGTCGGGTACGCGCTGACGCCCGAGGAGTTGGGCGGTGCACTGGGACAGGGCATTCCCGCATTCGGCGATTCCATCGGCGGCATGTTCATCGCGGGTGGCATCTCGGCGGCGCTGCTGCATCGCGAGCGGACCGGCGAGGCCGTCGAACTTGACGTGTCGTTGCTGAGCACCGCCTGGTGGGCGGCGGGTGCGAGTGTGACGCAGGGCATGGAGACGGGTGAGGTCATGCGCACACCCATGCCGGGCTCCGCCACCGCGGTGTCGGTGAACCCCTTCATGGGCAACTACCTGACCTCCGACGGCGGAACGATCAACCTGTGCATCATCAGCCCGACCGGGCTGATCCGCGACACCTTCGAGCATCTCGGTATCCCCGAGGCCGCCGACGATCCCCGCTTCTCCGACGTGCTCCCGTTGATCCAGAACGCGGACGCGGCCGCCGAGTTGATCGCGAAGGCCGTCGCCGCCAAGCCGTTTGACTACTGGCGGCAGCACCTGAAGACGATGAAAGGCCAGTGGGCGCCGTTCCAGAGCCTGATCGACCTGGCCGACGATGATCAGGCCATCGCCAACGACATGATCGTCGAGGTCGAGCTCGCCAGCGGCGGCGCGCCGTTCAAAGTCGTGCGCGGTCCCGTTCAGTTCAACCACGAACCGTTAGTGACCACCCGGGCTCCGCAGGCGTCGGAGCACACCGAGCTAGTTCTGATGGAGATCGGCATGGACTGGGATCGCATTGCCGAACTCAAGGAATCGGGAGCTATAGCGTGACCGATAGCAAGAACCGCGCCGGCGACGATGCAGAGCAAGAGAGCGATGTGGGGACACCTCCCGCTTGCGGGGGAGAGGAGCGGCGCCCATGAACGAGGTCGCCATCATCGGCGCGGGTCTGCACCCGTTCGGTCGCTTCGAGGGTAAGTCCGCGATGGAGATGGCGGCCGACGCGATCGGGCTGGCGCTGGCCGATGCCGGCGTCGAGTGGAAAGACATCCAATTCGCGGTCGGCGGCAGCTGGACGGTCGCGAACCCGGACGCGATTGTCGGCATGGTGGGTCTCACCGGCATTCCGTTCACCGATGTGTTCAACGCCTGCGCGACCGCGGCCAGCGCGACCAAGGCGTGCGCCGACGGTATCCGGCTGGGCGACTACGACATCGGCATCGCGGTCGGCATGGACAAGCACCCGCGCGGCGCATTCACCGAAGATCCCGCACTGGTCGGCATGCCGAGCTGGTACGCCCAGAACGGCCAATACCTCACCACCCAGTTCTTTGGGATGAAGGCCAACCGTTATCTGCACGACCACGGCATATCCACCGACACGCTGGCCAAGGTGGCCGCCAAGAACTTTCGCAACGGCGCATTGAACCCCAACGCCTTTCGCCGCAAGCCGATATCGGAGGAAGCGATTCTGGCTTCGCCGGTGCTGAATTATCCGCTAACCCAGTACATGTTCTGTGCTCCCGACGAAGGCGCGGCCGCCGTGGTGATGTGCCGTGCCGACATCGCGCACCGGTTCAGCACCAAGCCCGTGTATGTGCGTGCAGTCGAAGTCCGCACCCGCCGCTACGGCGCCTACGAGGTGAACACGACGTACGCACCCGTCGAGGAAGATGTGTCGCCGACCGTCTACGCCGCGAAAGCCGCCTTCGAGAAAGCGGGTGTGGCACCGTCGGATGTCGACGTTATCCAGTTGCAGGACACCGACGCCGGCGCGGAAGTCATCCACATGGCCGAGGCGGGGTTCTGCGCCGACGGCGAGCAAGAGAAGCTGCTGGCTGACGGCGCCACAGAGATCATCGGCGCGATGCCGGTCAACACCGACGGGGGATTGATCGCCAACGGCGAACCGATCGGGGCCTCGGGGCTGCGTCAGATGCATGAGTTGGTGCGCCAACTGCGCGGCGAGGCCGGCGACCGCCAAGTCCCCGGAACTCCGCGGGTCGGCTTTGCCCAGGTGTACGGGGCGCCCGGCACGGCAGCTGCGACCATCCTGACGACCTGAAGTTTTCGCCGAGCGTGCAACCATTGCGACGACACGCCGATGGCGACCGCCGTCATTGCACGTTCGATGAAAGGTCAGCCCACTTTCGTCGCTTTAGGCGCCGAATAATTCGGCTTGCCCAGGCCGAGCACGTATTGCGCGATCATGTTGCGGAACACCTCGAGGGTGCCGCCGTAGATCCCGACCAGCGGCGCGAAGCGGTACACGTACTCCGACGCGCCGTCGTCGGCCGCGCCGTCGGTGCCGTTCGGCA
Organism: Mycobacterium sp.; assembly: GCF_035570115.1. Lineage (GTDB taxonomy): Bacteria > Actinomycetota > Actinomycetes > Mycobacteriales > Mycobacteriaceae > Mycobacterium. The sequence goes on from NZ_DATMLH010000134.1 coordinate 7,821, forward strand.
GCGTCGACGCCGCGCCGAGGATGTCCATCAGCTCCGGTGAGATGTCGCGCATCGTCTGCGCCAGCGCTACCCGGCCGAAGATGCTCGGCGCGCTGAACGCCGCCTCCATCCGTGCGGCGCTGCGACCCAGCCGGTATGCCACGGCCTGGTCGTCGATGAGCCTGCGCCCGTTCGGATCCCGCTCCGCGACCTTGCCGGCGGCCTTGTCCAGGGCATCGGCCATGAAGCCGGCCTGGTGCATCATGATCGACACGTCCTGCAACCCATCGGGCGCCGCGGCGACGGCGCCGTGCTCGGTGTTGAGCGGCTCCCGCAGCACTGTCCACCCCGCGTTGACCTCCCCGAGCCGGTACTTGTCGTCGACGCGTACATCGCTGTAATAGACGATATTGGTGCGATCGCCGTCGATGGTGCGCATGCCCTGGATCTCGATGCCGGGGGAATCGAGCGGCACCAGAAACATGGTCAGGCTCTTATGCTTTGGTGCCTCCGGATCGGTGTTGGTGATCAGAAAGACGTACTGACACTTGTGCGCGCCGGTCGTGAACATCTTCGAGCCGTTGATAATCCAGCCGTCCCCGTCGCGCACCGCGCGCGTCTTGCAGGTGGCGATGTCGGAACCGCCTTCGGGTTCGGTGTAGCCCAAGCACAGCCGGACGTGTCCGCTGAAAACCTTCGGCAGCACCTCATCCCGCACTTCCGGTGACCCGAACTTGGCCACCGAACGCGCGATCATCGCGGTGGTCCCCCAGGTCACCCAGGGCACATGCGCCCGACGCTTCTCCATTTCCCAGATGCGGCGGCGTACCCGAGGGAATCCGCCTTCGGCATGCGGCTTCCATTCGCGTTCGAGATAGCCCGCGTCGCCCAGTGCCAAATGCACACCTTCGTCAAAGTTGTCGCCGGTTTCCCGGTCTCGACGTTTGACATCGTCCGTCACATGAGTTCTCAAGAACTGGCGGGCCTCGTCGAGAAAGGCCTGATCGTCATCGGAAAGAGTGACTCGTGAGAAATCCACCTATGCATCCTTCCCTGAACGGCTTTCGCGTTCGGCGACGATCTCGGCGATGTATTTGGCGCTGGCACCGGGGTCTCCCCCGGCCAGTGCCCAACCACGGGCGCGCACCAGATATGCCGTCGCGGCCGCCTCCGCCGACACGCCGAGACCACCTTGCACATGCACCGCCATGGTCGCGGCCTTCGCCGCTTCCTCGGCCATGAACACAAACGCCGCCGGTGCCAACTCCGGGCGCTCGTCGGGTTCGTTGTCCAAAAACCACGCGGCGCGCCGGGCCAGATTGCGGCCGCCCTGCACGGTGATCGCAATGTTGGCGAGTGGATGGGAGATCCCCTGCAGCGTCGAGATCGGCACACCCAGCGTGTAGCGGGTCTTGGCGAACTCCGCCGCGATGGTCATGGTCTCTTCCACCAGGCCCGTCAATGCCGCAGCGGTCAGCACCCGCCATTCGTCCAGTGCCCGTTGGTAGTGCGCCAAGGCGTCGGATCCGCGTGCAAGCACGACGCTGGTGTCGGCGGCCGCCGGATCGACCCATGCCATCGGCAGTCGGCCAATGTTGTCCACCTTGGTCGGGCGGGTATCGAACGTCAGCCGCACCAGACCCTCGCCATCACGGACGATGATCTGGTCGGCGATCGATCCGGTCGGGATCAGCCGAACCCCGCTGACGCTGTCGTGTTGCGGGTCAAACGCGGCGAGCTGCTTGCCGTTCACGACGTCGGATTCCGCCGAGCCGAGCCTGGCCAGCAACCGGGCCGCGCAAACATGGTCGATCCACGGCACCGGTGCCAGCGAGCGCCCGATCTCCTCAGCTACCAACGTCAGGTCGACCAGCGTCGCACCGTCTCCCCCGACGGTGTCGGGCAACGCCATCGTCGTCGCACCCATCGTGCACAGCCGCTCCCACAGGCTCTTGTCGAACCCGGATTCCTCTGCGGCACGGACAGTCTCGATCGGGCAGTGCGTCTTGAAGAAGTCTCGGTACGCAGCCTGCAATGCCAGGTGATCTTCGGTCAGGCTGTAGTCAAGCCTGCGCAATTCGTAGCGGTCCATCGTCAGTGCTCCTCCTGACCCTGAAAGAAGAATTCGTGCGCGTTGTTGTAGAGATAGTTCTCGAGGACGTCGGCGGGCAGGTCCAGAGATTGAGCTTCGGGGACGACGCGGCGCATTTTCAGCACCGGCCAGTCGGAGGCGAAGATCACCTTGTTGCTTCCGCGGGTGCGCATGTAGTGCAGCAGGCTTTCCGGCAGCCGCTTGGGCGACCAGGCTGACGTCATCAAGCGCAGATTGGAGTACTTGATCAACAGTCGGATCGCGATGTCCCACCAGGGATCCGCGCCGTGAATCATGCAGAGCTTGAGCTCGGGGAATCGCACGCAGACCCGGTCGAGGTGAATGGGGTTCTGCACCTCTCCGGGGATGGGAGGTCCGGGAATACCGGTGTTGATGCACAGCGGCAGCTCGAGCTCGGCACATTTGGCGTAGAGCGGGTAGTAGACGGCGTCGCTGGGCGGGTACTGGCCGTCGCCCCAGAAGCTCGGCCCCACAACGGCATACGCGACCGGAAGCTCCTTGACGACAGCACTGAGCTCCCGCAGCGACGGGATCGGCCGCAGTAAGTTGACACCACCCATCGCGAGCGCGAACCGATCCGGCTTGGCTTCGGCGAATTTGCGCGCGGTTACCGATGGCTTCGCGAGGTTATCCATCAGCACGGCCCTACGCACACCCTGCTCGTCCATCTCGTCGAGCAACTCCGCCAGGTCAACCGGCGCGAACATCGACTCCGGTCCTTTGAAGTAGTCATCGCGCACCTTCAGCATCCACGTGGGCTGCTTGTCGGTCTCACCGAAGTGCACATTGACCAAGCAATCGATCACTGGGCTTGCGTTCATGTCGACATCGGCGCCTTTTCTGTCGCTTGAGTTTTCGCCCACCGGTAATCGGCCTTGCCATTGCCCAGGCGATGGACGTGCTCGACGAAGATGTACTCCTTGGGCGCCTTGAACCGTGCCAGCTGCGATGTGCAATGCGCATGCAGCGGCTCACGTGCCGTATCGGCTTCGTCGCGCAGCTCGACGAGCGCGACAAGTTCCTCACCCCAGCGACCACTCGGGCGGCCCACCACCAATGCATCGGCGACCGAGGGATGCGCGCGCAGTACTTCCTCGACCTCTTCGACGAAGACCTTTTCCCCGCCGGTGTTGACGACCAGCGAATCGCGGCCATACAGCCGCAAAGTGCCGTCCTGGTCGAGACTGGCGCGGTCACCAGAGATCACCACCCGCTTACCATCGACCTCGGGAAAGGTCTTACGGGTGGCGTCGGGATCATCGAAGTAGCCCAGCGGGATCCGGCCTTCTCGGGCGGCCCAACCGATTTCGCGCTCACCCGGCCGAAGAAAGTGGCTGTAGTCCTCGGACAGGACTAGTCCGCCCTCGCGCAGTGTGAAGGTGTCGGTCCGGGTGTCGCCCCGGCTGTGCCCGAACCCCATGTTGCCGGTTTCCGACGAGCCATACCCGTTGATGAGCGTGATGTGGGGCAGCAACTCCAGCAGCGCCCGTTGGTATTTCGGATTCGTCGCGGCGCCACCCGTTCCGATCGCGTTGAGCGACGACAGATCGTACTGACCGCGCCGCAACTCCTCAACCAGGGGCGCGGCATAGGCATCCCCGACCATCGTCATCAAGCCGACCTGCTCGCGCTCGGCCGTCTCCCATACGGATCGCGGATCGAGCTTGCGGCCGGTGTCGTACAGCACCACAGGCGTGCCCGCCATGATCGCCGAGAACGCGGTCCACATACCGGCGGCGTGCATCAGCGGTGAAACGGCGAACCACGCCGGACCGGCGACTCCGCGCACCTTGTCATGGATCTCTTGGGCGGACGCATGATCGGCCCCGACCATCGACGATACGTAGATGTCGGACTGCCGCCAGAGCACGCCCTTGGGTCGACCGGTGGTGCCGCCAGTGCAGATCATCAGCAGGTCATCCGGTGACGCGGTGACGTCGCGGTCGCTGTTCCCTTGCGCCAGCGCGGTATCCAACGGCACCGCGCCGGGCAGTTCCGGTACCGAACTTCCGTCGTCGACCGACAGCAAAAGGTCGGCGCTGTCGGGCGGAAACACATCGGCGAACTTCGCGCCCAGCGACTTGTGGTAGATGACGGCGCGCGGCCGCACGTAATCGAGCAGTTCCTGTACTTCGCGCGGCGTGTAGTTGTAGTTGACGTTCACCGGAACGGTGCGGGCCTTCAGGCAACCGATCACCATGTCGGTGTAGAGGTCGTTGTGCATGACAAGCGCAACACGGTCCTGTCCGCATTCCCAGTTCTGCAGACCGGCCCGTTCCCGGTGAGCACCGAAACCCCCGCCGGCCAGGAAGTTAGCCAGTCGGCGGGTGCGGTCAGCCGTCTCGGCGAAGGTGCTGCGACGATCGCCGCAGACGGTGATCGTCCGGTCCGGGATGACCTCGGCGATCGCGTCCAGGACCGCACCGATGGTCCACTCGCTCATGGATTTACGCGGCCTTGAACGTTCAAGCGGCCGATCCAACCTTGACGTCCAGCAAATCCAATGCGTTGTCGCGCATCACCTTTCGAATGTCAGCGTCACTGAATCCGACCAACTCCTCGGTGAACGACACCGGATCCTCCAAGCCTTCGCCGTGCGGCCAGTCCGATCCGAACAGAATCTTGTCGACGCCGATCATTGACGCCAAATCCGGCAAGTCATCCTCGTAGTAGGGCGCGATCCAGACATTGTTGCGCAGCTGCTCCACCGGATCCTCGGGGAACAGGCTGGGGTGATTGTTGGCCACCTTCTTAAGGCGCTTGATCAGCCGGTGCACGAAGTATGAACCGTTCTCGATGCTGACCGCCTTCAATCGCGGGTGGCGAGTGAACACCCCGTGGACGATCATCGAGGCCATCGTGTCGTGAATCGCGCGGTCGTCGACGAGTACCTGGTCCAACGGATTTGAACCGCCGAACGCCTCGAACGTCGACTTGCCGCCCCACATCGCGGCCACCTGCAGGTAACCGCTGTCGCTCAAGTGGAAGCCAACCGGAACGCCCGCCTCGGCCAACGCGGCCCATACCGGATCATGGGCGGGGTCGCCCAACGACCGTGGCCTGACCACACCGGGCACCGGCGCGGGCCGGACGAGGATCAGCTTCGCACCGCGCCCTAACACGAATTCCACCTCGTCGAGGGCCGCGGCGGGATCGGCCAGCGAAATGATCGGCGCAGCGATGATCCGATGGTCGGGCCGATCGAAGCCCCAGTCCTCATCCAGCCAGAGGTTGAACGCATGCAGTGACGCCATCGTCGCGTCGACGTCGTGCTTGAGCGCTTCCTCGACGCCACACGCGAATGTCGGCAACATGAACGCCGTTTCAATGCCTTGGGTATCCATCACCGTAATGCGGGCCTCGCGGTTCTGGTATTCGGGGTGCGCCTCGAGCCGGTCGACCTTCATCAGCGATGCCGGATCGACGCCTTCCGGAATCTCGCCGCGAAACAGCAAATCCAGGCACCCGGGCACGATGATCGGGTCGAACGTCGGGTTGGGGATGAAGCGATTCACCCGGTCCCCGATGACCGCTTGGGTGTGCTTGCCGTCCCTGAAGATCTGCACGCCACGTCGGCGGAACTTCTTGTCCAGGTGCCGGGTGAAGGCGTCCAGCGGTTCGTAGTAGTGATTGTCGACGTCGATCGCCTTATAGCCCAAGTTCGCCATGATCATCCTTTCCGGGACCGCAAGAGTCATTCGTGATCGTCGAAGCGCTCAGCCCGGGAAAGCTCGGCGCTCGCTTGTCGAGGAAGCTGGTAATCCCTTCGATGACATCGGGACGTTGCAGCGACTCGTGCAGTAAAGCTTCGGCCCGCGAACTCGCTTGCACCACCTCGCGCATGGCATCACCGTAGGTCTGACGTTTGATGACGGCCATCGATGCCGGCGAGCAGTTCTGGGCGATGTCTTCGGCGTATTCCATCGCGCGTTTCATCAGCCGTTCGGGCGGGACCACTTCCTTGACCAGCCCCAGGTCTGCCGCCTCGTCGGCAAGGAAGGTTCGGCCGCTCAACAACAGGTCGAGCGCGACACCCCAGCCGGTCAGCCGCGGAAGTATCCATGAGACGCCGTATTCGGCGATCAGGCCGCGCCGCGAAAACGACGCCGCGAACTTGGCTCCGGTGGCGGCGAACCGCACGTCGCACATCAACGCCTGGGTCAGGCCGATGCCGACACAGGATCCGTTGACGGCCGCGACGACTGGTTTGCACAGCGTCGTCAAATAGTGCGGTTGCCGTTCCCCGACGAGGCTTGCCAACTTGCCTTCGTCGGTCTGCTCAATCGACTGCGCCACGCTTCCCATCGAACCGAGCTGAGCGCCGGCGCAGAACGCCTTACCGCGACCGGTCAGCACGATGACCCGAACGGCCGGGTCCTCTTCGGCCCGGTCCAATCCCGCGTAAAACGCGGTCGCGATGTCACCGCCCCACGTGTTGAGACGATCCGGCCGGTTCAACGTCAAGACAGCGACACCGCTCGCGGTCACCTCATAGATGACTGCGTCGTCCTGGGCGGAGTGGGCGACGACGTCGTCGGCGGTACTCATCTGCGCCACTCCTCCCCGATCTCAGGCAGCAACTTCGGCGAAGTTTGTATCCATACTGTATACCTATCGGTACTGCATTCCGCAACTGCCGTTGCACACCACACAATGGGGTGCGAACAGCCAAAATTCACTGCCCGACATGTGATGCCAGCGCCATTGACGACGCATCGACAAGCCCGATGCGCCGATAGGCGTTTTCGATCTGAGCCTTGCCCTCCGGCGGCAGCTCCGCTTGCGGCGGTCGGGAATGCGGATAGGCACCGATGGGCAGGCCGAGTACCGACGCTGCGTATTTGAACGCGCCCCCCCAGTGGGTGAAGTAATCGGCGCGACCGGGATAGCAGGTGAACCACGATCCGAGGTCGACCTCGAGTTGGTCGAGACCCGATTCACGACCGTAATCCATCGCCTCGACGAGCTTGTCGCTCAACACCAGGTCCCAATATTCGGAGAGCAGCGGCCGCCGCGGGGTCTCGAACAGGTAGCCGGCCGTGCCCAGCTGGGCCGGGCAGACGATCCCGTGGCGCAGCCACCCGGCGCGGTAGACGGTTTTTTCGCACTCCCAGATCACCAGCTCGGGCGCCAACTCATGTAACAGACGGCTGTTCGCCGGGCGGAAGGCGCCCTCCTTCGTTGCGCAGACCGCGGGGACCTCGTGGTGGATCCGCGCGCCCTCGGCTGCCGTCAGCACGTATCCCGAGGACGGTGAATTGAACATGCCCAGTGCGATATCGGTGCGCTGACCGATGTATTTGAAGAACCGCAGCACGCCTTCGCCGCCGTGCGCCTCCATCATCGGGGTCTGGATGTAGGCGATGTCGGCACCGACGCGCTGGGCGTGCAGGGTGAGATCCAGGCAGTCCTTGGCCGACATGGCGGCTGTGCAGGCCTGCACCACGATGTCCGGGTTAGCGGCTCTGGCTTCCTCGATCGCCACCTCCAGCAGGCGCTTTCGTTCGTCGAGCGTCAATGACCAGAACTCCGCGATGCCGCTGGTGCACCACAACATCGGGTGCCCGAGATCGCTGACGCAGTAACGGACCAGCGTCCGATATGCGTCCCAGTCGATGTCGTCACCGTCAGTGCCGCAGAACGGTGTGTACAGAGAATCGCCGATTCCCCGTAGAGCGCTGCGCGCCCAAGCGCGTGCCTCGCGTGCGGTGGCCATCATCGACTCCTTCCCAGTCGGTGACGGTCAGGTGAAGTCCGAACCGCCATCGACATTGATATTCGCTCCGGTCATGTATGAGTTGCGGCGCGATGCCAAAAACGCCACAACTGAACCCATTTCGTCGGGCAGCCCGGCCCGCGGCAGGTGGGCAGGATGCCCGAAGTGCTTGGCGATGGCGTCCATCAGCCGGTAGGGGTCATCACCGTCGACCCCGACCGACTTGGCCCAGCCGACCAGCGACTCGGACGCGATGCTGCCCGGGGAGACCACGTTGACCAGGATCTCGTCCTTGGCCAGCAACAGCGACAAGTTTTTGGAGATACTCGTCAGCGCCGATTTGGCCGCTGTGTACGCCGGGAGTATGACGCTTTGACGCTGGGTGGAGTGCGCCGAAAAGTTGACGATCCGTGCCCACGCCGCCTTCCGAAGTAGCGGAAGAGCCGAACGCACGCAGCGCACCATGCCCATCACGCCGTCGTCGAAAGCCTGGCGCCACTGCTCGTCGGTCAGGTCGTCGAAGCTGCCGACGGCGCCTGGCCCGACCGCGTTGATGAGCACATTGAGTTCGCCGTTCCATCGCTCACCAAGCTCGCCGAATACACCGCTGACTTGTTCGGCGTCGCCGATGTCGGCTACCAGCCCGAGGGCATCGGGGCTGCCACGATCAGTCAGGTCTGCTGCCGCGCGGTCCAGGTCGGCCCGGGACCGGGCGAGGATCGCGACGCGGGCGCCGTCGTCCGCTAGGCAGCGCGCGGCGGCCAACCCCATGCCGCGGCCACCGCCGACGACGACTGCGGTGGCGTTTGTCAGCCCTAGATCCATGGCAAATGCCCGGTTATCTTTCGCTTGCCGCCATGCGTATCAAAAAGTTTACTATAGGTATTACAGTAGCAGACGGGGACGGCGACACGGCTGCGTTACCGCAGATCACCGGGCAACTGACGGTAGATTCGACGCAAGCGGCCGCGAGGCCGGAACGGCATGCGCAGCATGGATCTCGATGGAGGTGCCCGCAGTGGCCAAGCAAGCAACCGCCGAGAAGCGTCAGCGGCGCGAACGCGGGTCCATCAATCCCGATGACATCATCAGCGGCGCCTTCGAGCTCGCAGAGCAGGTGTCGATCGACAACCTCAGCATGCCGCTGCTCGGCAAGCATCTCGGCGTGGGGGTCACCAGCATTTACTGGTACTTCCGCAAGAAGGACGATCTACTCAACGCGATGACCGACCGCGCCTTGCGCAAGTATGTGTTCGCCACTCCGTACGTCGAAGCCAAAGACTGGCGCGAGACACTGCGCAATCACGCTCGCTCGATGCGGAAAACCTTCATGGGCAACCCGATACTGTGCGACCTGATTTTGATCAGGTCGGCGCTTAGCCCCAGGGCGGCCCGCCTCGGAGTTCAGGAGATCGAGAAGGCCATCGGCGGTCTGGTCGAGGCGGGACTGTCGCCGGAGGAAGCCTTCGACACCTACTCCGCGGTGTCGGTTCACGTGCGAGGTTCGGTGGTACTGCATCGGCTCCAGGAGAAGAACCAGGCGACGGAGAACGGGGCACGCACAATCGAGGACGCGATGGTCATCGATCCCGAGAGCACACCTCTGCTGGCCCAAATGACCAGTAAGGGCCACCACATCGGCGCCCCGGACGACAACAACTTCGAATACGGCCTGGACTGCATCCTCGACCACGCCAGTCAGCTGATTGAGCAGGGATCGAAATCGACTGTCCGTCAACGCAAGTCGACCAAGTCGAGTCCCTCCGGCGGACGGCCCAAGACAGCGCGCTAGCGCCCGCGAAAACCGTTAAGGCGACTCGGGTTCAGGCACGTCAAAATGCTCGTCCCGAAGCCGGAACGCCTCTTTCGTGCCGTGCTGCGCCCGCGTCTTGACGAAGTTGAACTCCCCCGGCGCGAATTGCAGGTTGGTCCCGAACGCGTGGAACAGATAACTGGCCACTTCCTCACCCTGGTAGGCCTGGCTCTGCTCGACAAGGCGAAAAGCCTCTTTGGCGATCACGACGCCGTCGGCCGGCATTTTCGCGGCCTTCTCCGCCCAGTACCTGGCCCGGGCCGCAACCAGGCCGGGATCGCACGTGTCGGTGAAGATTCCCAGGTGCTCGATTTCACCGGCCTCGATGATGTCGCCGGTCAGCAAAAGGCGCCGCGCCAGCACCGGCCCCAACCGATGGAAGAACATGTGCAGGCTGCCCAGCGCAGGCCCGAGGAAGCGAGTGGCGGGCATGCCGATCTGCGCGTTGCGTGCAATCACCGCGATGTCGGTCATCAAAGCGATCTCGAACCCGCCGCCGAGCGCGTAGCCGCTGATCTCTCCCACGGTGACCTTCGGGAAGCCCATCAGGTTGTGGTAGAAGCCGAACGACTTACGGTCCACCGTGAGCCGGCGACGTTGACTGGGACGGCTTTTGACTTCTTGGGCGCCCTGCTCGCCGTACCAGCCGTAGGCGTTGTTCATGTCCGCCCCGGTGCTGAAAACACCTTCCGCTCCACGCAGCAGCACCACAGTGAGATCGTCGTCTTCGGCTACCCGGTCCAGGCAGCGGGCGAGGGCGTCACGCATGGCGGCGTCGTAGGAGTTGCGCTGTTTGGGGTTGTTCAACGTGATCGTGGCGATTCGTTTTTCGGGTTCGACTTCGAACAGCACCCGATCATCTGAAGCGTCCGAAACCGTCATGCGCCAGACTCCTTCCTGCTCTGGGCGTACGCCCCCTCGCCGCTGCGCGGCTGGGGGTACCCCCACCCGCTTGCGGCGGAGGGTCGGCCGTTGTGTCGGAAGCGCGAGTCCAGTCGCGAACCGATTTCCGACATCAGCTTCGCCTCAATGGTTTTGTCAGTGCCGAAGGCAAGCGTCTTGTGGCGAGCCGCGGCCAGGTGATCCTGCGCCAGCCGGACCGCCCTCGCCGAATTGCCATCGCGGATAGCGTCGAGCAGGCGCTGATGGTCACGCAGCGCGGCTCGCCTGGTCTTGTCCACCATCGGCGCGGGTTCGGCTGGGTCACTAGAGTCACCCCACACCGACGACTCGTGCGCAGACCAGATCAGCTCCAGCGAGCCGATCAGCAGGATCATCGGCTCGTTGCCGCATCGAGACACCAGCGTTTCATGAAATCGGCGGGCATTCGTCACATACTGTGAGACGTCGTCGAATTGCGCTGTTTGAAAATCGATTTCACGCTGCAGATACGGCACCACTTCGGTCATCCGGTCGTCGCGGGCAGCGCACATCCCTGCGCAAATTGGCTCGAGATGCGTCAGCGCCTCGCTGACGTCCACCGGTGTCGCGGACCTGGCCTGCAGAACCATGCTGATCATGTGCGCGGTCCGCTCGGCCGTCGGCCGCTGGATGACCGCTCCACCGACATTGCCGCGACGCACCGAGATCAGCCCGTCGGTCTCCAGGATGTGGATTGCCTCTCGCAACGCGGGTGGGCTCACGCCGAATTCGCCGAAAAGCCGTTCCTGAGAGGGCAACACATCGCCTTCCTGCAGGCGGCCGGACAGGATGTCGTCCCGCAACTTCGAGGCGACAATTTCCGCGACGCGGGGTTGACGAAAACGCTGCGAGGCCATGTCAGGTCTGCTCGGCTCGTCGCTTGCCGAATCGAAACCCGGTCAACTTGTCCGGCGTCTGCGCCAGTGTGTTGACCTCACCGGTGCATAGCACCTCGTCGTCAAGCAGCAACCTGGCCGTCGAGGTGATCCCGCGCTCTACCTCCGAGCGCGCAATGTCGAAACGCAGGTCGGCCAGTACCGGCGTAGGACGGCGGAAAGTGACCTTGAGCGAACGGGTCTTGCCGGCGAGTCCGGCAAGACAATTCTGGTGCTGCATGACGCAGTCGAAAAACACCGCGAGGAAGCCGCCGTGAACCAATCCCGGCGGGCCCTCGTACACCAGCGGAAAGGCGACGCGGCCGGACGCGCTCTCGGCGTCGAACTGGTCGAAATGGTATTCCGGAAAGCAGGGGTTGAACGCACCGATGTCGGTCGCGTGGTCGAGATAGATGCGCCGGCTGCCATCGTCGTCGGAACCGATTCGGGGGGCGCTGTCCGGCGGAACCGCCGCGCTCAGCTCGCTTTCCCAATCGCTGATCTGCGTCAGGATCGCGTCCACCGTCGGGTGGGCATGCTCCAGGGACAGCAGCAGCGAGCTAAGTCGGCGGATGGCGCCTGCGGCAGCGACGGTCTGGGCGAGCGGCGCTTCGCCGAATCGCGAGCTGGGCCGCGCGGGAACAGCCCCCGTTTGTTGTTCGCCCATAGGCCCTCTTCCCCATGCAGCTGTTCCGTCGCCGGGCTTTCCTTGCTAAGTTATACAGCGTAGCAATCGTATTGCCTACTGTAGGGGTAACCGTATCGGCGGGGAAGGGCGGGTTCGACGGTGAGTCATGACCTGGACTCCAAAGCCGACGGCGGCTCTCTCACCACGAGCCGTGACGGCGCGGTGCTGCGGCTCACGCTCGATCGGCCCTCGCAGCGCAATGCGTTGAGTCATAACATGATCGAGACCTTCGTCGCCGCGCTGACCGACGCCGCCACCGATGACACGGTGCGGGCCATCCATATCCAGGGCGCCGGCGACCACTTCTGTGCGGGCGCCGACTGGGTTGCCACCAACAGCGACGGCGACTCGCGGCCCCGCACCGGCGATCTCGTTCGCCGCGTTCCGCACGCCGCCCATCGCGTGATCGAACTGGTGCACAGCATCCACTTGCCGGTCGTCTGCAGCGTCCGGGGATTCGCCGTCGGCCTCGGGTGCAACCTGGCACTGGCCGCCGACTTCACTGTGGCTGCGACCGACGCGGTGTTCTGGGAGCCATTTGTCACCCGCGGATTCAGCCCGGATTCCGGTGCGACCTGGCTACTCCCCCGGCTGATCGGGCTGGCCCGCGCAAAGCAGATGCTGCTGCTCGGCGACAAAGTCAGCGCAACAGATGCTGCGGACTGGGGTTTGATCCACCGAGCGGTCCGCCCGACAGAGCTCGACGACGCCGGCGACGAACTGCTGGAACGGTTGGCCGCCGGGCCCACCGTGGCGCTCGGCCTGACCAAGCAAGCCCTGCATTACGGCCAGCACGCAACGCTGAGCCAGTCGATGACGCAAGAACTCTTCGACCTCGAACTCTCCTGTCGAACCAAGGATTTCAAAGAGGGCCTCGCCGCGTTCCGCGAACGGCGCCCGCCGCAGTTCCATGGCCGATGACACTCAACAACAAGGAACGCTGATGTCTGCAAGCTCTGCTCGGTCATACGACACCATCAAGTACGAAGTCGACGGACACAAGGCCACCATCACCTTGAATCGGCCCGACGCCCTCAACGCACTCAGCCCGCACATGGTCACCGAGCTGCGCAGCGCATACAGCGAGGCCGAAAACGATGATGCGGTATGGATTCTCATCGTCACCGCCACCGGCCGGGCGTTCTGTACCGGCGCTGATGTCAAGGCGATTCCCGGTGACGGGAAGGTGATCAACGAGCGGCCCTATCTGTCCACTTACGAACAGTGGGAGGCACCACAAGAAGGCACTCCGCCCTTTCGCACCATGGCCAAACCGGTGCTCGCCGCGATCAACGGAATCTGTTGTGGCGCGGGACTGGATTGGGTCACCACTGGCGACATCGTCATCGCATCCGACAAGGCGACCTTCTTCGACCCGCATGTCAGCATCGGCCTGGTGGCCGCACGTGAGGTGGTCCGGGTGGCCCGAGTGCTACCGCGCTCGATTGCGCTGCGCATGGCTTTGATGGGCAAGCATGAGCGGATAAGCGCCCAGCGGGCGTACGAGCTCGGCTTGATCAGCGAGATCGTCGAGCACGACCGTCTACTGGAACGCGCCCACGAGATCGCCGACACGGTCAACTCCAATGCGCCCCTCGCCGTCCGGGGCACTCGACTGGCCATTCTCAAGGGCCTCGACCTACCGTTGCACGAAGCCGAGATGCTGGCCGAAGCATTTCGCGAACGCAACCTGCACACCGAGGATGCCCTCGAGGGGCCCAAGGCGTTCGTCGAAAAGCGACCACCGGAATGGCAGTGCCGATGAACTTCCAGACGATCCAGCTTCAGGTGGACGGCGCCGACCGGGTCGCCACTATCACCTTGAACCGGCCCGACCAGCTCAACGCTTTCAACCGAACGATGTGTGACGAGATGACCCGCGCTTGGCGGATCGTCAAGTCGGACGATTCGGTCAATGCCGTGGTGCTGCGCGCTGCCGGTAGCCGAGCGTTCAGTGCCGGACTCGACATCAAGACACCTTACGGTCAACCCGAGAACGTTTGGAATCACGAGGATCCCGGCGAGGCACTCAGCCCGAAGTGGCAGAAGATGTGGAAGCCGGTGGTATGCGCGGTGCAAGGTATCTGCACCGCGGGCGCCTTCTACTTCATTAACGAATCCGATGTGGTCATCTGCTCGACCGACGCCACGTTTTTCGACTCCCACGTGTCGGCGGGGCTGGTCTGCGCGTTGGAGCCGATCGGGCTGATGCGCAAAGTCGGCCTGGGCGAAGCGTTGCGGATAGCCCTGATGGGGAATGACGAACGGGTCGGTGCCGACACCGCCCTTCGCGTTGGGTTGGTGTCGGAAGTGGTCTCCCCCGAACGCTTGTGGAGCCGGGCGCACGAGATCGCCGCGACGATTGCAGCCAAGCCGCCGTCGGCCACCCAGGGCACGGTCAAGGCGATCTGGGAATCGCTGGACAAGCCTTACCGGGCGGCACTCGATCAAGGCCTGATCTACACCCGGCTGGGGAATCCGATCGGGACCGCCGAGCTGGCAGCACGCGACTCAGATCCCAGCGGTCCGAGTGGTCCTCTGCCGGATCCGAGGATCCGGTGACGACGCATCCGCTCAGTCGGCGGATCGCCGACGTTCTGGGCTTGCAGCCCGATGCGCCGGCTCTGGAGTATGAGGGCCGATGGGTGTCGTGGGGCGAGCTGCGCGCGTTGGCCGACCGGATCTGTTCGCTCGTTGGTGATGGCAACCAAGACCGGCAGATCGGGATCCTACTGCGGAATCGTCCGGTGCAAGTGGCCACCCTGCTCGGCGTGCTGCAGTCCGGAGCGACAGTGGTCGTCATCAACCCGGCCCGCGGCGATGAGCGCACCCAAACCGACGTCAACCAGCTGAGACTCCCGTTGATCGTCGGCGAACCCGGCGACTTGGCGACGCTGGACGGGCCGTCCGGCACGGCAGTGATATCAGTCTCGGACCTTGCCGCCGCGCCGCAAGTTGTTGCGGGCGAGGAGGATCGCACCGGCAACGATGTGCGGCCCGGCGTCGCGGTCCGGATGCTGACCAGTGGAACGACCGGACCACCCAAACGCGTGGACCTCACTTACGACATGCTCGCGCACAGCGTGATGGGTCCGGAGGATGACCGGTCGGCCGCACCGAGGGAGCTGCGTCGTGGTGTCGCGATCGTCAACTCGCCGTTGGTTCATATCGGCGGGGTGTTCCGAGTACTGCAATGTGTCGCCGACGGGCGACCGTTTGTGCTGCTGGAGCGATTCGAGCTCAGCCGCTGGACCGAAGCGGTGCGCAGGTATGGACCACGCACGGTATCGCTCGTGCCGGCCGCGCTACGCATGGTGTTGCATTCCGACCTGCGTCGGGAGGATCTGGCGAGTATCCGTGCGGTGACTTCGGGTACCGCGCCGCTGTCCGCTGAAGACGCCGACGCGTTCACCGAAAAATATGGAATTCCAGTCCTGACTTCCTATGCTGCAACCGAATTCGGCGGCGGCGTCGCGGGCTGGACGTTGCCCGACCACCAAACGTATTGGCAGGCGAAGCGCGGCAGCGTCGGGCGCGCAAACCTGGGAGCCCAATTGCGGGTGGTCGGCGACGACGGCACCCCGCTCGGGCCCGACCAGGTCGGGTTGCTCGAGGTCAAGCCCGGACAGCTGGGACCCTCCGCGCAGTGGATGCGCACCACCGACATGGCACGCATCGATACCGACGGCTTCTTGTGGATCATCGGCCGAGCCGATCAAGCGATCATCCGCGGCGGCTTCAAGGTGATGCCCGATGATGTACGCACGGCGCTGGAGAGCCATCCCGCGGTCGCAGGTGCCGCGGTGGTCGGGCGGCACGATGAACGCCTCGGGGAGACACCGGTCGCGATGGTGGAACTGCGAGAGTCAGCATCGGTCGACGTCGGTCGACTCGCTGATTTTCTGCGGACGCGGTTGGCACGCTATGAGATTCCCACCGACATCGCCGTCGTCGACCGACTCCCGAGAACACCGTCAGGCAAGCCGGACCTGAGCGCGGTCCGGCGCTTCTTCAGCCAGGCCGTCTCCGCGGCGCAGGGCGACCATGCCGACTGAATCGCCGACGGTCGGCGAAATCCTGCGGCAGCAAGCCCGCGGCAGAGGTGATCATCCGCTACTGATCTGCGACACCGAACGCATCAGTTACGCCGAAGCCGACCGTCGCTCCGCGCAATTGGCGCGTGGGCTCGTCGCGCTCGGCGCGGGTAAAGGCAGCCATGTCGGATTGCTTTACCCCAATGGGGTGGCATTTGTCGTCGGCATGCTGGCAGCCGCGCGAGTCGGCGCCGTCGTTGTCCCGTTTTCCACGTTCGCGACTACACGCGAGCTGCGCGACCAACTGGTGAACAGCGACACCCAGATTCTGCTTGCCGCCCCGTCCTACCGCTCTCACGATTACGTGCAGCAGCTCACCGACGTACTGTCGGGCTCGAGACTCGACGAAGATGATCCGCTATTCAACAGCGCCGCACCACAATTGCGGCATGTGATCTTCGATGTCCCACGCCTCCGTCGGCTGAGCGGGACCGTCGATGAAGAATTGCTGATGGCGATGGAAGACGACGTCGACGGCTCGGATCCGCTGTCGCTGGTCCACACCTCGGGCACAACCAGCGCTCCCAAGGGGGTCCTGCATACCCACGCCGCACTGCTCAACCACCAGAAAAATCTCAACGCGATCCGTGGCCTGACCGCCGCCGACAAGCTGTTCTGCAATTCGCCGTTCTTCTGGATCGGCGGATTCGGGTTCGCCTTGCTTGCCACATTGCTCGCCGGATCGACACTCGTGTGTTCCGATGCCGAAGATTCCGGCCAGACCCTCGATCTGCTCGAGGCGGAAAGAGTAACCATCACCAACGGTTTCGCTGCCGGGATCGCGCACCTGGCGCGACACCCGAGTTTCGACGGACGCGACGTCTCGTCGATGCGGCGCGGCAACCTGTATCCGATTATGGCACCCGAGGCGCGGCCGGCTGATCCGGAGTTGCGGCACAACATGCTCGGATTGACCGAGGCCGGCAGTGTGGTCCTGATCAGCGGCGACGAGGGCGACCAGCCGGAGCAGCGGCGTGGCTCGTTCGGCAAGCCCGCGCCAGGCTTGGAAACCAAGATCGTCGAACCCGCGACCGGAACGCCAGTCGAGGACGGCGCACTCGGAGAGCTGTGCATCCGCGGGCCGTGCCTGATGCAGCGGTACTACAAACGCAGCCGGGAAGAATGTTTCGACGCCGACGGCTGGTTCCACACCGGTGACCTGGTTGCAGCCGACCGTGACGGATTCTTCTACTACATTCGCCGCCGAGGTTCGATGATCAAGACCGCTGGCGCGAACGTCTCGCCCGCCGAGGTCGAGCAGGCGATCGCCAAGGTCACCGGCGGCGCCGTAGCTCACGTACTCGGCATCCCCGACGCCGAGCGCGGACAGCTGGTCGCCGCCGTCGTCGTGCTGGAAAACGGCGACCACTTCGACGAAACCGCGCTGCGGCGCAAGCTCGCGGCCGAACTCTCGGCCTACAAGATCCCCATGCGGTTCGCGGCGCTACCCGCTGCCGAGGTTCCGCTTTTGCCCAGCGGCAAAGTCGATATGCGGCAACTGAGGCGAGTGTTCGATGCCGGATGAAGTGCCGACCGGCCGCACCATCGACGAGCTGATCAGGCTTCGCTCCGCCCGCGGCGAGGTCAAACGGATGGTGATCGACCCTGCCGGTCGGCTCAGCTACCACGAACTTGACACAACCACACGTGATTTGGCGGCGGTGCTCATCGAAGCCGGGATTGTCAAAGGCGCACGAGTGGGGCTGATCATGCCCAACGGTGTCCGCTGGGTGCAGATCGCGATCGCGGTCACTCGGATCGGCGCGGTGCTGGTTCCGCTGAGCACGCTGTTGCCGGCACGGGAATTGGGGGCGCAACTGCAGGCCGCATCCGTGCAGTTCCTGGTCAGTGTGGAGGAGTTTCGCGGCCACCGATACCTTGACGACCTCCGCTCGGTTCTCGATGTGCGTGATTTGGGCGGCGCGCTGCAGCATCCCGAACTTCCTGCGCTGCGCCGGGTTTGGATGGCCGATCAGTTAGCAGAGCCCAACGCCCGCGAGTCAACCTCAGCTATCGTCGACGCGCTGGCGGCGACGGTGACGCCCAGTGATCCGCTGGTCATCATGTTCACCTCCGGCAGCAGCGGCCCGCCCAAGGGCGTCATCCATTCACATGGCAGTGCGCTGGGCGCCGTCGCAGCGAGCTTGGCAAGCCGTTGCATCGATTCCGACACCCGGCTGTATCTGCCGATGCCGTTTTTCTGGGTCGGTGGCTTCGGCAGTGGTGTGCTGTCCGCGCTGCTGGCCGATGCCACCCTGGTGACCGAAGAAATCCCTCGACCGCAGACCACGCTGCGCCTGTTGGAGCGTGAGCGGGTGACGTTGTTCCGGGGCTGGCCCGATCAAGCCGAGGCCCTGGCGCGCCATCCGTCCCGCCGCGAGACGGATTTGTCGGCGCTGCGTCCTGGCAGTCTGGAAGCGCTGCTACCCCCCGAGCAACGTGGGAAGCCCGGTGCGCGGGCGAGGCTGTTCGGCATGACCGAAGCTTTCGGACCCTACTGCGGCTACCCCGCCGACACCGACATGCCGCACTCCGCCTGGGGCAGCTGCGGCAAGCCGTTCCCCGGAATGGAGGTGCGGATCACCGACCCCGACTCCGGACAGCCGGTATCGACGGGAACCATTGGGATGATCGAGCTTCGGGGACCGCACACCCTTCGCGGGACATGCCGGCGTAGCCGCGACGACCTGTTCACTTCCGACGGGTTCTACCCCACCGGTGACCTTGGTCAGCTCGACGACGATGGTTTCCTGTTCTACCACGGCCGATCCGACGACATGTTCAAGGTCAGCGGTGCCACCGTCTATCCCGCCGAGGTAGCGCAGGCGCTGCGGGAAATCGACGGCGTCGATAACGCCTTCGTCACCAATGTGTCCGGCGCGCAAGGAGATCAGGTCGGCGCGGTGGTGGTGTGCGACACCAGCAGGAAGTCCGCCGAGCAGCTCCGTGGATGCGCCCGCGAGCTACTCAGCTCGTTCAAGGTGCCCAAACTGTGGCTGCTCGTCGACTCTGACGACGTGATTCCACGCGGTCCGACCGGCAAGGTCGATGCGCGGCGGCTGCGCGAGCTACTGGCCGTCGTCCCACCTGAGTGACCGCGCCTCCCGCCGGCTAGCCGGCACCCGGTTCGACCACGCCATGCTCGACGAGGTGGTTGATCAGCGGAGCCGCACCAGCGGCGAGGTGCTCCGACATGGCTTTGCGGGCAAGCTCGCCGTCGCGTTTGGCCAGCGCCGTCAACACCCGGCGATGGTCTTTTATCGATTGGCGTGGCCAGCCCGCGACGGTGGGAAATACGGATTCCGGTGCATAGCGGGTGATTTGCAACATCAATTGAGCCAGCTTCGGCGACTCGGCGGCAACGTTGATCGCCCGATGAAACTCATGATTGAGCCGGACGGTTCGTTCGTCGTCGCCACCGGCATAGGCTTCCTCCAGCTGGGCCTGGATCTCCTTGAGCTCGCGTAGCTGGTCGTCGTCGATGTTGGTCGCGGCCCGAGCGGCGAGCTCGCCACCGACATGCGCCTGGACGTTGGCCACATCCGTGAGATCTCGTCCAGTCACCGGTAACACCACGAAGCCACGGCGCGGCTGCTGGGCGAGCAGACCCTCGGCGCGGAGTTCGAACAGAGCCTCACGCACCGGCGTGACGCTGATCCCCAACTCCGCAGCCAACTGGTCCAGCCGGACGTACTCGCCCGCAGAGTAGGTGCCGTCGAAGATCCGCTTACGGACAAAGCGCGCAACATCTTCCGAGAGCTGCGGACGCGCGGCGAAATCCGGAACGCTCACGGTCAAATCCGGTACTCGGCGAGCAAGCGCTTGCTGATGATGGACTTCTGTATCTCGCTGGTCCCCTCGCCGATGAGCAGAAACGGGGCGTCGCGCATCAGCCGTTCGATTTCATACTCCTTGGAGTACCCGTAGCCGCCGTGGATGCGGAAGCTCTGTTGGGTGACCTCCGAGCAGAATTCACTGGCGAGGTATTTTGCCATGCCCGCGGCGACGTCGTTACGCTCACCGGAGTCCTTCAGTCGGGCGGCATTGACCATCATCAGATGCGCAGCCTCGACTTTCGTTGCCATTTCCGCGATTTGAAATGCGATGGCCTGGTGTTCGGCGATCGGCCTGCCGAAGGTGTGACGCTGCTGCGCGTAACGCACGGCGAGCTCGAACGCACGCAGGGCCACCCCACAAGCCCTGGCCGACACGTTGACCCGTCCGACCTCGATACCGTCCATCATCTGGTAGAAACCCTGCCCCGGGGTACCACCCAGGACGTCGTCGGCGCCGGTCACGTATCCGTCGAAGATGAGCTCGGTGGTGTCAATCCCCTTGTAGCCCAACTTGTCGATCTTGCCCGGTATCAGCAGACCGGGTTTCACCTCGCCGAAGCCGGCCGGCTTCTCGATGAGGAATGCGGTCAGGTTGCGGTGCGGTGTGTCGGCGCCCTCGTCGGTGCGAACCAACGCCGCCACCAAAGTCGAGCTGCCGCCATTGGTCAGCCACATCTTCTGGCCGTTGATGGTGTAAGTGCCGTCGGCGTTGAGAGCCGCGCGGGTGCGGATCGCGGCGACGTCGGAGCCCAGCTCTGGTTCGGACATCGAGAATGCACCGCGAACCTCGCCGACTGCCATGCGCGGCAACAGGCGTTGCTTCTGCGCGTCGGTGCCGTGCCGACGCAGCATGTACGCGACGATGAAATGCGTATTGAGCACCCCCGAGATGCTCATCCACCCGCGTGCCAATTCTTCGACGCACAAGGCGTAGGTCAGCAGCGATTCACCCAAGCCGTCGTACTCCTGCGGGATCATCAGGCCGAATAGGCCCATCTCCCGCATTTGATCAACGATCGCCTGCGGGTAGGTGTCAGTGCGTTCCAGCTCCGGTGCGTTGGGAATGACTTCCTTCTCGACGAATTGCCGTACCGTAGCGATGATCTCGGTCTGGAATTCGTTGAGGCCGAACGTCTCTGCGAGTTTGGTCATATGGCGCCCATCTCCTTGGTCAGCAGGCGATCGTTTTGGCGCTGGTCAGTCGTGTGACGTCGGCTGCGCTCAGCCCCAACCGCCCGGTGAGCAGATCGGCGGTGTCGCCGCCGAGTCTGGGCGCCGGTTCGGCCGCGAGATAGCCACCATCGAAGACGGCCGGGTTCCCGGGCGCAAGATAGTCGCCGAGGCCGTCTTGGTGCAGCCGAGAAAACAGCGGATTCGCTGTCACCCGTTCGTCTTCGGCGACCTGCGCGAAAGTCCGGTAGCGCTCGAACAATACGCTGGTGCCCGACAGCGCCTTGGTGATCTCCTCGGCGGTGTGATCGGCGAACCAGGTCGCGAATAGTCCGCTCAGCACGTCGCGGTACCGATAGCGCTCGCCCTCGTCGCTGAAGTCGGCGGCGAGCGACTCGGCGAGCGCCGAAACGGCTGCGCCGGTTCCCGATACCTCGACAAAGTCGTGAAAGTGCCGTTTCGTCAGCGTGACAACCATGAATCCGACGCCGTCGCGGCTGGTGAAATCCTGGCCGTACTGACCATAGATCGCGTTGCCCAAGCGTTGGCGTTCGGTGCCGTTCACCTGCGGCTCGGTCAACCATCCCAGGTTGCCCGCGGTGGCCAGCGCGACATCTTCCAGCGCGATGCTGATTTTGGCGCCGACTCCGGACTGGTCTCGGCGACGCACCGCGGCGACAACGGCAAGCGCGGCATACAGGCCACAGCACACATCCCAGGCCGGCAGCACATGATTGATCGGACCGGCGTGGTTCGCCGGCCCGGTAACCAACGGAAATCCGATTGCCGCGTTGACCGTGTAGTCCACGCCGGTGGAACCGTCACGACGGCCGAGCAGCTGGACATGGATCACGTCGGCGCGTGTCGCGGCGAGCGCTTCAAATGACAACCAGGACAAGCCCGCAGCATTGGTCACTACGACGCCGTCGCCCTCGACGATCAGCCGCTGAATCAGCTCCTGTCCTTCGGATGAGCGCAAATCGATGGTGGCCGAACGCTTTCCCTTATTGAGACCGGTCCAGTAGATCGATGTCCCGCTTGCGGCCAGTGGCCAGCGACGAACATCGGATGCGCCGCCGATCGGGTCGACTCGTATCACCTCCGCGCCCAGTTGGCTCAACGTCACGCCGCACAGCGGCGCCGCGACGAAGCTGGAAACTTCGATGACGGTGAGGTCGGCCAAGGGCATGGTCACCGCGGCCCGACCCGTTCAAAGACCGCGGCCAGACCTTGTCCGCCGCCGATGCACATGGTTTCCAGCCCGTAGCGCGCGTCCCGCCGAGTGAGCTCGCGGGCCAGCGTGGCCAGCATCCTGCCGCCGGTCGCGCCGACCGGATGACCCAGTGAGATTCCCGAGCCATGCACGTTCGTCCGTTCCCGGTCGGTGGCGCCGAAATGCCACTCCCGCATTACCGCCAGAGCTTGCGCGGCGAATGCCTCGTTGAGTTCGATGACGTCGATGTCGCTCATTTGCAGTCCCGCTTTGGCGAGGGCGACCTCGGTGGCCGGTACCGGGCCAATGCCCATCACGTCGGGCGCCACACCCGCGACGCCCCACGACACCAGCCGGACCAGTGGGGTCAGGCCGAGTTCGCCCGCCTTCTCTGGCGTCGTCACCAGACACATGGATGCCGCGTCGTTTTGTCCGCTGGCGTTTCCAGCGGTCACCGTCGCATCTGGATCATGCTCTAGCAGAACAGGTTTGAGCTTGCTCAGCGATTCGACCGTGGTGTCGGTGCGCGGGTGCTCGTCGGTGTCGATCAGCTCCTCGCCCCGCCGGCTGCGCACCGTAACCGGAATGATCTCTTCGGCCAGAATGCCGTCCTTCTGCGCGACCACTGCCCGCTGGTGCGACGCCACCGCGAGCTCGTCCTGCTCTTGCCGCGAGATGCCGTATTGGCGCCGCAGATTCTCCGCGGTCTCCAACATCCCGCCGGGCACCGGATAGTGACGACCACCGGCGGTGCTACGTCCCCGGGCCAGCCCGTCGTGCACCCGCACACCACCGCGGGCACCGCCCCAACGCATGTCGGTGGAATAGAAGGTGACGTTGCTCATGCTCTCTGCGCCGCCGGCGACGACGAGATCGTTGTCGCCAGCGCTGACCTGTAGACACGCCTGGATGACCGCTTGTAGGCCCGATCCGCAGCGGCGGTCTACCTGCATGCCGGGCACCGTTACCGGCAGCCCCGAGTCCAGTGCGACGACACGCCCGATCGCCGGTGCCTCGCTGCTGGGGTAGCAGTGCCCGAGGATGACGTCCTGCACCGATTCGGGTGGGATGCCGGCTCGGTCGAGCAGCCCGGTGAGAGCGGCCACGCCCAGGTCGACAGCGGTCTGCGATTTGAACATTCCGCCGTAGCGGCCGATCGGTGTCCGTACCGGCTCGCAGATCACGGCGTGGCGCGTGCTCACAGGTGCCTCCCGCCGGTCACCTCGAGGACGGCTCCGGTCATGTAGGACGACAGATCGCTCGCGAGGAACAGTGCGACCTTAGCGACCTCTTCGGGCTCGCCGGCTCGTCCCATCGGTATCTCGGCCAGCTTCTCGTCCCAGATCCGTTGCGGCATGGCCTCTGTCATCGCCGACCTGATCAGCCCTGGCTGGATCGCGTTGACCCGAACACCGAGATGGGCGAGTTCCTTGGCAGCCGCCTTGGTCATGCCGACGATGCCGGCCTTGGCCGCCGAATAGTTGGTCTGGCCGACCATGCCGACCTTTCCGGAGATCGACGACATGTTCACGATCGCCCCGCGCTTGTTCTCCCGCATGATCGCTGCGGCCTTGCGAAGCCCGTTCCAGGTTCCCTTCAGATGCACGGCGATGACCTGATCGAACTGCTCTTCGGTCATCTTGCGCATCGTCGCGTCGCGGGTGATGCCGGCGTTGTTGATCATGATGTCCAGCCCGCCGAATCGGTCGACGGCGGCGGCGACCAGGGCGTCGACGTCGGCCGCGGAAGTCACATCGCAGCTGACCGCCACGGCGACGTTATCGCCGCCGAGTTGCTTCGCCGCGGACTCAGTTGCCTCGAGATTCACGTCACCGAGCACTATCCGTGCCCCTTCGGCAACGAACCGTTGCGCTATGGCGAAACCCAGACCTTGGGCACCGCCGGTGACAACCGCGGTCTGACCCTTCAACAACGACACCTGATCACCGTCTTCCTTCTAGACCCCGAACCCCAGACATCATCACACATCGTATTTCATATATGATCGCGCGGGTTAGCCGCCATCGGGTTACCCGGAAGGAGCGTTGATTCATGGCTACTGCGGTCGTCGACGACGACGACTTTCAGCAGATCCTCGCCCAGACCCGGCAGTTCGTCCGCACTGTGGTCGTCCCACGGGAGCAGGAAATTCTTGCCACCGACCGGGTGCCGGATGATCTGCGCGACCAGGCTAAGAACATGGGTTTGTTCGGGTATGCCATTCCCCAGGAGTGGGGTGGACTCGGGCTCGATATCACCCAAGACGTCGAGCTGGCGATGGAGTTGGGCTACACCTCGCTGGCGCTTCGCTCGATGTTCGGCACCAACAACGGCATCGCCGGTCAAGTCCTGGTCGGATTTGGCACCGATGAGCAGAAGGCCCGCTGGCTGGAAGCGCTGGCATCCGGAAAGGTCGCCTCGTTCGCGCTGACCGAACCCGGGGCGGGATCCAACCCGGCAGGGTTGCGCACCAAGGCCATTCGGGACGGCGCAGATTGGCTGATCTCCGGCGAGAAGCGGTTTATCACCAACGCACCGGTCGCGGATTTGTTTGTGGTCTTCGCCCGGACCCGCCCCGCCGACAACGCCGGACCGGGCATCGCCGTCTTCCTGGTTCCCGCGGACACCGCCGGTGTCGAGATCGGGGCGAAGGACGCCAAGATGGGCCAGGAAGGCGCCTGGACCGCCGACGTGCGCTTCACGGATGTGCGTGTCCCGGCCGGCGCGCTGGTCGGCGGCAGTGAGGACGTCGGCTATCGGGCGGCGATGACCTCTCTGGCACGCGGGCGGATCCACATCGCCGCACTCGCCGTGGGAACCGCTCAGCGGGCACTGGACGAATCCGTGACGTACGCGGCCACCGCCACGCAGGGCGGCACCCCGATCGGGAACTTCCAACTCGTGCAGGCGATGCTCGCGGACCAGCAGACCGGGGTGATGGCCGGTCGCGCCCTCGTCCGTGACGCGGCCCGGCTGTGGATCACCGACCAGGACCGGCGGATCGCGCCGTCGGCAGCGAAGGTGTTCTGCACCGAAATGGCCGGCAAGGTCGCCGACCTCGCCGTCCAGATTCACGGCGGGAGCGGATACATGCGCGACGTGCCGGTGGAACGCATTTATCGCGACGTTCGGGTGCTGCGACTCTATGAGGGAACCAGCGAGATTCAACGGCTGATCATCGGGTCGAACCTGGTCAAGGCGGCGCAGCGCAAGCGGTCATGATCGGGTGTGCGACGACGCAAGCGCCGCTGGACGCTGCTATCGTTCGCATTACAGTGACGTTTACGATATGGAGCACGCATGAGTGGCCGGCTCACGGGCAAGGTGGCATTCATCACCGGAGCGGCACGGGGCCAAGGCCGCGCGCACGCCGTCCGCATGGCCCGCGAGGGCGCCGACATCATCGCCGTGGACATCGCGGGCAAGCTCCCGTCCTGTGTGCCCTACGATTCGGCAACCCCGGAAGACCTGGCCGAAACCGCAAGGCTCGTCGAAGCCACCAACCGTCGAATTGTGGCTTCAGCAATCGATATTCGTGACTTCGACGGTCTGCGCGAGGCGGTGAACGCCGCGGTAACCAAGCTCGGGCGGCTGGACATCATCGTCGCGAACGCCGGCATCTCGGCTCCACAGGCGTGGAACGAGATCACTCCCGAATCGTTTCGGGACGTGATGGACGTCAACGTGACGGGAACGTGGAACACGGTGATGGCCGGCGCGCAGAAGATCATCGACGGCGGTCGCGGCGGGTCCATCATCCTGATCAGCTCCGCAGCCGGCATCAAGATGCAGCCGTTCATGGTGCATTACACCGCCAGCAAGCACGCCGTGACCGGGATGGCTCGCGCGTTCGCCGCCGAGTTGGGCAGGCATTCGATCCGGGTCAACAGCGTGCACCCCGGTCCGGTCAACTCCGCGATGGGCAGCGGAGAGATGGTCGCCGCGGTGGCCAGGGCGACCGAAACCTATCCGCAGCTGGCGAATGTGCTCACGCCGTTTCTGCCGAATTGGGTGGCACAGCCCGAAGACATCGCTGACGCGGTGTGCTGGTTGGCCGGCGACGAATCACGCAACGTCACCGCCGCGGCGATCTCGGTCGATCAAGGCTCCACGCAGTACTGATTCGCGTCTATGGCTCGGTTGATGGCGTCTGCGCTTCGCCAGACGCGTACTGGCCGATGAGATCCAATGTGCCGAGGTCGCGGATCGCCCGGCAGCCGCGAGACAACATGGTGAGCACCATGTCATCACCGCGGTCGGTGGCGGTGGCGAACGCGAATCCCAGAGCGGAGATCAGCAGCGCCTGCGGCATGCCGAGCCGGTAATCGCGCCAACACGTTTCGCCGTCGTAGTCGGTCACACCGAAGCCGGAAAGAGCTTGGTAGTACTCGTCGACAAGATCCTTCTCGATCGCCGAGCGCAGCTCTGGCCTGAGGCTGGTTGCGGTGAAGTAGGCGAGATCACGTGCGG
This sequence comes from Mycobacterium sp., assembly GCF_035570115.1. Classification (GTDB taxonomy): domain Bacteria; phylum Actinomycetota; class Actinomycetes; order Mycobacteriales; family Mycobacteriaceae; genus Mycobacterium. The sequence goes on from NZ_DATMLH010000134.1 coordinate 34,709, forward strand.
GCAGCCCTACCCCAAGCGTCTGCCAATCCACCACCGCGACCCGGCTGGCGTCCGGATAAAACAGCATGTTGTCGAGGCGGTAGTCACCGTGCAGCAAGGCAAACCGATCCTGCTCGGCAAGCAGCCAGGGCTCTACCAAACCCATTGCGGCGATGAAGGTCTCGCGGTCGGCTTCGGTCATGCGATCACCGAGCTTGTCCAGAGTGATGTCGGCGCTCAACCGTGCCACCTCGCCGAGACCTTTGGCCGATGCTTCGTCGGGTCGGGCGAAGGCAATTCCTGCGAAATCAAGCCAGACCGGATCACACCAGCTGGGCCCGTGCAGGCCGGCCACCGCGATGACGGCCAGCCGTGCCTCCTGCTCGCCGCAGCCCGCGATTTGGTCGCCCTGCACCGCGGGCGCCTGATCGGCCAGCAGCAGCGCATAGTCAAGAGCGTCGTCGCTGATCTCGCAGTAGAAGCACTCCGGCGTCGGTATCCGTACCCGGTTCGCGACCGCGTCGTAGAAGGCACATTCACTGCGATAGCCGATGGTCACCCGATCACGCACGGTGTCGTCCTGAGCAGGCAGTTTGATCACAAAGGTATCCGGCAACCCACCCGCATTGCTCGCATAGCTCGCCGACACCCGATACGTCGCGCCGGTCTGCCCGGTGCCGATGGCGACCACGTCCACTGCGGACACCTGCACCGGGGTGTCGCCGCTGCTCAGCACAGCCGAGAGCCACCCGGCGGTGATGTCGTCCGGGTATCGGGGAATGGACATACCGATGCTTGCGCCCTCCCGGTGACACCAATACTCGGACGTTCACGCCCGACCGACCCGACAACTGTATGCCATACGGCATGCGCTGCCACCAGGCCCAATGGGGATTGCCATAAATGCTCGCATGTCATCTCGGGCCGACTAAAATTACGGAAGGACGGACGGGGTGTGCTGTGAAGCGGCTCAACGGTATGGATGCGCTGCTGCTATATAGCGAGACACCGAACCTGCACACCCATACGTTGAAGATCGCCGTCGTAGACACCGCGCGCTACCAAGACGAGTTCAGCTTCGAGTTGTTCGGGCGCACGCTCCGCCAACGGCTGCATCTGCTCGATCCGCTGCGCTACCAGCTGGTCGACATTCCGTGGCGGCTGCATCACCCGATGTGGCTGGAGAACTGCGACGTTGATCTTGACTATCACCTGAGGCGAGTGGAAGTACCGGCTCCCGGGGGGCGACGAGAGCTCGACCAGGTCATCGGGCAAGTCGCCAGTACCCCGCTAGACCGGAGCCGTCCGCTATGGGAGTTTCACTTCGCCGAGGGCATGGCAGATCACAAGGTCGCACTCATCGGCAAGATCCATCATGCCTTGGCCGACGGGGTGGCATCGGCGAATCTGCTTGCCAGCGCTATGGATCCAAGAGAACCCGTGCGGGGTGACGATCCGACCGCCACCATCTGCGTAGCGCCGCCGAGAGCCGAACTGCTGCGGGCAGCGGGGCGAGACCACGCGCAACAAATCGCGGCACTGCCAGCAGTCATCAAGGACGCAGTATTGGGCTTTCGGCGGATGAGGCGGCATTCAAAGCAACGTGTCGAGCAACCAGACCTGGCTGGACCCTTGCAGGCGCCTCCGACATTCATCAACCACGTGATCGCGCCGGCGCGGAGATTCGCGACGGCGACACTTTCGCTCGCCCAGGTGAAAGAAACCGCGAAGCATCTGCAGATCACCATCAACACCGTAGTGCTGGCGATAGCGGCAGGAGCCCTACGGGAACTGTTGCTGCGCTACGACGGTAGGGCCGACCGCCCGCTCGTCGCGTCGGTATTGGCCAGCACGGACAAATCACTGAACCGGATCACCGGCAACGAGCTGAGTGGAATGGCGGTGTCGCTGCCGGTGCACATCGACGATCCGGTGGAGCGCGTCCGGCTCACCGCGTTGGCCAACACCTTCGCAAAAGAAGACTTCGAACTACTCGGCCCCGAGACGTACGGCAGGCTAGTTGCGTATCTGCCGACGATTGCGGCTCCCCCTGCGTTGAGATGGTTGTCGAAAAGGAGCGGCCGCAACAGGCTCTTCAATCTTCCGATCTCCAACGTGGCAGGCCCACGCGAGCGCCTCCGCTTTGGCGGCGCGCCGGTCAGTGAGATCTATTCGTCTGGTCCACTGCCGCCCGGATGTGGAATCAACATCACGGTGTGGAGCTACGTCGACCAGCTCAATATCTCGGTGATCGCGGATGATCGCACGTTCGATGACACCCACGAGGTGACCGACGCGATGTTCCACTCCTTCTCTGAAATACGCAGTGCATCAGGACTTTCCGGCGAGTTGACCGAGGTTCGCACGGCGATGCCCGGAGCCAGCGCCGTTTAGCCAAGCACCGGAAGCCGCCGCTGCCGGGCTAACCGGTTAAGTGCTGTTTGCATCACCGATCGAACGTAGGCATCAACCTGGTCGACGTCGGGGTGCTCGCCGAATAGCGCGTAGGGGTCGACAGGCTCCAACACCTCGGTGACAATTTTCGTCGGCAACGGGACGTTGACCGGCACAAGCATGCTCAGCCCGAACGGAAACCCTATGGTGAGCGGCAAAATATCGGATCGCAGCCGTTTGAGGCCCAACCGTTTTGCCAACCAGGTTCCCCGGTTCAGAAACAGCTGGCTCTCTTGACCACCGATCGACACCGTCGGCACGATCGGAACTCTGGCATCGATCGCGGTCCTGACATAGCCGGCGCGACCGTTGAAGTCGATAACGTTCTGGGCCAGGGTCGGCCTGTATGCGTCGTAGACTCCGCCGGGAAACGTCAAGACGATACCGCCCGAACGCATTGCGGCGGCAGCGTTTTTTCGGCTGGCACGGATGACGCCAACGCGGGTCATCCAATCGGACAACGGTCCGAGGAAAAGCCCGTCGTGACCGAGGGTGTATAGCGGGCGCTGGTAACCAACAGCGTTATAGAAGGCCGATGCAAAGATCAGCACATCGGGGGTGAGCATGCCGCCGGAATGGTTGGAAACCACCAGTGCCCCATTGGTGGGCGGGAATGACTCCAAGCCTCGCACTTCGGGACGAAACCAGCGCTTTGCTAACGGTGCTGCAGCGTTGATCAGCCGTGCCGTCAGGTCAGGGTCCCAGTTGGTGAAATCGTCGCTGCCAATGTCGTCTGTTGTCATAGCTTTCCAAGTTGCCGTGTCGGCCGCGGACATTGACCTCCCAGTCGTAGTCTAGGGTGGAACAAAAATTAGGTCAAACCGGCCCCGGCAGACGCCTCGCTGTCGGCTTCTGGTGTCCAGATGCGAGTGGGTTCGGAGCGGCCCCGTAGCACGGTCTCGCCGTGTGCGACCCAGTGCTGGCGCTCGGCCGCATCGGCGCGATCTATCGCAGCGGCTGAACACCCGATCCGCCGGTCTAACGTTTTGGCGAAATCGGCCAGCCGCGCCGCCTCGTTGACCGCGTCGCCAACGACGGTGTATTCATAGCGGTTTTCGGCGCCGATGTTCCCGGCGAATACCGGTCCGGCCGAAACGCCTATCCCGAAATCGACCACAGGTAACCGACGCAGTTGGCTGCGCAGGCTGCGGGCGGTGGCCAACGCCGCCGACGCCGCGTCGTCTGCGGGCAGCGGTACACCGAAGACGGCCAGCGCGGCGTCTCCCTGAAATTTGTTGATAAAGCCGTGTTGTTCGTCGACGGCGCTGACAACGATTCGGAAAAAGTCGTTGAGCACCTCGGCGACCTCTCGTGGCGGGCGACTCGCCGCCAGTTTCGTCGAGTCCACCAGGTCGATGAAAAGGATCGCCGCCTCCCGCACGTCTCCTGACAGCGATGCGCCACCGTCGAGCGCGCGGCGGGCCACGTCTTCCCCGACGTGACGGCCGAACAAATCCTGCAACCGGTCGCGCTCGGCTATCCCGGCGACCATCCGGTTGAAACCGCTTTGCAGACGCCCGATTTCAGAGCGCTCATAGACCCCGACAAAGGTGTCAATACGGCCCTGCTGGACCTGCGCCATCGCGTCGACGACCTCTCGCACCGGGTCGGATATCGACCGGGATGTCAGGATCATGATTGGCAGCCCCAGTAACACCGCGGCAAGTGTGACCACCAAGATGGGCATCTCCACCGACGCCGTCTTCTGAATGATCCAACCGTTGGCACGAATCACGATCAGAGCCGCGATTGCCGCGCAGGGAACCCCACAGCCCAACAACCACATGCCGACAAGTCGAGTGAGCACGCGTGGTGCGATCACAATGCCTTCAGAGCCCTGGGTCGCGGCGACGAAGATTGGGCGAAGAGAGCGCTGGGTGAGCAGAAGGCTTAGGCCTGCCGCCGCACTTCCGCCGAAAACAACCGCCAGCAGGGTTGCGACCGCAAGCGTCACACCGCCATCAAGGTTCAGCGCGAGGAAAATCACGCCACTTGCAGCCCAGGTTGCCGCCAAGATCAGCGATTGCAGCCTGACGAGTCTCGTCGCTGTGTGTCGTTCATCTGGAGTAGGTTGCCGGCCTTGAACAAACCACCGCAGTACCGGAGCGAGGTTTACGGCGCCACCGACCGCGACGGCAGCGGCGCCCAACACGACAAGGATCGCCGCAATTATCATGTTCTTTGCGCCGAAGTATGCATACGCGCCAGTACCGATTCGGTCGTGCAGCGGTATCACGATGGCGGCGGCATCGCCGACGGCCAGCAGGTGAGCGCATGCGAGCCCGGCCGCATACTGCATCGACAACCTGCGCGCCGTGGTCACGAAAACAAGGTAGCCCGTGGCTGCTTCATTGCGGATGAACGGAGCGCACCTGTTCAGGCGCGCCGCCCTCCCTAGCCGGCGGGATAACCGACCGACTTGATCTCGGTGTACTGGTCGAAACCGGCGACACCGTTCTGTCGGCCCACGCCGCTCTCCTTGTAGCCGCCGAACGGAGTGTCGGCACCGTACGGTGCGCCACCGTTGACGCCCATGAAGCCGGCCTTGATTCGGCGGGCCACCGCCAGCGAATGTTCCAGCGAGCCCGACATCACGTTGCCGGCCAATCCGTACACGCTGTCGTTGGCGATCCGGATCGCGTCTTCCTCGTCATCGAAGGGGATGACGGCCAACACCGGGCCGAAGATCTCCTCCTGGGCGATGGTCATCTTGTTGTCGACATCGGTGAAGAGCGTTGGCCGCACGTAGTACCCCTTGTCGAAACCGGTAGGCGCATCGGGACCGCCGACCAGCGCCGTGGCGCCCTCTTCCACACCTTTCTTGATGTAGCCCGTCACCCGCTCGAACTGCCTTTCCGAGATCAGCGGGCCGCACAGCGTTCCGGGATCCTGCGGGTCGCCACACGTGATGTTCTCGTAGATGCTCTTGAGAATCGCCACGCCCTCGTCGTAGCGGGACCGCGGCAGCAGCATCCGGGTCGGGTTGGCGCAACCCTGCCCGGCGTGCATGCACGGCGCGATGCCGATCGCACAGGCCAGCCCGAAGTCGGCGTCCTCGAGGACGATGGTGGCCGACTTGCCACCGAGCTCCAGGAACAGCCGTTTCATGGTGGCCGCACCCTTTTCCATGATCCGCTTGCCGACCACCGTCGAGCCGGTGAACGAGATGAGGTCGACCTTGGGTGACAGCGTCAGCTCCTCACCCACAAAGTGATCCGATGCGGTGACGACGTTGACGACACCGGCTGGGATGTCGGTCTTTTCGGCGATGAGCCGGCCCAGTCTGGTCGCGTTGAACGGTGTGTTCGGCGCCGGCTTGAGGACGACGGTGTTGCCGGTGCCCAGCGCCTGGCCGAGCTTGTTGATCGTCACCTCGAACGGGAAGTTCCACGGCACGATCGCGCCGACCACGCCGACCGGTTCCCGCCATACCTTGCGGGTGGTCAACGTGCCGGTGAGGCTGATCACCTTGTCGCCCAGATCGGTCTCCCACGGGTACTGGTCGATCAGCCTGGCGGGGTATTTCAGCCCGTCTTCCAGTGGGGCGTCCAGCTGGGGCCCGAAGGTGATGGCTCGGGGCGAGCCGACTTCGAGGATGAGCTCCTCGCGCAGTTCTTCCTTCTCGGCTTCGATCGCGTCGTGCAACTGCAGGAGGCAACGCTGACGCAACTTGTGGTTGGTCGACCAGTCGGTCTCGTCGAAAGCGCGCCGGGCGGCGTCGATCGCCCGCAGCATGTCCTCTTTCGATGCGTCGGCGACTTCGCCGAGCGACTCCTCGGTTGCCGGGTTGATGTTGGTGAAGGTGCCGGCCTGGCCGTCGACCAGCTTGCCGTCGATCATCATCTTCGGCTCGAACCGGACCTTTACGGTGTCACTCATATCTGTCACTCTCTTTTGACTCGTTAGAGGGCGGCCCGCGGGGCACTGATCACCCTACGGAGAGCCTTACTGGAAACTAGCCGATTGGCAACGTCCAATTTCTGCGGGGGGTTGGCTACTGGGCATCGAACAGCACCGGCAGCGAAGTCGGTGACCGGAAAACCTGCCCGCGAATGTGCGGGTCGTCCCCGTCTGGGTCCAGCCGAAGATTCGGCAACCGATCCAGCAAAAGGTTGATGGCGGTGCGCATCTCGAGTCGCGCCAGATGCATACCGAGGCAGACGTGCACGCCGTGCCCCCAGCCCAGGTTTGCCTTGGCTTGTCGATGAATGTTGAACGTGTCGGGGTCCGGGTAGCGATCCTCTTGCCGGTTCGCCGAACCCAGCATCGGCATCACCGTTGCCCCGGCCGGGATCGCCACCCCGCCGAGTTCGGTGTCGCGGGTTGTCACCCGGGTGATGGTCAGCAGGGGTGGTTCCCACCGCACACCCTCTTCGATCGCCTGCGGAAGGAGGGACCGGTCGGCCCGGATCGCGTCCAATTGCGGCGGATCCGACAACAGACCGAAGAGCAGGCTGCCCAGCGACCGGTAGGTCGTCTCCACGCCCGCGGGTAGCAGCAGTCGAAGGAACGAGAAGATCTCCTCATTGTCGAGCTTCTCGCCGTCGATCTCGGCCGCACCGAGCGCGCTGATCAAGTCATCCGTGGGCTCGGCCCGGCGGGCCTCGAGGATCGGGGCGAAGTAGTCGCATAGGGCCGCCGATGCCGCAAGCCCGCGTTCCGGGTTCATCAGCCAACTCAGCAGCGAGATCGACCACCGCTGGAACTGTGGGTAATCCTTTTCCGGCAAGCCCAACAGGCCCGCGATGATCTGGCTCGGATAGTCGAAGGTGAACTCCTTCACCAGATCTGCCTTGCCATTGGGCGCAAACTTGTCGATCAGACTATTTGCCACACGGCCGACCAACTCGTCCTGCCAGCGCGCCAAAGACTTCTGCGTGAACGCCTTCGATATCAGCGAACGCAGCCGCCCGTGGACCGGCTCGTCCATACCGAGCATCACACCTTCACCCAACACCGGGCCGAACGCCGCGATCACAGCCGCCGAGGAGAACGTCTCGTTGTCACGCAGCATCTGCTGGACATCCTCGTGGCGATACACGATGAACATCGGCAGCGATTCCTCGTGTGGAAGCGCTCCGGACGTCTCGAGTCGCTGCACCGGTTCCTCGCGGCGCAACCGTGCCAGCTCGGTGTACGGGTCGCGCACGTCCCCGGATATCGCGTCGTCGAAAGAGCCGAAATCCTCGAGATCGTCAAATAGCTGTTCCATGCTTACCTCTCAGTCCCCTTCAGTTCTTTGGCGTCGCTTGGCCGCCAACGACGCCAAGCGCTGCAACACCGGCCGCGGCAGAACGCGCGCGACCAAGACCATCGCCCGTTGACCCGCGGTCGACGGATACGCCCCACCCCGCATCGAACCTTGCCTGGGTATGCCGAGCACGATCCGCGACATGTGGTGCATGCCCGAAGACGGGAGAATTCTGTTGAAAGCCAACAGCATCGAAGCGTCCGGGCCGACGCCGCGGCGGCGGAACGACTTCTGGTCAGCCAGCGCCTTGAGCAGTCCGTCGGTGAACCGCTCCGCTGGTCTGGCAAAACTGACCGCGAATCGCCCGCGGGTGTTCATGGTGTTGTGCAGCCGGGCGTAGGGGCCGTCGAAATTACGATCATCGGTGGTGCCCGCGTCGGTGATGATCTCGGTGTCATACGTGCCGGCGACCAAGACGGTGACACCGAGACCGAAGGGCGCGATCTCGCACGCCATGGACTCACCCCAGCGCTCCAACGCTCCCTTGGCCGCCGAGTACGGCGCGGTGCCCGGCTGACCGCGCACCCCGGCCGCGCTGGATACCAACACGATGCGCCCCTCACCCGCCGCCCGCATCGACGGCAGCAGAGCCTGGGTCAGCGCGACGGGGCCGAGGACACTAGTGGCGAACATCTTCTGCCACAGCGCCGTATCGGTCTCCTCCACCATTCCGGCGGCGGAAATCCCGGCGTTGTGCACCACCGCATAGGGTGCGCCAACGGCCTCTTCGATTGTCTTGGCCGCCGCGGTGATTGACGCGGCGTCCAAAAGGTCGAGCTGCACACCGATCAGCCGGTCGTCGTCTGCACCAGCGCCTGCCGCGTCCCGTAGGAGTGGAACCCCGTGGTCGGGCGTGCGCATAGCCGCGACCACGCGCCAACCCTCGCGGTACAGGCGGACGGCCGATGCGAAACCCAGTCCCCGGGACGCACCGGTGATGACGACGGTGCGCGGATCAACCATTCTTGCTCGCACAGGGGCCAGTACCCGACGGCGGCGGATCGACGTGGGGCCTTCCATTGGGCTCCCCGCTCATCCAGGTCGACCAGATGCCGACCGAGTACGGGCCTTGAGCGCCTGCCTTCTCGTAAAAACCCTGCGGGTCATAGACTTTGGCCTCCGGGTAGGGCCACGGGCAGGCCACCGAGGTCGCCGCTTTGCTGACCTTGATGGCCGCGAACCAGGCCCCGTAGGCGATGTAGGACACGTTGATGATCGCGAACATCACCAGGAAGGTGCCGAGTACCGGACGGCTGGGGAAGATCTTCGCTTTCGCGGCCAGCTTCTCTGCCACCGACTTCCCGGTGTCGTCGCGATAGCAGAGTATGGCCGCGGGCACCATCACGAACGTCACCGAGAACGACTCCCAGATCAGCGGGAATTGGAATGTCGTGCCGGTAAATACCGAGCCCCAGGGAATCACCTGCGAGTAGATGTACATGCCGGCGTGCACCAGCTGGATCTCAAGCCACGCGTCAAAGACGAAGCCGATCGCACACGTCAGCAGACCCAGGCTGACCAACGGGTGTCGCGATACGAAACTCTCCGGTCCGTATTTGGCCTGCAGCTTGCGCAGGACCCAGACCGCCGGGAAGTAGGGACCGAAATAGAAAGTCACGTAGCCGAATACGACGAACGGTTCGACGGTCGGTGATAACGACACCAGCGGCCAGGACTCCGGCCAGTGGATCAGATCGGGGTTGTAGACCGCGAATGGCGCCCAGTTCATGATCGGGTCCTGCCACACGATCAGCGTGGTGCACAGGAACATCAGCATCACCGGACTGCCCGGGTTCCGCCGCCAGCCCCTGATGAATACCACCAGCAGCACCAGCAACATGATGATCGTGGAAATGTGCAAGAAAGTGATGTAGTCCAGCCCGAACAGGAAACGGACGGGGCGTGGCCGACCGTGCACGTTGGGGTTGGCGACCCGCGGGTCCAGGGCGACGCGGCAATTCGCGATGAAGAAGAGCACGAACGCCGCCAGGGCAGCGCCGGCGATCCAACCGCCCCACCCCTTGCGCTCGCCGCCGGGCCGCGCGGGCTTCTCGTCTGCTTTCAGAGGTGCGGATTGTTCCGTAGACCTTTCCGTTTTCAAGAGTCAGCCTTCCTCTCCGAAGCGATCGACCAGATGCGAGTTGATGCCATCGGCGTCGAGGGTCCGCGCCACCAGATAACCGGCGCCCATCCACGCCCGGCGGGTCCACTTGCCGAATGACACCCGGGTGCCGGGCGCGCCCGCCGCGGCGGGCATCATCTTGACCCGCTCCAGCGCCTCTTTCACGCCGCGTGGGCTGAGCGGGTGGGCGTCAGCGAACGCCCGCACCAACGTCGCAGCGACGTCGCGGTTGACCGGCGGCACACAATATTCCGGGCGCCGTCCGTTGTACTTCTTGGCGTAGCGGTCGAGAAAGTCCTGGCCGATCTGGTTCGCCTCGTCGTACTGGTCGACCCCGATCCATCCCATGAACGCTTTCCACATGATCGGGTTGACCCACGCGTTCTGGAAAGCCGTGGTGGTGAACCTTGGCGGATCCCAATCGACAGCTTCCAACGCCGGGTTGATGAACACGATCCCGAAACCGAAGCCCAGGTGCACGATCGCTTCCGCCTTGGCGTCGTGCAGGGTGCGCACCGCTTCGTTGATGTCCTGGGCGGTCTGGGCGATCGCCGCCTCCGCGACGATCCGAATGCCTTTGCGCCGACACGCGTTTCGCAGATTCTTGAGGTAGCTCTCGCCGATGAGATTCTGCTCGACGAGAACGCCGATTTCGGTGAGCCCACGTTTGGCGACCAGGTCCGCGATGAAGATCGGCTCGTCGGTCATCGATCCCTGCGGGAAGGCGAATGTCCATTCACCCAGCCAGTCGTCGGTGCCGGTGACGCTGATGCCCGGCACCTTGAACCGCTCTTCGATCGCTTCCCGGGTAGGCACGCAGTTGTCGGTGATATGCGGTCCGAAAACGACCAGACACCCTTCGTCGACAAGTTCGCCGTAGGCATCGATCACCGCTTTGACCGATCCCTTGGGCAGCCCCTCCACTTCGCGGTAGATCATCTGCACCGGCCGGTCGACCAAGGCCTGCTCAACGGCCTCCTCGAAGACGAGATCAAAACATCGGGTGAAGTCCGCCTTCATCTCCTCGGGGAACCCAGGAGGAAGAGTGAAGTCCATCAGGTAGCCGACCTTGAACGGCTCTGCTGTGCTTTCGTAGGACATCTGACCTCCCGGGTGACGCACTCACTCGCACGGATCTACTGCTGACCTAATATTTGTTCAGACCGTAGCGGCGGCGCAATACCGCGTCAAACATCGGATCCATCCGCTCCGCCCAGATACACCTCGACCATCTCGCCCAGCGCCCTGCCCACTGCCACGTCGTCGGTGAGCGGCCCGGCGATCGCGGCCCGGGCCGCCTCACGCATGGTCAGGCCCTCCGCGACAAGCTGGGCAGCCGCGATGAGCACGCGAGTCGATGCGACCTCACGCAGCCCGCCGGCTTCCAGGCGGCGGATGGCCTGCCCGAAGCGCACCAGCTCAGCGGCGGTGGCACCGTCCACGCCGGCCTCGTGTGCAACGATCCCCTCTTCGACATCAGCTGCCGGAAAACCGAATTCGATCGCGACCATCCGCTGACGTGTCGAATCCTTGAGGTCCTTGAGCACGCTTTGATAGCCGGGGTTGTAGGACACCACAAGGCCGAATCCGGGCGCCGCGTCCAGCGTGACACCAAGACGCTCGATGGGCAGCTGTCGCCGGTGGTCGGCCAGCGGGTGCAGCACCACGGTCGTGTCTTGTCGGGCTTCCACCACTTCGTCGAGGTAACAGATCGCACCCTCGCGCACCGCGCGCGTCAGCGGACCGTCCACCCATACTGTCTCGTCGCCGCGCAGAAGATACCGTCCGACAAGGTCCGCGGTGGTGAGGTCGTCATGGCAGGCAACGGTGATCAGCGGCCGACCGAGATCGTAGGCCATCGCCTCGACGAATCGAGTCTTGCCGCAACCCGTCGGCCCCTTCAGGACGAGCGCCAGGCCTTGGCGATATGCCGCCTTGAAAATGGCCTCTTCGCCGCCGATCGCCTGGTAATAGGGCCGCACCATCTCCGCCTCGGGGGTCACGCCGTTCCGGCAAGCAACCCCGGACTCGTTGGGCATAGCTTCCCTTCTGATACTCCCGGCGATTGGAGCGTAACCGGAACAGATGTTTGTTTCAAGTGCCCTGACGGGGCCGGCGCGAGCCAATGGGGCGCCAACTGCGTTCTGGGACTTTGCAACAGGGCAGAGTTTGGCTCGATCACCGTGTTCGTCACGACACCTTCCTGCGGACCTCTGCCGAGCGCAGCGCGGACCGGAATAGTGGTCCAATCACACCCGCGAGTTGATCTGGGCGCGCAATCGTCGCGTGTGCGGTGTTGCCGAACACCCTGCGCAGCGATTGCACGTCGGTTCCCGCGCCGATCGTCAGGCACACGCAGCCAATGCCCCCGCGGCGGGCTTCGGTCAAAGCACGGCGCGCATCAGCGGCACCATAGGCCCGTTCGTATCCATGGTCGTACGCGAGTCCGTCGGAAAGCACCACCAACAGCCGGCGTGACGTACCTCCGCGCGTCTCCAAGACCGCCGAGCCATGGCGGATGGCCGCGCCGAGCCGCGAGAACGCCCCGGGCTCCAGGCTGTTCAATCGCCTCATGACCCGGGCGTCGAAATGGTCGTCAAAACGCTTGACCGGCACCATGTTCACCGCTTTGCGTCCCTGTGAGTAATAAGCGTAGAGCGCAACCCGGTCACCCAAGTCGTGCAATGCGACGGTCAGGTTGGCGACCGCCGTGCGCTGTTGTTCGTGCACCGTGCGCCCAAGGGTTCCGGGCTCCGCCGCGGAGCCCGACACATCGAGGAGGAGCAGCACCGACAGGTCGCGCCGGCGCCGAAGGCTGTCGAGGTAGACCGCCTCGTCGGGCACCGACCCGGCCCGCACCTCGACGCGGGCTTCAACGGCCGCGTCGAGGTCGATGTCGTCGCCCTGGTACTGGCGATGGCGGCGGTGAAGACCCATTCCAAGTCGCGATAAAGGCCTTCGCACGGCGATTGCGTCGTCGATCGCCTGGGTCGCAGAAGCCTTGATCTTCGGCTCGACCTCCCGCACGGTGCACCACGCGGGCCGGTAGCTTTTTCGCGTGAAGTCCCATTCCGGATAGCTCACGCCGTCCGCGGCGGTTTTGGTCTCGAGGTCTTGACCACCCGTGACGTCCTCGCTCGAGGTTGAGGCCAGCGACGACACCGCGTGCGGACCGCGGTTCGCGGAGTTCGTGCGGTGCGTCGGGGTGTCCGCGCCAGGTGGGCCGCCGCCGCTGCCGGTCTTCCGCGCCGACGACAGCATCTTCTTCAACCATTTGCCGATGAAGCCGCCCCCGCCAACCGGGCTGGTGAACAGGTCGGGATCGTCGGAATCGTCGATCTCGCCATCGTCGAGTTCCGCTAGTTCCTGCGCGCCGCGGCCTCGCGGGACGTGCCGGGGGTTCGGCTGGTCCTGTTGTTCGGCCGCCCGGGAGGATGCCGCGACCAGCTTCGCCGCGCGTATCACACCGAACTGCGGCGCCGGGTCATCGATGGCAGCCCGTCCGGCGGCAATGCTCAGCGAAGCGGCGGGCGAATCGGTGCGCCCGGCGATATCGCGGTCGCCGACCGACGCCAGGATGCGTGGTAGCAGCTCGGCATTGCTGACCAATGCGCGATGGCCCTCGACCGCGAGGTAGCGCCTGGCCATCCGGGGACGGCGCAGAAGGGAACGCACGACCTCGGGGTCCAGGCTGCCGGCGGCGATCATCGATGCCTGTACCGCAACCGCCTCGAGTCTCGCACGGGCTCGCGCCGCAGTATCGATATAAATCGTCTGGCCGTCCGTCCACGAAGGCTCACCCGCTTGCAACTCGGCGACCGCCACCGATCGGCCGGCAAGCGCAGAGGCAAACATGCCGAGTCCCTGCAACCGGTCGTCACGAGCGTCGTCTGCCACCGAACCCCCAGGGACTCCGTTGACCAAATATCTGTTCCAACGTAGAGTCCGGTGTCGCTGCAGTCAATCGCATCAGCGCTTGTTGACCAAATATCTGCTCCAACGTAAAGTCCGCCTTGGCCACAGTCGATAAGGGACCGCCTAGAACAGTGGATTTCTCATACCCGGCGGAATTGGAACAGTTCCGCTCCGAACTGCGCGACTGGCTGTC
>NZ_DATMLH010000135.1:0-8450 GCF_035570115.1 Mycobacterium sp.
GAAACGCCCTGAAGTGATGAAACTCGTTGGGCGGCCCGAATCCCGGCTTGGTACCCGCCGGGGCGTTGATTGCCTGCAGCCGGGTGATGTCCATCGTCACCAGCGGGTAAAAGTACAGGGCTGCTTCGTAACTGAGCGTGCCCAGATCATCCGACAGCGTACTCACGGCGTCCTCTTCCGTCGTTCGGTGTGAGACTCGGTGCTCGTGGCCAGGCCAAAGCTACCCCGTCAGCCATGTCAGCCAGAATGCGGGGACAACTCCTCATCACGACAGGCCGCCCTAAACGCTACTGCGGACCAACTGCGGACCTGATCTCGTCAAATCTGAGTCGGGGTGGCGGGATTCGAACCCACGACCTCTTCGTCCCGAACGAAGCGCGCTACCAAGCTGCGCCACACCCCGCATGAAGCCACGACAGCGTATCGCACCGACCCGGCGATTCGCCAAAGCGGATTGCGGTACCTAGGCCTGCCTGCGGATCGGCGCGGCGTCGGCGCTCTGCAGCTCACATCCGGCGCTGTCCAGGGATTGCATCACAGTGCGGCGTGGAATAAGCGGGATGTCGCCGACCTTAAATAGACTAATTACCGCACAGTCGGTGCAAAGGAAGCGAGACAATCATGACGGTGTTAGGCGCCGTGGTGTTCGGCGGATTCCTGGCTCTGGGAGTGCTGTGGCTGCTGGTTACCGCTCCGGGCAGCGATGTTGACGAGGCATGGGATCAGTCCCAGTGGCCGGAGCGTTCGAATTCGGTCAGGGCCGTGGTGGGGGCGGATGTGTCCAGTTCCTGGGTCTTGAGCCACTCGTCGCAGAAGTAGGTGTCGGCGTAGCGGTCGCCGCTGTCGGCGAGCAATGTGACCACTGAACCGCTGCGTGCGTCGGCGACCATTTCGGCGAGCAGGCCGAAGGCTCCCCACAAATTGGTGCCGGTCGAGGCGCCTACACGCCGGCCCAGCACCGCACTGGCGTGGCGGGCCGCCGCAATCGACCCGGCGTCGGGAACCGACACCATACGGTCAACTACCTCGGGCAGAAAAGACGGCTCGACGCGTGGCCTGCCAATTCCCTCGATCCGCGACGACGCCGAAATCACGATGTCGTATCTAGATTCGGCGTAGGCCGGATAAAACGCCGAGTTCTCCGGGTCGACCACACAGAGCCGGGTTGCATGTCGCCGATAGCGGAGGTAGCGGCCGATCGTCGCGCTGGTTCCGCCCGTGCCCGCCCCGACCACGATCCAATCCGGGATCGGATGATTCTCGTCGCGCATTTGAAGGAATATCGACTCCGCGATGTTGTTGTTGCCGCGCCAATCGGTGGCTCGTTCGGCGTTGGTGAACTGGTCCAGGTAGTGCCCGCCGGTCTCCTTGGCAACCCTTTCGGCCTCGGCGTAGAGGTCGCTTGAACTCTGCACGAAATGACAACGGCCGCCTTGTGATTCGATCAACGCAACCTTGGAGGCACTAGTCGACGCGGGCATCACAGCGATGAACGGCAGGCCCAAGAGTGCGGCGAAGTACGCCTCCGACACTGCCGTCGATCCCGACGACGCCTCAACCACCGTGGTGTCTTCGCTGATCCAACCGTTGCACAGCGCATAAAGGAACAGCGAGCGAGCCAACCGATGCTTGAGGCTGCCGGTGATGTGGGTGGTCTCGTCTTTGAGGTAGAGCTCGATACCGGCGTTGTCGGACCAGGCCGAGGGCAGCGGATAGCGCAGCAGGTGAGTGTCGGCGCTGCGATGGGCGTCCGCCTCGATCAGTCGGATCGCGTTGTTCACCCAGTCGCGTGGTCGGCTACGAACTGCGATCTGGGCCGGCGGGGTCAACGCGCTGAATACGTGGGTTGCGACCGGCCCAGCTCGCTGTTCGAATCGCGGCCGCCTATCGGCGACGCAATCAATGTCAGCAGGGTGGCTTCAGGCCTGCAGCAGAACCGCACCGGCGCATACGGCGAAGTGCCGATCCCGGCGGAGACATGCAATCGCGTGGTGGCGCCCCACCGCGATGGGCCCTTAGCGCGCGACCGGTCCAGACCCGAATTGGTCACCAGCGCTCCATAGAACGGCAAGCACAGCTGCCCGCCATGAGTGTGGCCGGCCATCACCAGCTGGTAGCCGTCGGCGGCGAAGCGGTCCAGCACCCGCGGCTCCGGCGAATGGGTCAGGCCCAGCCGCAGGTTGGCGGCGGGGCTGGCCTGCCCGGCGATCGCGTCGTAGCGATCCCGCGCAATGTGCGGGTCGTCCACGCCTGCGGCCGCGATGTGCAGTCCGGCCACCTCGAACTCGCGACGGTTGTGGGTCAGGTCCAGCCAGCCGCGTTCGGTGAACACCGCCCGCAGGTCCTGCCAAGGCAGCGGCTGACCGTGCACGCGATGACCCGGCTTCGTCAGGTAGTTCAGCGGATTCTTGGGTCGTGGTCCGAAGTAGTCGTTGCTGCCGAAGACGAAAATGCCCGGCAGCGAAAGCAGGTCGCTGAGGCTTTGGACGACCGCGGGCACCGCCTTGGGGTGCGCCAGGTTGTCGCCGGTGTTGACGACGAGGTCGGGCTCAAGGCCAACGAGTTCGCGTAGCCACGCCTGCTTGCGGCGTTGACCGGGCCGCATGTGAAGGTCGCTGATGTGCAGCACCCGCAGCGGCGACGAACCCGGCGTCAGCACGGGCATGGTCAGCTCTCGCAGCACAAACGCATTGCGTTCGATGACAGCGGCGTAACCGATTCCGGCGACGGCCGATCCAAGCGCGATGGCGCCGGTAGCTTTCAGAGCAGAAATCGCGGAAGGCATGCAGGCCAGCCTACTGCCGTCGGTCGCTTGACATCAGGCCACACGCTATTGCAAGCGTCTACGGCGGCGTCCCAGCCGCAGGCGGGGGAGGTCCCAGAATTGGGATCGTGATCGGCGGCAGACCCGGAATCTCGATGACCTGGGAACCCACCGGCACCGGAACACCTGGGCCGCCTTCTGGCGGTGGAGGCGGCGCCGGCGGGATGCCGTTGCTGGTTTGAATGGTGATCACCGCACCGGGGATCGTCTGGCCGTTGGGCGAGGTCCCGACCACCTCGCCGTACTTCGCACTGCTGTTGATCGAGCTGGGTTGCTCGGCGACCTGGAACCCGTCCTCCTTCAAGCGCTGGCGGGCGGCGTCGACGTCAAGACCCGCGACGCTCGGCACCCGAGAACCGGGACCGCCTTCGACGTACTCCCGGTCGGTCGGCGGTAGGTGCACATCGCCGAACATCGTGGCGATGGGCTTCATCGCAGTGAACCAGGTGCGCGCCGGCTCGTTGCCGCCGTACAGGTTGCCGTCGCCGCAGCGCCGCAGCGGCGACGAGCACAGATCTGACGGCGAGGTGGAGTCGTCGTAGATGTAGTTGGCCGCGGCGTACTGATTGGTGAAACCCACGAAGCCCGACGACCGGTGTGCCTCGGTGGTACCGGTCTTGCCGGACACCGGCAGGTTCCACCCCGCCGCACCGGCGGACCCGGATGCGGTGCCGCCGCCCAGGGCGTCCTTGCTCATCGCATTGGCCAGCGTGTTGGCCAGCCCTTCTGGTACCGCTTGGTCGCAGGCTTCGGTGTTGACGGCCACTTCGTTGCCGTTGCGGTCGATCAGCTTGTTGATGGGGTTCGCCGGGCACCAGGTGCCGCCCGAGGCCAGTGTCGCCGCGACGTTTGACAGTTCCAGCGCGTTCAGCTCGAATGGGCCCAGCGTGAACGACCCGATGTTCTGCCGCTTGATGAAGTCGGCCAGGCTCTCGTTGCTGTCCGGGTCGTAGTCGCGGGCGGTCCCCGGATCGGCGTAGGACCGCAGTCCGAGCTTGATCGCCATGTCGACCGCGCGTTGTACCCCCACCAGCTGGATCAGCCGGGCGAAAGCCGTGTTGGGTGAGGTGGCCAGCGCGTCGGTCACATTCATCGACCCGCGATAGTTGCCGGCGTTCACCACGCACCAGGTCTCCTTGGGGCAGCCCTTGGCGCCGCCGCTGCCCATGCCCTTGGCCTGGAAGCGGCCTGGGACATCGAGTGTGGCGTTGATACCCATGCCCATCTGCATCGCCGCGGCGGTGGTGAAGATCTTGAAGATGGATCCGGCGCCGTCGCCGACCAAAGAGAACGGCTGCGATCGCATGGTCTCGCCGGCATCGGTGTTCAGCCCGTAGGTGCGGTTGCTGGCCATCGCAACCACTTTGTGCGAGGTCTTACCGGGCCTGATCACGCTCATTACGCTGGCAATACCCTCCAGCGTCGGGCTGGCGTAGGTGTCGATCGCGTGTTTGATCGGCTCCTGCACATCGGGGTCCAGGTTGGTGCGGATCAGGTAGCCGCCCCGGGCGATCTGATCTTTGCTGATGCCGGCGCGGGCCAAGTAGGCCTGCACGTAGTCGCAGAAGAAGGCCCGATCACCCGCCGCGATGCAGCCACGGGGTAGCTCTTTGGGCTGCGGCAAAATCCCGAGTGGCTCAGCCTTGGCGGCGCGCAGCGCGTCGGCCTCGTTGGGCAGGTTTTCGATCATGGTGTCCAGAACGAGGTTCCGGCGCGCCAGCGCCCCATCCGGGTTGGTGTAGGGATTCAGCGCGCTGGTCGACTGGACCAGGCCGGCCAGCAGGGCCGCCTGCTGCCAATTCAGGTCGGACGCATTGACGCCGAAGTAGGTTTGCGCTGCATCCTGCACACCGAAGGCGTTGTTACCAAAGGACACCAGGTTCAGGTAGCGGGTCAGGATCTCTGGTTTGGTGAAGGTCTTGTCCAGGGTGAGCGCCATCCGGATCTCGCGCAGCTTGCGCGCCGGCGTCGTCTCGATGGCTGCGCGTTTTTCTGCGTCGGTTTGCGCGATGACGAGCAACTGATAGTTCTTCACATACTGTTGCTCGATCGTCGATCCGCCGCGGGTGTCCACGTCGCCGGAGGCGTAGCCGGCCAAGCCGGTCAGCGTGCCCTTCCAGTCCACGCCGTTGTGCTCGGCAAACCGCTTGTCTTCGATCGAGACGATTGCCAGCTTCATCGTGTTGGCGATCTTGTCGGTGGGCACCTCGAACCGGCGCTGCGAGTACAGCCAGGCAATCGTGTTGCCCTTCGCGTCGACCATCGTGGTCACCGCTGGGACTTCGCCCTCGAGCAGTTGAGCCGACGCGTTGCCGACGACTTCGGAGGCCCGATTGGATACCAGACCGACTCCGCCGACCACGGGGAACAGCAAGGCCGCGACCACGACGCTGGCCAACAGGCAGCACCCGACGAGCTTTGCGACCGTGATGGCAGTCGTGGGACGCTCCGGCATGGCTACTAGATTAGCGGCGCTGCGACGCAAGTTGTCCCCTGTGTTGTTGGAGCGGTAGTCTCGCCCGGGTGAACCCTCAGGTTCCTCTCAGTCGCAGCTCAGGGGTGTTTCAGCCGTTGCCTCGGCCCATTTCGGGGGCCCTTCATGATCGGACTGCACGGTCGTCCCAAAAAAGGGGGTAGGAGACTGTTGCGTAATTGATACCTGACCACGTAGCTTATGCACACAATGAGATACAGGTAACACCGAGGTGCAGAGTGTGGCGCAGATCGCATCGGCAGTCTGGATCTAGCACACAGCCGCCGCGCCGGTGGCAGGAGCGAAGGGGAATCGCTGGTGTCAGGTACACGGACCGCAGTGCGCAACAAGACGTGCGCAGCGCCGACGAGCAGCATTTTGTACGGGGCCGAAGCCGAGTCCAGGATCGCCTGGGTTTCCAAGGCGCTGTGTCGGGCGGCTGATCCCGACGAGCTGTTCGTGCGGGGGGCTGCACAACGCAAGGCCGCAGTGATCTGCAGGCATTGCCCGGTGATGCTGGAATGTGGTGCCGACGCGCTGGATAACCGTGTCGAGTTCGGCGTGTGGGGCGGCATGACCGAACGCCAGCGTCGGGCGCTACTCAAACAACACCCCGAGGTGGTGTCCTGGTCTGAGTTCTTCGCTGCGCAGCGCAAGCACCGCAGCGTTGGCTAAGTAGCCGGGCGACTAGCCTGCGTGATCGCCGACCGCTGTCATCTGGTCGGCGATAGCACGCAACGCCTCCAGATCGGAGACGTCGAACGGCAGCGACGGCACCCCGACAATGGCGACGTGGGGATTGGCTCCGGTGAACCGCGACAGCAGCCTGATCTCGCGCTTGGAAGTCGACGCGCGGTCAGCGTGGATCTGCAGGACGGCCCTTGCCAAGGCATTGGTGCCGTCGGCGCCTTCCGACTCGCTCTCTAACGTCTTCGCTCCGTCGATGGCTCGCTCAACCGGCAATGAACACAACATCGGATGGGTTCGGTTCAGGATGAGTCCGGCCAGCGGCATACGTTCCTCGGAAAGCCGGTCCACGAAGAACGATGCCTCCCTGAGCGCGTCAGGCTCGGCGGCCGACACCACCACGAACTGGGTACCGCGGCGCTTCAACAACGCATAGGTGCGGTCCGCCTTCTCCCGGAAGCCGCCGAAGGTCGCATCCAGTGACTGCACGAAACCCGCAGCATCGGAGAGCATCTGCGAACCGAGGACGGTTGATAATGCCTTCATCGCTAAGCCGACCGCGCCGGTGACAAGCCGCCCGATCCCACGCCCGGGTCCCAACAGCAGCCGCCATAACCGGCTATCCATGAAGCTGCCCAGCCGTTGCGGCGCGTCGAGGAAGTCCAGCGCGTTGCGCGACGGTGGGGTATCCACCACGACCAGATCCCAGCGGTCCTCGCCCAGCAGTTGGCCGAGCTTCTCCATCGCCATGTACTCCTGAGTGCCGGCCAGTGACGTGGCGACCGTCTGGTAGAACTGGTTGTCCAAAATCGCCTGCGCCCGATCGGGTCCCGAATATTGGATCACCATCTCGTCGAACGTCCGGCGCATGTCGAGCATCATCGCGAACAGCTGGCCAGGAACTTCGGGAGCCAGCGGCACGCGCTGGGGGGAATTGCCGAGGTCGCTGATTCCCAACGCCTGCGCCAGCCGCTTGGCCGGGTCGATCGTCAAAACGACCACCGTGCGGCCGTATTCGGCTGCGCGCAGCGCCATCGCGGCGGCGGTTGTGGTCTTGCCGACCCCGCCCGCACCACAGCACACCACCACGCGATTGGCGGTATCGCCCAGAATCGACGCGATATCGAGTGTTGGTGGTGTGGTACTCATCGAACCCCCTGCTGTGCAAGGGATTCGGAGAGTTCGTAGAGGCTACCAAGGTCGACCCCGTCGGCAATGGTCGGTAGCTCCAGGCGTGGCACCTTCAGCTCGTCGAGCTGTTCGGCGGTTGCCGCTCGCGCGGTGATCCGGGTGGCGTGCTGGATGGTCTCGGTCAGCAAGCCCGCGAAGTCTGCATCGGGAAGCTTGATCCCGGCGGCGGCCAGGCCCGCGTGCACCGCGTCGGCATCGACGTCGCCCTCAGCGGCTTTGGCGAGGTCATCGGGTTCCAGGTAAAGCGCGATATTGCGGTTCACGATCACGCTGCCGATAGGCAGGCCCAACCCCTGCAACTCGTCGATCGCCTCGATCGTCTCCTGCATCGGCAGTGCCTCCAGAAGGGTCACCAGGTGGATAGCCGTTTGATCCGAGTGCAGGATCTTCACCACGCCTTCGGCCTGCGAGTACACCGGGCCGCCCTTGGCGAGATCGGACACCGCCCTGGTGACGTCCAAAAAGCGTGCGATGCGCCCGGTCGGGGGCGCGTCGACGACGATCGCGTCGTAAACCGGCAGCTTGTCCTTGCCGACGCGGATCACGGATTCCTTGATCTTGCCGGTGAGCAAGACGTCTCGCAGGCCTGGCGCGATCGTCGTGGCGAACTCGATCGCCCCGATGCGTCGCATCGCCCGGCCCGCGATGCCGAGGTTGTAGAACATGTCGAGGTATTCCAGGAAGGCGGCTTCGATGTCGATCGCCAGCGCGTTGACCTGGCCGCCGTG
This sequence comes from Mycobacterium sp., assembly GCF_035570115.1. GTDB lineage: Bacteria > Actinomycetota > Actinomycetes > Mycobacteriales > Mycobacteriaceae > Mycobacterium. The sequence goes on from NZ_DATMLH010000135.1 coordinate 7,904, forward strand.
TTCGGCAGTCGCGATCTTGAGCTCTTTGTATGGCAGCGGCGGCACGTCGAAGAGTTGTGCAATCCCTTGGCGCCCTTCGACTTCGATGAGCAAGACCTTGCGTCCTCCGGACGCGAGAGTCAGCGCGAGCGCAGCGGCTACCGTCGACTTACCGGTACCACCTTTGCCGGTCACGAAATGCAGACGGGTCTTCGACAATCGCGATGGCCAGCGGACAGTACTGCCGCCGCTCGGTGTGGTCGCCACCAGTGCATGCTAGCTACCCTGTGCGGCTCCTCCTCCCCCAGCTTCGCTGCGCGCATCGTCGCCAGGCGCCAGATCACCCTAGGGCCCTGCCGATAAGCTCGAAGTATGAGCCAACCGATCACGTGGGAGTACGCCACGGTGCCCCTGTTGACACACGCCACGAAACAGATCCTCGATCAGTGGGGTGCCGACGGTTGGGAGCTGGTTGCCGTGCTGCCCGGGCCGACCGGTGAGCAGCACGTGGCGTATCTGAAACGCCCCAAATGAGTGCGTCTGACCGGCTCAAAGAGCTGGGGATCGA
>NZ_DATMLH010000136.1:0-17941 GCF_035570115.1 Mycobacterium sp.
TTGACGTCGACGAAGGAGTGGCCGACGACGATGCGGAAGGAGCGCCGGCCGAGCAAGGCGCCCGGTTCTCCTGGGCTCGTCTGTTGGCTGCGGCACTGCCCGCGCTGGCATTGGTTTTGGCTCTGGGGGTCGGTTACTTGAAATGGGTCGACGCCACGGCGCGGGTATCCCGCACCGCGGCCGAGCAGTCGGTGCGAGCGGCCAGCGACAGCACGATCGCGATTCTGTCCTACCGCCCGGACACCGTCGACCGGGACCTGAAGGCAGCCGCTGATCGCCTTACCGGCGGCTTCCGTCAGCAGTACACACAGCTCGTCAGCGATGTCGTCGCGCCCGGCGCCAAGCAGCAGCACATTTCGGCTGTCGCCACGGTGCCGGTTGCGGCTTCGGTATCGGCGACCGGAAAGCGCGCGGTGGTACTGGTTTTCGTCGATCAGACCACCACGATAGGCAACGATGCACCCACGCAGACCACCTCGAGTGTGCGCGTGACTCTCGACAGGATCCACGATCGATGGCTCATCTCGCAGTTCGACCCGGTGTGAATAAGTGAGGCGAATGTGAACAATCTGTCTACCCGTTTCCGGCAGCTCTGCGTCATCGCGCTGACCGCCGGATGGTGTGTCGCCACGACGGTTTCGGGTTCGAAAGATGACATGCGATGACTGACAAGGACATTCGCCGACTGGGCTGGACGCTGTCGATACCGTTCATCGCGCTGACCGCCGCACCGCTGGCGCATGCGGATGGCGGCAACGACACGGTCATACCAAACAACCAGCGGCTCAACAACGGCATCGTGGTAAATGTCGACACCATCAAGAAGCACGCCGGCTGCACGACCGATCTGCACATCAACCCGCAACTGCGGGCGGCCGCACAGCGCCACACCATCGATGTGCTCAACAATCGTGGCCTTGACGGTGACATCGGGTCGGACGGGTCGTCGGTGCAGGACCGGGCCCGCGACGCGGGGTACCACGGTACGGTCGCCGAGACCGTAGCCATCAACCAGTCATTGGCCATCAATGACCTTGACATCATGGGCAATTGGTATTACCGCCCCGACTACTTCGCGATCATGTCGAACTGCGCCAACACCCAGATCGGGGTTTGGTCGGAGAACAGCTTCGACCGCAGCGTCCTCGTCGCGGTGTACGGGCAGCCGGCTTAACGCGGTCAATCTCTCTGGCAATCGAACTCAGTTCGGCAGATTCTCCGGGTGCAGCATCTCGGCGTATCGCTGTGGCTCGGGGATCCCGAATCCGTCGACCAGTGTCTCGGCATAGGGCCGCAATAACCGGCACCGATCGTTGATAGCGCGAGTGACCGCCTTGGCTCGCTCGGTGGACAGGTACCGGTGCTCGACGTACCACGCTTTGTCGTCTTCGATCACCGACATCGCGTACAGGTCGCAGACCAGCCCGAGCACCTCGCGGGCTTCCTCGTCCTCGCATGATTCGATCCCGGCGACGAACGCCTCCAGCACCACTCGGTCGATATGCGCCTGCGCCGCATGCAGCACGTGGTCCTGTACCGCGTTGAACGCGTCGAATGCCGACATTTCTTTGGACTTGCCCTGCAACCGGCGCGCGACCGAGGCGATCATGTATTCCTCGCGGTCCTCGAACATCTTGACCTGGGTGCCGCGGTTGAACAGGCTGCCCTCTTCTTCGTTGTCCTGCCGAGCGTCAACAATGGTCTGGATGATCGTCTCTGCCGCAGTGCGTTTCAGCACTCGCTCACCGGCGAAATTGGCCGCGAATCGCACCCATTCCACCGGGCTCATGCCCTTGATGTCGTCGGCGTAAGCGGTCAGCAACTCCTTGGCCACCAATTGCGTCAACACGTGGTTGTCGCCCTCGAAGGTGGTGAAAACGTCGGTGTCGGCCCGTAACGCGATCAGCCGATTGTCGGCCATGTAGCCCGCCCCGCCGCATGCCTCTCGGGCTTCCTGGATAGCCCGGGTGGCGTGCCAGGTGTTGGCGGCCTTCAGCCCCGCCGCCCGCGCTTCCAGCTCGCGCTGTTCTTCGGCGTCGGGGGCGTCCGCCGTTTGCAGGTCGTGGCATCTGGCCACCAGCTCGTTCTGCGCGAACTGCAAGGCATACGTCCGCGCGATCAACGGGAACAGCCGGCGCTGGTGCACCAGATAGTCCATGATCAGCACTTCCCCCTCGTCGTCGGGTGCGCTGAATTGCCTGCGCTGCAAGGCATATCGGGTGGCGATGTCCAACGCCACACGTGCCGCGTTGCCCGCGCTGCCGCCCACGCAGATCCGTCCGCGGATCAGGGTGCCGATCATGGTGAAAAATCGACGGTTGGGGTTTTCGATCGGTGAGCTGTAGCTCCCGTCCTCCGCGACGTCGCCGTACTTGTTCAGCAAGTTCACCCGTGGGACGCGAACGTGGTCGAAAACGATGCGGCCGTTGTCGACGCCGGGCAGCCCGCCCTTGTACTCGCAGTCCGACGTCGTCACACCGGGCAGGTCGTTGCCGTCTTCGTCGCGGATCGGCACCAGGAGACAATGCACACCGTGGTTGACCTGCTCGCCGTCCTCGTAGGTGATGAGTTGGGCGAACACCGCTGCGATGATGGCGCTTTCGGCCGCACCGCCGATGTAGTCCTTGCGCGCGGTCGGAGTCTCGGAGTGGATGACGAACTCCTGGGTGGCAGCGTCGTAGGTCGCGGTCGTTTCCAGCGCTTGCACGTCGCTGCCATGTCCGGTCTCAGTCATCGCGAAACAGCCGCGCAGTTCCAGGTTGATGATCTTCGGCACGTACTTCTGGTGGTGGCGTTCGGTGCCGAGGTTCTCGACGGCACCGCCGAACAGGCCCCACTGCACGCCCGCCTTGACCATCAGGGACAGATCCGACATCGCGAGCATCTCGATCATCGTGATCGCCGCCCCGACGTCGCCGGTCCCGCCGTGTTCTTTGCGGAAGCCGTCGTCGGCCGCGCCGGCGGCGGCCATGATGCTCATTTGCTCCGCCACTTTGGTGCGGGCGATCACCGTGTTCGGTGTGTAGTGCGGACGAAAGATCTCGTCGGTCAACCGCTCCCGCATCTGGTTCTTCACGTCACGCCAACGTCCATCCAGTGAGTTGCGCAGATGTTCCGCAGTGGTGGTCATACCCGACGGTAACCCGGGCCGCGCGGCGTCGGGGTAAGCTCCGCGAGGTCGCCCGACACTTGATGACGGGGCAACTAGATGAACATTTCGTTAACCCAACGTGGCTATAGTCTGTCGGACGGTCGCGGCCATGCGGCCAGGGGAAGGTAGTCCATGGGCAGGTTTTCCCGCGTCTTCAGCAAGCAGGGCGCGGTTGAGGTTGAGGCCGTCGCTGCTGCTCTGCAGCCGAAATTCGCGTTGGCCGCCGGACCGGAACGAGGCGTCTCGCACACCTGGCTGGATACCTTCGATTGGCGGCTGCATTCCGCGGGGATATCCCTCGAGTACGTCGACGACGGTCCGCTGATCATGCAGTTCCCGGATGGCAGCCGGTTGCAAGGCGCTCGGGCCAAGAAATGGCCGGCACTGCTGCACGACCTGCCGGCGGGGCGGCTGCGCGATGCGTTGGCTCCGATGGTTGCCCCGCGGGCGTTGCTGTCGGTCGTCACCGTGCACCGGGCCGTGCGGGAGAGCCGGGTGCTCAACGCCGACGAAAAAACTGTTGCCCGCCTGGTGACCGAAAGCGCCGATGACGGCACCAGCCAGCTGCAGGTCCAGCCGCTGCGCGGCTACGAGGTCGACGGTGATCGGATTGCGCGCCTGCTGGCCCGCGTGGATGGGCTCGCGGCGGCGACAACGACGCCCTATGACGACGCGCTGGCGGTCGCCAGCCGCAGTCCCGCCGACGATGGTCAGGATTTGGCGGGGCAGCTGCGGCCGGAAACGCCCGGACCGGTGGCCGTCGCGAACATGCTCGCGCGGTTCGCGTCGGTCATCGACGACAACGTGGCGGGCACGATCGCGGCGATCGACACCGAATTCCTGCACGACCTGCGGGTAGCGGTGCGGCGCAGCCGTTCGATCCTCAAGCTCGCCGGTGATGTGCTGCCCGCGAATCTGGCCGAGCAATTCAAGCCGGAATTCAAGTGGCTCGGTGATCTGACCACGCCGGTGCGCGATCTGGACGTCTACCTGCTCGAGCTCGACACCATGGCCGCCAGGCTGGCGTCGGCCGATCCACGTGACCTCGACCCGTTCCGGTCGTTCTTGGTTCGGCATCGCACTGCCGAACGCCGCCGCCTGGTGCGCGGGCTGCGGTCGCGGCGCTTCGAGCAGATGATGAGCGACTGGCGCACCGCGCTGGAGCAGGTGGTCGCTGACGGCGACGGCGGCGGGCCGACGGTCGCGGCGCTGGCCCGGCAGCGCATCGAACGGGCGTTTCGAGGCGTCGTGGGGCGCGGCAAACGGATCGCCGCCGACTCGCCGAGCGAGCAGGTCCATGAATTGCGCAAGCGCTGCAAGGAACTGCGCTATCTGCTCGAGGTATTCCGGCCATTGTGCGCCGACGCGCCGTATCGCCCGCTGATCAAAGAGCTCAAGGCGCTGCAGGACACGCTTGGCGAATTCCAGGACGGCGAAGTCCAGCGTGAGGCGGTCCGCGAATTCGCCGCGTTGATGATGGAACAGGGCGCTGCGCCGCCGGCAACCGTGCTGGCGATGGGTGAACTGGCTGCGCAGCTCGACGCACACCAGCTGAACGCACGGTCGGCGCTGGTGGGGCGGCTGCAGCCATTTCTGGCCGACGAGAATCGTGCCAGAGTGAAGGCACTGGTGCGCTAGTGAGGATCTTCGCGACCTACAACATCAAGGGCGGCGTCGGCAAGACGTCGGCCGCGGTTAACCTCGCGCATCTGGCTGCCCGCGGCGGATACAACGCACTGTTGTGGGATCTTGACCCGCAGGGTGCGGCTACCTACCTGTTCCGGGTGCGACCCAAAGTGAAGGGCGGTAGCCGAGCGCTGGTGGAAGGCACCCGGTCGCTTGACGATGCGATCAGGGCCACCGATTTCGACGGGCTTGACTTGCTGCCGGCCGATTTCAGTTACCGTAATATGGATTTGCAGCTGGACGAGATGAAGCGGCCGACCAGGCGCATTCATCAGCTGCTGAAACCGTTCGAGGGCGAATACGACGTGGTCTTCCTCGACTGTCCACCGAGCATTTCGTTGCTGTCGGAGAACGTCCTGCATGCCGTCGATACGCTACTGGTGCCGATGATCCCGGCCACGCTGTCGGTGCGCACGTTCGATCAATTGTCCAGCTTCGTCAACGATTTCGACGGTCGCCGACCGCGGGTGTGTGCGTTCTTCTCGATGGTGGACGGGCGCAAGCGGCTGCACCGAGACCTCGTCGAGCAGCTGCCGGCCGAACGACCGGGAATCTTGAGCACAGCTATTCCGGCGCTATCGATCATCGAGCAGATGGCTGAATATCGGGCGCCGGTGACGGCGTTCGCCCCGCACAGCGTCGCAACCAGGTGCTACGAGGCGCTTTGGCATGAGGTGAACGGAGCGATCGGATAAGACGGCCGTGCCCGGATATTTAGCCGCTGCGACGATTGTGCTGCTGGTCGGCATGGTCGTGACCCGAGTTTTGCTGCTGCGCAGGGCCGGAACGCGTGCGATGCATTTCGGCAGCATCGACAAGAAAGATTTCTTCATTCCGCCGGTCGCGCTGTTCTACCTCTACACCGTCTTCGCCGCGGCGTTCGGTTGGCCGCTTGTTGGCGGCACAAGGTTTTTTCGGTCCGATGCGGTGGCCTGGGTCGGGGTCGGATTGTGTTGTGGTGGCTTACTTGTCATGCTGGGGAGCCTGATTTCGTTCGGCAGAAGTTTTCGGGTTGGCATCGACGTCGACCGTCCCGACGAGCTGGTGACCACCGGGGTGTTTGCCTGGAGCCGCAACCCCATCTACGTCGCGCTGTTTCTCGTTTTGGTGGGCCAGCTCTTGGTGTTTCCGAACTGGGTTCCGTTGCTCTACCTCTTCGCCGGTACCTGGCTCTTCCACCGTCAGGTACTGCGCGAGGAGGAGTTCATGCGGGGCCAGTACGGCGAAGCCTACGCGGCGTATTGCCGACGTGTCAGGCGGTATGTCGGACAACGGCATTGAGGTGATCACCAACGGCGTCCCGGCCTCCTCAGCCGCCAGCGCAACGACGCGGTGGCCACGACGCCGAGGCCGACCAGTATCGCCATGTCAGACAGCCACCTGCCGGTTGAGTGTTTCCACGAATCATCGGATGCGGCCAGCAGGTTGACTGCGTGTATGTCGACGGTAGAAGCCGAGGCGGCGAAACCCCACCGGGACGGCACCAACCACGAGATCTGCTCCAGGCCGAACCGGCCGACGATCGGGAACATTGCCCCGGCGCACACCACTGAAATCAGCACGACCAGCACGGCCATCAAGAGGATCTGCTCGGAGTAGCGGGCCAGCGATGACAGCGCCAGCGCGACCATTGCCGAGACGATGGTGGTGATGACCAGGACCACGAACAGCTCGAAGACGGCTTCGAAAGTCGAATCGCCGAGCAGGGCGCCGCCCTGAGTGGGCGCGCCTTTGCCGACCACAGTGGCGGTGGTGACGATCGCGATCTGGACGATCGCGACGAGGCTGTAAACGATGATCTTGCCGACAATCAACGCCGACGCCGACAAACCGTTGGCTTGTTCGCGGCGGAAGATGCGTTGTTCGCCGAAGAGGTCGCGGATGCCCAGTGCGGTGCCCATCACGACGGCGCCGATGACGAGCACGGCAAGGATCTCGACGGCTTCGTCGGGACTGTTTCCGTACGGGTTCGCCGGACCCAGGCCGGCATCGCCGGGCACCAGCAACGCGATCGCGCCGAACAGCACCGGCAGGATGGTCAGGAAGATGAAATGCCGCTGATCACCGACCATCAGCCAGCCCTGTCGGCGAGCAGCGATAACGATCTGGCGCCACAGCGGAGGGCGCGCTGCCAGAACAGTCGGCGCGACCGGACCCGATGGTTCTGCCGCGGGCGGCCCCTCCTGCTGGCGGGCCAGGTACGCGTCATGCGCGCCGTACGGATCCGCGCTGACCCGCGCGACGATCTCCGCCCAGTCGGTCGTGCCCAGTTCGGCGCCGATCTGTGCGGGCGGTCCGGCGAATGCCGGAGTGCCCGTGCCGGTGAGCAGCACCACCTGGTCGCAGCCGTCGATGTCGGTTGGCGACGTGGTCGCCACCACGACGACGCGTCCTTCGTCGGCGAATCGTCGCAACGTCGCCGTCATCTCGCGTTCCGCTGCCTCGTCTAGTCCGGCAGTCGGCTCGTCAAGGACAAGCAGTGACGGACCGGTCAGCAGTTCCATGGCCACGGATGCGCGCTTGCGCTGTTCGGCGGTCAGGCGGCCCACCTGGACGGTGCGCAGCAGGCTCAACTTCATCTCGTCGAGCGCCCAGTGCACCCTCTGACGGCGGTGATCAGCGGAAGTGCCAGGCGGCAGGCGCAATTCGGCCGCGTAGCCCAATGCTTGTTCGATGGTGAGCGCGGGATGCAGCAGGTCGTAGCGCGGCACTGCCCCGATGTTTGGCCGCACATGATCGGCTGCAACGTCGTGGCCGTCGAAATGCACCGTGCCGACGCTGGGTCGCACCGTTCCGCCCAGCACGTCGACCAGAGCGGATGTGCTGGCCTCCGAGGGTCCGATGACCGCGGTAAGCGTTCCCGGCTCAGCGGTGAAGGACAGTTCCGCCAGCACCTGCTCGCCAGCGACGGTGAGCCGCACCTGACGGGCCTGCAGCGGACCGGCCTGGACCGCCGGCGGCGGGAGCGGGGCTTCTTCAACCTTTGCATCTGGCGCCTCAGGCAGGGGCAGCGCAGTGGTAGGCGCGGCTTCGTGCGGCCGAGGTTCGGCTTCATGCGGTCGAGGCTCGGCTTCAGGCGGCCGGGGTTCGGGGCGCTGCGGTCGCAGCTTTTGCATCGCGCCGGTCAGTGCCTCGACGAGCCCGGTCCGTTTGCGCAGGCCCGGAGACCGGGCTGCCACAGTCGCCGGCTGATATTGCGGTGGCGGTTGCGCGGGCGGCGGCGGTTGCACTGGCGGCGGCCAGGGGACCGGGGGCGGCCCCGGCGGCGGCGGTTGGGGGACCGGGGGCGGCCGGTGGAAGGGCGCGGGGGACGGTGCCGGTTGGGGTGGCGGCGCCGGCGGGTCGACGCGATGAGGATGAGGTGGCGGCCGCGTCGGCATGACGGGCGGGGGCGCAACCGGCGGTCGTGTCGGCCGATCCGACCGCGGGGGCGGTGCAGGGGCGGGCTGCCAACCTGGCCGGCTGGGACCGCGAGGTGCAGCGTGGGGTGGCGGTGGTGCGGGCCGTATCGCCGGGCGCTGCGCAGCCCTCGGTGGCGGGGGTGGCGGCGGTCCGAGCTGAAATACCAGCCGAGGTCCGTGCTGTGGGTCGCCGAGCGTGATCGCCCGGCCGTCATGGATGAAAACCGTGGACATTCGCACGCCGTCGACGTAGATGCCGCCTTCACCGCGATCGACGGCTATCCATTGCCTGCCGTTGTGATGCACCACCACGTGGATGGGTGAGATGGACGTGGCCACGCCGTCGATGCGGATATCTGCGCGGCTGTCGCGGCCAATGGTCACGTCTCGGCCGACGGGAAAGATGTATCGATTGGGGCCGAACCAGACGATTAGGGGGGAAGCGAATGCTTCCGTCGGCATAGCCACCACCTTCCGCGCCCATTTTGTTGGGTCGAGTGACTGTTGTCTATCCGCCATCATGCGCCGACAACCGCTGCAGGGACGTCGGCGCTGCCCAACCGGCCGCGCTACCAGGCTTTACCGAGATGCGCCCGGTCGCGGGGCCGGCCCCGCATCGTCCAGAACGCGGCGCAGTACCACGACCGCATCCGCCAGCGTCTGACGGTCTGCGGGCTCCAGTTTGGCAAGTTGCGGCGCGATCGCCGCGGCCCGGTCGGCCCGCACACGGTTCAGTGTGCGCATGCCCTCCGGCGTGATCCGGATGCGGACGGCCCGGGCGTCGCAGGGATCGACGGTCCGGGCGACCAGGCCGGCGTCTTCGAGCCGCCGCACTTGGGTGGTCATCGTCGGCTGTGAGCAGTGGTCCACGGAGGCCAGATCGCAGATCCGCGCTTCACCGTGGGCGTCGATGGTGGACAGTAGTCGTGCCTGCGCGGCCGGTAATTGCATCTGGATGCGCTGAGTGGCATAGCGGTTGATTCGGGCGACCACGGCGAGCAGATCCGCGCCCAGACCGGCGCCGGCCTCCCCGGCCGCGCCCACATCGGCGGTGGCGGATGATGTCATCCCTCTATAGTTGCATAGCTGATCTATGTAGACCACTCAACCGGGTAATTTCGATGGAGCAAACTAGTGGGACCCACCTCGTTGCGCGTTCGGGGAACAACCCGGACAACTGGCAGAATCGATGAAATGACCGCGACCCGCCCTGCGACCACGCCCGGACGGGCCGGTCCGCTGCGACCCGGCGAACTCGCGCAGTCGGCGGTCATGGCCGCACTGTGTGCGGCGACCGCGATCATCGCTGTCGTCGTCCCGTTTGCGGGCGCATTGGCACTGCTGGGCATGGTTCCGATGGGGCTGCTGGCCTACCGCTACCGCATCCGCGTGCTGATTGCCGCGGTGGTCGCCGCCGGGGTGATCGCGTTTCTGATCGCCGGTCTGGGCGGCTTGATGACCGTTGTCCACAGCGCCTATGTGGGTGGCCTGACCGGAGTCGTCAAACGCAGGGGCTTGGGCACCCGAACCGTGATCGTCGCCTCCTTCGTCGCGGGGGCAGTGCTCGGCGGGATCTCGGTTGCCGCGCTGGCGGTGCTGGCACGGCTCCGGCACCTGATATTCGACGCCATCACCGCCAACGTCGATGGGGTTTCGGCCGTCTTGAGAGCGATCGGGCGCTTCGCGACCGACCATCCCTTCCCGCTCAGCGGGTCGATAGGAGTCGGGGTGGACCTGGCCGCCGACCGTCTCAAGTGGTTCCTCGCCGAGGCGCTGCATTATTGGCCGTGGCTGCTACTCGGCCACGGCATCGTCTCGGTCATAGTGGTGTCCTTGATCGGCTGGTGGGCGCTGTCGCGCGTGCTAGAGCGATTGCGCGGCATTCCCGATGTCCACAAATTGGACACATCGGTTGAGGGTCCGCCGATTGCCCCGGTACCAGTCCGGTTGGAGCAGGTGCGATTCCGCTACCCGGGCTCTGATCACGACGCGTTGCGGGCGGTCAGCCTCGATGTGCAGGTTGGCGAACACGTCGCTGTCACCGGCGCCAACGGATCAGGCAAAACCACACTCATGCTGATGCTGGCCGGGCGGGAGCCGACGTCGGGCATCGTCGAACGCCCCGGGGCGGTGGGGCTCGGTCGACTGGGTGGCACCGCCGTTGTCATGCAGCACCCGGAAAGCCAGGTGCTGGGCACGCGGGTGGCCGACGACGTGGTGTGGGGTCTGCCGCCCGGGACGACCACCGACGTCGGTCGGTTGCTGAGCGAAGTCGGTCTCGACGAGCACGCGGAACGCGACACCGGCAGCTTGTCGGGCGGTGAATTGCAACGGCTGGCGGTGGCGGCAGCGCTGGCGCGGGAGCCGGCGCTGCTCATCGCTGATGAGGTCACCAGCATGGTCGACCAGCAGGGACGGGACGCGCTGCTGGGAGTGCTATCGAACCTGAAGAAGCGGCACCGCTCAGCGCTGGTTCACATCACGCACTACAACAACGAAGCCGATTCTGCCGACCGCACAATCAATCTCAGCGATTCCGGGGATAACACCGACATGGTGGAGACCACCGCCGCGCCGGCAGCGACCGCCGCCCCGGGCCACGACTCGGGCGCTCCGGTGCTCGAAGTCGTCGGCGTCGGGCACGAATACGCCAGCGGTACCCCGTGGACGAAGACCGCGCTGCGCGATGTCAGCTTCTCGGTGCACCAAGGAGATGGATTACTTCTCCACGGCGGAAACGGCTCGGGTAAGTCGACGTTGGCGTGGATCATGGCTGGGCTGACGGTGCCCACCACGGGAGCCTGTCTGCTTGACGGCCGCCCCACCCATGAGCAGGTCGGGGCGGTGGCGCTGTCGTTCCAGGCGGCGCGGCTGCAGCTGATGCGCAGCCGGGTCGACTTGGAAGTAGCCTCGGCGGCCGGTTTTTCACCGAAGGACCACGACCGCGTGATGACCGCGCTGGCCGTCGTGGGACTGGACAGCACGCTGGCAAAGCGGCGCATCGACCAACTCAGCGGCGGCCAGATGCGGCGCCTCGTACTGGCCGGCCTGCTGGCGCGCTCACCGCGAGCGTTGATCCTTGACGAGCCACTGGCGGGCCTGGACGCCGCCACCCAGCGCGGCTTGCTGCGGCTACTCGAGGAACTGCGCCGCGAGAAGGGTCTGACCGTAATCGTGATCTCCCACGACTTCGCCGGGTTGGAGGAGCTGTGCCCGCGCATCCTGCATCTACGTGACGGTGTGCTGGAACCGGTTTCGGCAACGGCCGGAGGTCTGTGATGACGACGGCACCATCGGATGAACGCCCAACCCGCCGGCCAAATCGTGGAGTGGTGTTACTGCGTCCGGTACCGGGCACGTCGGCAGTCCACGACCTCTGGGCCGGCACCAAACTACTAGTGGTCTTCGGTATTTCGGTGCTGCTGACGTTCTATCCGGGATGGATCACCATCGGGCTGGTGGCGGCCCTGGTGCTGACGGCGGTCCGGCTCGCGCACATTCCACGAGGCGCGCTTCCGTCAATACCGCACTGGCTGTGGGTGTTAATGGCCTTCGGCGCCATCACCGCGGCGTTCGCCGGTGGCAGTCCGATGATCGAATTGGCCGGGGTGCCAATCGGATTCGGCGGACTGTTGAACTTCCTGCGGATCACCACCTTGTCGATCGTGTTGCTGGGCCTGGGAGCGATGGTGTCGTGGACCACCAATGTCGGCGAAATAGCGCCTGCGGTTGCCACGTTAGGCCGCCCACTGCGGCTGTTGCGGATCCCGGTCGACGAGTGGGCCGTTGCCGTGGCGCTCGCGCTGCGCGCCTTCCCGATGCTGATCGAGGAGTTCCGGGTGCTCTACGCCGCGCGCCGGTTGCGACCCAAGCCGGTGGCACCGACCCGCCGGGCTCGTCGCAAGCGTCGTGCTCTGGAGTTGATCGACTTGATCGCTGCGGCGATCACTGTGACATTGCGGCGCGCCGACGAGATGGGTGATGCCATCACGGCGCGCGGCGGCACCGGTCAGCTTTCGGCGGCGCCGTCGCGGCCAAAACTGGCCGACTGGCTGGCGCTCTCGATCACCGCGGCGATCTGCATCGCGGCGATCGCGCTGGAAGTGCCGCTGGGTCGATAGCCGCGAGCGCCTAGCGGCGGGCCGCGGCGTTGGCCGCTGCTTGGGCTCGCTGCAGGGTCGTCGAAATGTCGCCTCGGCCCTGGAACATCTCGTCGAAATACGGCTTGAGGACCTGATTTCCGGCGGCGAAGCCGGCGCCTCCCGGCGCATCGATGCGCGGCCCGTTCAACACCGCGAAGAACGGCACAACGTCGACCTTCTTCGCTGCCCAGTAATCGAAGTACACCCGCTGGGCCAACCGCACCGCGGGAATCGCGCTGCCATGGCGGCCCACATATTGATTACCTTCGTCACTGCCCATCCAGGCCAACACCTGGCGCACCGCGTCCGGGTGCGTGGACGCGGAATTGCCAGCCGCGGCAATGCCGTTGGTGACGGTGACGCGACCCCTGGGGCCTTGGGGCAACATTGCCACGCCCCACCGGAAACCAGCGTGGTCTGCCACCGAAGCCAGGTTGTAGGTGCCGGACTGGAAGAGCGCCATCCTGCCGGCCAGGAACTGGTTGCGGGAGAAGTCACCGTTGTCGTTGGTGTCCGAGGCCGGTGGCGCGACGTGGTCACCGTTGATCAGCCCGACCAGGTAGGTGAAAGCCTCGATGGCGCCAGGGTTGTCGAACGCGAAGCGATCACCGTCCTGAAATACGCCCCCGGCCGACCCGATGTAGTTCAGGTAGATGCCCTGCGCGTCGTTGGCCGCGTTGTACGCCCATTGCCGGATATTTTCGGCATCGAAACCCGGTGTGGCCGCGCTGCGTCCGTTGGCGTCAACCGTGAGCCGAGCCAGTAGCGGGCGCAGAGTGTCACCGCCGTCCGGGCTCCATCTCAGCGCAGCCAAGTCGGCGGGGTTGACACCGGCGGCAGCGAGTAGATCGGCGTTGTAGTACAACGCGATTCCAGCGTCGGTCAGTTGGGGGACTGCCCACAGCGTCCGGTTGCGGGTGAACTGCTCGACCACCGACGGCTCCCACGCTGACGCGGCGCTCGCCCCGAGGGTCTTCCCGATGTCCATGAGCCGCCCGCTGTCGGCGTATCCGGCGAGATAGGCGTTGGAGATCCAAAAGATGTCGTCGGCGCTACCGCCCGCGACATCGGTGCGCAGCGTGTTGAAGTAGCTGGAATACGAGACGACATGGGTGTGCACCTCGATGCCGGGATGCGCCGTGGTGAACGCCGCGAACGACTGCCGATACGCCGCGGCGACCTGCTCGTCCCACAACCGGACGGTGACCACGGTCTTGCCGCTGGGCGGCTCAGCCGTGACGTCCAACAGCACCGCCGTCGCGGCCAGCAGCGCAGCGATCAGCACCAGACCGAGGGTGAACAGCGTGGAAAACCGTGGCCGAAGGCTCATTTCAGCCCCGTGACGACGATTGAGCGCACGATGTGCCGCTGGAAGATCACGAACAACACGAGCAGCGGCACGATCGCCACGGCCGTCGCGGCCATCACCAGCGTCCACTGCGCGTTATACCGCGACTGCAGCGCAGCAGTCGCCACCGTCAGCACCTGCCACTTGGCGCCGCTGGTGATCACCAACGGCCACATGAAGTGGTGCCATTGCGAGACGACGGTAATCAGCATCAGCGTGACCAGGATCGGTCGGCTGGATGGCAGCACCACGTGCACGATGACGTCCAGCGTGTTGGCGCCGTCCAGATGGGCCGCATTGATCAGATCAGCCGGGATCGCGCGGAAATGCTGGCGCAGAAGGAAAATTGCGTAGGGCGAGCCGAATACGAACGGCAACACCAACGCCCAGAACGTGTTTCGCAGTCCCAGCTGAGCCATCATCAGATACAGAGGCACCACCGTCACGGAACCCGGCACCATCAACGTGGCTATATACACCCAAAACAGCGCGTCGCGACCGGGAAAACGCAGCCGCGCGAACGCATAGGCGGCCAGCACCGATGAGGTCAGCTGCCCAATGACGATCACCGCCGTCATCAACGTCGTCACCGCCAGCGCCCGGCCGAAACCCGCCCCGCCCAGGTCGGCGTAGTTGGCCAGCGTCGGCGGCCGCGGCCACGCCAACGGTGTACCTGTTGCGAATTGGTGCGCCGAGGTGAATGAGGTCAGCAAGCCGAGCGCGAACGGTGCCAGGGTGATCGCCGCACCCACTACGAGGGCGGCGTAAACCAGTACCGCCGAGGGCCGTTTAGGTGAGGTCATAGCTGATCCGTCGACGGAAATAAAGATGCTGGACAATGGTGACGCTGACCAGGATGACGAACAGCACCACAGCCATCACCGAGGCCCGCCCAATCGCCGCCGCGCCGAACGCCTCGGCGTAGATGCGGTGTGCGACCAAATCGGTGTGGTGCTCCGGTCCGCCGCCGGTCAGCGCGTACACGGTGTCGAAAACCTGTGCGGCGCTGACGACGCCGGTGACCAGCACGAAAAACATGGTGGGCCGCAGCATCGGCAAGGTGATCCGCCGGAACCGCTGCCAGGCGCTGGCCCCGTCGATGCGCGCCGCGGAGTGGACATCAGACGGGATCGCCAAAATACCGGCGAGGAAAAACAGCGCGACGTAGCCGACATTGGCCCACACCACCACCGCCGACACCACAGGCAGCGCCAGGCCGGGATCGGTGAGCCATTCGACGCGATGCCCCAGCACGGTGCTGACCGCGCCGTCGGTGGGCGCCAGAATCCAGCGCCACATCACCGCGATCGCCAGCGGGACGCAGATCCACGGCAGCACATAAACCGTGCGGAACAACCCGCTACCCGGCAGATCGCGTGCCAACAACGATGCGGCCAACAGCCCGAGCACCGTCTGCGCGGGGACCACGATCGCGACGAAAACCAGCGTGACCAACAGCGAATTGCCGAACGCTGAATCGGTCAGCACGGAGCGCCAATTCTCGCCTCCGACATACTCGATCGGCCCGAGCAGGTTCCAGCGGTGCAGGCTGAGCCACACCACCACGAAGATCGGCAGCAGCAAAAACGTGACCACCCCGAACAGGCTGGGAGCGAGCAGCGCATACCCCAGTACGGTCGATCGGCGCCCGGTGGGGCTTAGGCGGTCAACCACGTCAAAGACATTAGCGCGCTGTGTCCTCGTTACGGTGGTGTCGTGACACCGAACCGGGGGATCGATGCCGACTTCCTCGACCTGCCCCGCCACGAGCTGGCCGACGCCGCGCTGTCGGCGGCCGCCGCGGCCGGGGCCAGCTACGCCGACCTGCGGATTCACCGCATCACCACCGAGTTCATCCAACTGCGCGACGGCGACCTGGAGACCGCCGTGCTCAGCCGCGAGCTTGGCCTGGCCGTCCGGGTGATCGTCGACGGTACCTGGGGATTCGCCTCGCACGCTGAGCTGTCGCCGAGGGTCGCGGCGGACACCGCGCGCCGCGCAGTGTCGGTGGCCACCACGCTGGCCGCGCTGAACACCGACCCCGTCGAGCTGGCGCCCGAACCGGTGTACAGCGACGCCACATGGGTCTCGAGTTATCAGATCGACCCGTTCGCCGTGAGCACCGCCGACAAGATCGCCGTGCTCGACGAGTACTGCGGCAGGTTGCTGGCCGCCGACGGGGTGGATCACGCGTCGGCCGGCCTGAACGCCGTCAAGGAGCAGACCTTCTACGCCGACGCCTTCGGCTCGACGATCACCCAGCAGCGGGTGCGGCTGATGTCCGCTCTGGAGGCGATCACCATCGACGTCGGCGGCTGCGGGTTCGATTCGATGCGCACGCTGGCGCCGCCGATGGCCCGCGGTTGGGAGGTGCTGGCCGGCGACGACGTGTGGAACTGGACCGACGAGCTGGCCCAGCTCCCGTCGCAGCTGGCCGAGAAGATCAAGGCGCCCAGCGTGACACCCGGCCCGACGGACCTGGTGATCGATCCCACCAACCTGTGGCTGACCATCCACGAATCCATCGGGCACGCAACCGAATACGATCGCGCCATCGGCTATGAGGCCGCCTACGCGGGCACGTCGTTCGCCACCCCCGACAAGCTCGGCAGCTTGCGCTACGGCTCGCCGCTGATGAACGTGACCGCCGACCGGACCGTCGAATTCGGTTTGGCCAGCGTCGGTTTCGACGACGACGGGGTGGCTGCACAGAGTTGGGATCTGGTGCGGGACGGGATCTTCGTCGGCTATCAACTGGACCGGGTCTTCGCGCCGCGACTGGGCCTGTCGCGCTCCAACGGCTGCTCGTATGCCGACTCGCCGCATCATGTGCCGATTCAGCGGATGGCGAACGTCTCGCTGCAGCCCAGCCCCGAAGACCGCAGCACCGACGACCTGATCGCCCGCGTCGATGACGGCATCTACATCGTCGGTGACCGATCGTGGTCGATCGACATGCAGCGGTACAACTTTCAGTTCACCGGTCAGCGGTTCTACCGCATCCGCAACGGACGCTTGGACGGGCAGCTTCGCGACGTCGCCTATCAGGCCACCACCACCGATTTCTGGAATTCGATGGAAGCCGTTGGCGGGCCGTCGACCTGGCGGCTCGGTGGGGCGTACAACTGCGGCAAGGCCCAGCCCGGTCAGGTCGCCGCGGTCAGCCATGGTTGCCCGTCGGCGCTGTTCCGGGGCGTCAACGTGCTCAACGCCCGCACAGAGGCCGGCCAATGATCAGCGCGCAGCAGGTGGTCGACATCGCCTTGGACGCCGCGGCACGGCGGGGACGTGCCGACGAGACCATCGTGCTGGTCACCGACCGGATAGCGGCGTCGCTGCGCTGGGCGAACAGCTCGATGACCACCAACGGGGTATCAATCGCGCGCAGTACCACGGTGATTTCGATTGTCCGCCAAGGTGATACCGCGCGGGCGGGGACGCTGACATCGTCCGAGGTCGATCCGTCGGTGATCGAGGGACTGGTTGCAGCGTCGCAAGCGGCGGCGATAGCGGCGCCAGAAGCCCCCGACGCCACTCCGCTGCTGAACGGCAACGGCGCCCCGGCCGACTGGGATGCGCCGACGCCGGGCACCGGTCCCGAGGTGTTCGCCGACGTCACCCGGGGGTTGAGTCGTGGCTTCCGTGGCAGCGACCAGTTGTACGGCTTCGCCCGGCACGCGCTGGAAACGGTGTATCTGGCGACTTCCGGGGGATTGCGGCGTCGCTACACCCAGCCCACCGGTTCGGTGGAGATCAATGCCAAACGCGACGGCGCCAGTGCATGGGTGGCGGTGGGCGCGCCCGATTTCGCCGCTGTGCCAACGGATTTAATGCTGGAGCAGTTGTCGACCCGGCTGGGGTGGGCCAAGCGCAGCGTCGAGCTGCCTGAAGGCCGCTATGAGACCATCCTGCCGCCGTCGGCGGTGGCCGACATGATGGTCTACCTGGCCTGGTCGATGGCCGGTCGCGGCGCGCAGGAGGGCCGCACCGCATTGTCTACCCTCGACGGCGGAACGCGGGTGGGGGAGCGGCTGACCGATATGCCGCTGACGCTGTATTCCGATCCCAGGGTGCCCGGTTTGGCGTGCACGCCGTTCGTGGCGACCGCCAGTTCGTCGGAGACCGTGTCGATTTTCGACAACGGGATGGATATCGAGCGGGTGGACTGGATTCGCGACGGGGTGATCAACGCGCTGGCCTACCCGCGGGCCGC
>NZ_DATMLH010000137.1:0-23960 GCF_035570115.1 Mycobacterium sp.
GGAATACGTCAGTTCAGGCGCCGCGGTCTCAATTCCCTTGGCGCGCAACGCCGTTGCCGGTTCGCGCGGCTCGGCGGACGCGGCGGCGACCCGCTGCTGCGCGCTGGCGGCCGCGGCAGTGGCGAACTCCGCCAAATCCTCCGGCTCCTCGACCGGTCCGACTTGCGAGGCCGGCACCGCCTCGACCGACACGTTGAACAAGAAGCCGACCGACTCCTCCTTCAGGCCGTCGAGCATGCCGGTGAACATGTCGAAGCCCTCGCGCTGGTACTCGACCAGTGGATCGCGCTGCGCCATCGCGCGCAGGCCGATGCCCTCCTTGAGGTAGTCCATCTCGTAGAGATGCTCACGCCACTTTCGGTCGATGACGTTGAGCAGCACGTTGCGCTCCAGCTGGCGCATCGCGCCCTCGCCGGCGATCTCCTCAAGCTCGGCCTCTCGCACCGCGTAGGCGCGCTCGGCGTCTTCGACCAGCGCGTCGAGCAGTTCCTCGCGGGTGAGCTCACCGGGCTCACCGATCGCCTCCGAGTCGAGCAGGTCTTTGTGGTCGATCTTGACCGGATAAAGAGTCTTCAGCGCCTCCCAGAGCTGTTCCAGATCCCAGTCCTCGGCGTAACCCTCGGTGGTGGCTCCGTCGACGTAGGCGGTGATCACGTCGACGAGCATGTCGTGGGCCTGCTCCTGCAGGTTCTCGCCCTCGAGGATGCGGCGGCGCTCCTCGTAGATGACCTTGCGCTGCTGGTTCATCACCTCGTCGTATTTGAGGACGTTCTTGCGGACCTCGAAGTTCTGCTGCTCGACCTGCGTCTGCGCGCTCTTGATCGCGCGGGTCACCATCTTGGCCTCGATGGGCACGTCGTCGGGCAGGTTGAGCCTGGTCAACAGCGATTCCAGCGCCGCGCCATTGAAGCGGCGCATCAACTCGTCACCCAACGACAGATAGAAGCGGGACTCGCCGGGGTCGCCTTGGCGTCCGGAGCGGCCGCGCAGCTGGTTGTCGATGCGCCGCGATTCATGCCGTTCGGTACCCAGCACGTACAGCCCGCCGGCCTCGATCACTTCCTTTGCTTCGGCGGCGGCCTCGGCCTTGACCACGGGCAGCTCTTCGTGCCAGGCCTCGTCGTACTCCTCGGCTGTCTCCACCGGGTCGAGGCCTCGCTCACGCAGCCGGAGGTCAGTGAGAAAGTCGACGTTGCCGCCCAAAACGATGTCGGTACCACGGCCGGCCATGTTGGTGGCGACCGTGATGGCGCCGCGCCGGCCGGCTTGGGCGACGATGCCGGCCTCTTGCTCGTGGTATTTGGCGTTCAGCACGTTGTGCGGGATGCGCCGCTTCTGGAACTGTCGGGACAGGTACTCCGAGCGCTCCACGCTGGTCGTACCGATCAGCACCGGCTGACCCTTCTCGAAACGCTCGCTGACGTCGTCGACGACCGCGATGTACTTGGCTTCCTCGGTCTTGTAGATGAGGTCGGACTGGTCGGTGCGAATCATCTCCTTGTTGGTCGGAATCGTGACCACGCCGAGCTTGTAGATCTCGTGCAGCTCGGCGGCCTCGGTCTGCGCGGTTCCGGTCATGCCGGCGAGCTTGTCGTAGAGCCGGAAGTAGTTCTGCAGTGTGATGGTGGCCAGCGTCTGGTTCTCGGCCTTGATCTCGACGTGCTCTTTGGCCTCGATGGCCTGGTGCATGCCCTCGTTGTACCGGCGGCCGATCAGCACGCGGCCGGTGAACTCGTCGACGATGAGCACCTCGCCGTCGCGGACGATGTAGTCCTTGTCGCGGGAGAACAGCTCTTTGGCTTTCAGCGCGTTGTTGAGGTAGCTGACCAGCGGTGAGTTGGCGGCCTCGTAGAGGTTGTCGATGCCGAGCTGGTCCTCGACGAACTCCACACCAAGCTCGTGCACGCCTACGGTGCGCTTGCGGAGGTCGACTTCGTAGTGCACGTCTTTTTCCATCAGCGGCGCCAACCGGGCGAACTCGGGGTACCAGTTCGAAGATCCGTCGGCGGGCCCGGAAATGATCAGCGGCGTGCGGGCCTCGTCGATCAGAATCGAGTCCACCTCGTCGACGATCGCGAAGTTGTGCCCGCGCTGGACGCAGTCCTCCAGCGCGTGGGCCATGTTGTCACGCAGGTAGTCGAAGCCGAACTCATTGTTGGTGCCGTAGGTGATGTCGGCGGCGTACGCGACGCGCCGCTCGTCGGGCATCATGGGCGCGAGGATCACGCCGACGTCCAGACCGAGGAAGCGGTGCACCCGGCCCATCCACTCGCTGTCGCGTTTGGCCAGGTAGTCGTTGACGGTGACGATGTGCACACCCTTGCCGCCGATGCCGTTGAGGTAGGCCGGCAACACCGACGTCAGGGTTTTGCCTTCGCCGGTCTTCATCTCGGCGACGTTGCCGAAGTGCAGCGCCGCAGCACCCATCACCTGCACGTCGAACGGGCGCTGGTCCAGCACCCGCCAGGCCGCCTCGCGGGCCACCGCGAACGCCTCGGGCAGCAGGTCGTCGAGGCTTTCCCCGTCGGCGTGCCGCTTCTTGAACTCGTCGGTCTTGGCCCGCAGTTGGGCATCGGTGAGTTTCTCGACGTCGTCGGACAAAGTGTTGACATAGTCGGCCACCCGCTTGAGGCGCTTGACTATGCGACCTTCACCGAGGCGCAACAACTTACTCAGCACAGCTTTGTCCCCTACGGATCGGAGTCTCGGGCGTCCTCCATCCTAGGTGACGAGCTGGCGGTAGCCGCCGATCGTCAGGCTAGGCGGATCAGCCCGTAGTCGTAGGCGTGCCGACGATAGACCACCGACGGGCATTCGGTCTGCTCGTCGTAGAAGAGGAAGAAGTCGTGGCCGACCAGCTCCATCTCGTAGAGCGCGTCGTCCACCGACATCGGCTTGGCCGGGTGTTCCTTGGTGCGCACCACCCGACCCGGCTCGTGGTATTCGTCGACGCCGTCGTGGTCCGGCGCACCGGTGACGTCGGTTTCGAAAGCCGGCCCGGCCGGCACAGTGGCGGTCGCGGCGGCCAGTGAGACGGGGGTCTTGTCGCCGTAGTGGACTTTGCGGCGGTCCTTGACGCGACGCAGCCGGCTTTCCAGCCTGGCGACCGCGGATTCGAATGCGGCGTAGAAGCTATTTGCGCACGCTTCACCGCGCACCACCGGCCCGCGACCGCGAGCGGTGATCTCGACATGCTGACAGGACTTGCGTTGGCGACGGTTGCGTTCATGGTCGAGTTCGACATCGAACAGATAGACGGTCCGGTCGAACCGCTCTAAGCGGGCGAGTTTCTCCGAGACGTAGATGCGGAAATGGTCGGGTATCTCGACGTTGCGGCCCTTGACCACGACCTCGGCGTGCGGTGTCGGTTCGTCCGGCTCGTCGGCTGCCGTCGGTAGTTCGGCGACAAGCTGATCGGAATCCACGGTTTGCCTTGACATACTTGACAACTCGTTTCTCTCGCGTTGCACGCACGCGGCGTGCCCGGCTTTCAGATGCACGCGCCGACGGGGATGCTGGTCTTGCCGTGGCCGCCCGCCGGTGCAAGGTGTCGAGAACTCACCCCCTACCGTCTTCGGTGCCGTGGCGCCTCTGTCTATGTCAGATGCGCCAACTTCAGGCGTTCATGGTGCGTTCATGGTGCTTGAACCCGACGGTAGACCGTCTGCTGGCAGAAGTTCCAGTGTTTTGATCCGTCTGTTGCGAGTTCTTCATGAATGCTCACGCGGCAGCTAGCGCCAGCACAGCCGATACCCGCGCTCCCGCGGTTTGCAGAACGCGGACCGACTCACGGGCGGTGGCGCCGGTGGTGACGATGTCGTCGACGAGCAGGACTTCGCCATCGGCTGGCAGACGTCGGCGCGTCAGCAGCACCCTTCCAGCGATGTTGCGCTCGCGGGCGTCGCTACCCAGACCGGCCGAGTCGCGGGCCAGCGCCTTCATCCGCAGCGCCCGGACCACGGTGATGTGCGGGTGGTCCGCCGTTGCCAGCGTCGCGACGCGGCTGACGGGATCGCCGCCGCGGCGACGCGCCGCCCAGTTGCGGGTCGGAGCCGGCACGATCGTCAGCGGGACATCGAGCAGGCCCCACCCGAGCAATCGGTGCACACCGAGCGCCAACGCCTGGGACAACGGCGTGACCAGGTCGCTGCGGCCGCGATCTTTCATTGCGACGATCACCTGCCGGCGCGCACCGGCGTAGCGGCCGAGCGCAAACACCGGGACTCCGGGGTCGATGCGCGGGCTCACCACGCGCGGGGCGTCGGGACCCATGGCCAGCTCTCGGGCACAGGCCTCACACCAGCGGGTCGACGGCGCCGCGCAGCCGCCGCATTCCAGCGGAAGAACGAGATCGAGCACGGCCTAAGTGTGGCGGCGGGGGGTGACAGGTACGGCATGCCGACCTCGTCAGGGCAGGAAGTTCGAGACGTCGAAGACGCTGGCGATGTCCACACCGATGTCAGTAAAGACCGCGTTGAAATCCGCCGGGATCACCGCGACATCGGCGTCGATCACCCCGAGGTCCGCCGGGAGCAATCCTGAACCACTCAGATCACCAGCTTCGTCCGCCGCGACGAACGCTTGGTCGGCATCGAGCACCCCTTGGTAAGCCTGGGCCAGTTGGTCGTCAACACCGGTCAGGTCTGCTTGGTCGGCCGCGGGCAGGCTGGACAGGATCGACTCTTGGTCAGAGAGGATCGTCGACTCTGAGCCATTTTGAATCGCCTCTTGCATAGAGAGGACGGCCGCCTGCTCGGCGTCCAGCGACGCGTCAGGTGCTCCGTCCAGCACCTGGGTAGCTTGGGTCAAATCCGCGCCGGCTTCGCCCAACCCGGTATCGGCGGCGTCGGCGTGCGCATCGGCGGCGGTGGCCATACCGATCATCGCAGCGGCCACAACGGCCCCGGCGCCCATGCCGACAGCGACGCCCCAGCGGGGAGCCTGGCGAACAAGGGGTTGGTTGCGGTGGTTACTCATGCGAAATCCGATCCTCCCTGGGCGCCAAACATATTGGCAGCGTTGATTACTCGATCAACGCTAAGGAACGCGACCGGACGCTTGCTAGCCACCGCGCGCACGCTTCTGGCCAGATTGCGCGGGCTGGGATCAACTAGGCACTGCGGCGCAATGTCTTTGCCGGCGGCTCTTGGTAGCGGGCGGCATGGGCAGCGGCGAACCTACCGAGATTGGTGAAACCCCAATCGTAGGCAACCGAAGCTACGGTGACTGTCGATGGGTCCGACTCGATCAAGGTCTGGTGCGCCCGGCGTAACCGCACCTCACGCAGATAGGCCATCGGCGACATGCCGAGGTGACGCTTGAAACCTTGCTGCAGCGCACGGACACTAACCTGGCTGCGAGCCGCGATTGACGACAGCGTCAAGGGCAATTGCGCTTCAGCTTCGATGACATCGACTGCGGTGCGAATTGCGCGGGGCGCCACCGAGCGTCCCCGTGCCATCAGAGCGTTGCGGTGCGAATGCTCGGCGGCCAGGAGGAATCCGCGCACCAGGCTGTCGACGAACGGCATTCCGACCAGTGGTTGATGGATCAGGCCGTCGGGGTGGAAGAACTGCTCCGCGAACAACACCAGCATGTTGATCCAGCTTCGGGCCGGCGCGTTGTTGATCGGCATGAGCGGTGCGAAATCGGGTTCCGAGGTCATCTGTCGGCCCAGTGCATCGCTGAGCGCGTCCTCGACAGCGGGTTGATCGATCTTGAAAAGCAGTATTTCGGCGCTCTCTTCCCATTGCAGGGTGCCAAGCCCCTCGGGCGTGTAGACGGCTGCGGTGCCGGCAACGCCGCCCACCGAAAATCCCGGGTGCACCCACTCCGCGCGGCCCGATCGCACGAGAAACACTCGATATGCGCCGCACCCCTCACCGCTCTTCAGGCACATATCGGAACCGACGACCATGTCGGAAAGGGTTACCGAACCCATGCGACCGCCGCGGTGTGTTACCGAAAATGAGTCCGGATCAGACAACAGACTCAGATGAGAGCGCCCGCAGCCACATAGCCGGACAAAGTCGTCGAAACCCTTCGCCCGCGCCCAGCTACGCGCATCCAACCCGTCCTCTGTCGGTTGTTCCGTCACGATGTGGCCCCTCTCACCGCCCGCGGATAACCCTCTCAACGTTTTTCTACGTTCCGATGAGCGGGCCAGTTCAAGTGACGTTCGCCACAGTCGCACCCGCGTCAGTCTCCCCGTGCAGGCTGCTGATCAGCTGTGGAACTCATTTGAGCTCGCTGGGGAAGCATCATGGACCAAGGTTTATTCCGAACGCGTCGGTTGGCCTCCGGTATTCAGTCGAGCCGTGACCGATACCGACACCACAAACTTCAGTATCGAAATCTCTAAAACCACGTTACGGCAGCGGATTTCGGTATGACGCAAGCGCCTGGGAGTCGACGATCACTACCGTGGTGCCGTCGAAACGGATCCAGCCGCGAACCTCGAAGTAACGCAACGTATCGCCGATCAACTCTGGTGCGGCGCCGACAAGTCGCGATAGGTCTTCCAACGTCAGATCATGCACAATTCGGACCACTTCGCCGTCGCGGTGGCCAAACCGTCTCCTCAACAACAACAGTCGGCTCGCGACACGGCCCGAGACATCAGCGAAGGCGAAGTCAGTCAGGGTGTCCGTCATCTCCTGCGCACGCCGCGCATACAGGCGCAGCATTTGATTGCTGAACTCTGAGCATTCGGCCATCCACATGAGCAATTGACCGCGTTCAATCGGCACCAGCAGAACTTCGGTGAGTGCAGTTACGCGCGTCTCACAAGCGGCCGGATCGAAAAGCGATACACCACCGAGTATTTCGTAGCCTCCCAGAACGGTCAACGCGAGTTCAGCGCCACCGATCCGACGCAGTGAGATCTCCACTTTGCCAGACATGATGACGTAAAGACGACCACCCAAGTCGCATCGGGCGCCCACCAGCCGCCCGGGCGGCAAGCGCAGAGGCGTCAGCTGCTCGGACCACCGCGACAAAGCGGCAGGATCGCTCTTGCGAAAAAGACCAGATCCGAGCAGTGCCTGGCGCACATCCCCGGACCGTTCGCGTGCTCCCTCATACGTTGCCAATGCTTCGGGCACCGCACCTTCCGCGTTGCCAGAGGGCGTCACCGAACTAGGACTCGGCGTCTGCCACCACACCAGAGTCGCGCCTATCCACGCGGGGGCTGCGATGATCACGGGGCTCATCATTCCGGTAACGCTAAGTATCCCGGAGCAAACCAACGAGCCGCCGCACGCCGCGTTCTGGCCAGAATGCGCAGTCCCGTCGCCGGTGCCTCCGCCCCGACTCAGCCGGGCAGCACCGGCATCGCCCCGGGCACCATGAACGGCGGCACGTCCAGCCAGCCCTGTGGCCCTTCCGCACCCGAGATCGACAGCTGCATGACGCCGCGCGGATCGGCGACGTACACGATCGACGGATTGGCCGCGATCGCCCCCACCGGCAGCTGCAGATTGCCGCTCGGGGCATCCGAGTTCACACCGTCGATGTTGACGTAGGACACCGGGTGCGCAGCGTCGTTGCGACTCACCGCGACGTCGTCGTCGGTGCGCCACGACAACGACACCACCGACGAGCCCAGCCCGAACCCGAGCCGCCGTGGGTAGGTCAACGCGAATTGGCCGGCCTGCGTCTGCTCGACGCTGGCCAGGATCACCTGGCCCTCGATGACCATCGCCGCCCGCGTCCCGTCGCGCGACAATTGCAGCTCGGCGATCACGCCCGGGAAGTGAGTGGACACCGCGGCCGAATCAACCGGGAGACGCGCAGGCTGACCCGAGGCCGTGCTTTGAATGGCACGCAACACGGTGTTGCCGTCGGCCACCACCCACACCGCATCGTCCAGGGACCAGGTGGGCCGCGACAAGCTATGCCCGTCAGCGGCTTCCACCGCCTCGCCGCCAAGATCGCCGATCCACAGCGATGATGCCATGTCCGGCGCGCCCGGCCGAAGCGTCACCACCGACGCCACCTGGTGCCCGCTGCGCGACAGCGCGGCTCCGGTCTGATCCGTCGTTCGCCCGAACGCGCCCGGGACCGGGTCGAAGTGCTGCCCGTCCAGCGAGACCAGCGCCCCGCCCACCAGCGCGTGCACCCCGGCCGCCGCGCCCTCCGCCACACCCGGGTCGGTGGCGGCGACATCGGAGGGGTTCCACCCGGCCGCGAACCTTTCGTCCAGCGCGGCGCCGTCAGCGTTGATCACATACGGCCCTTTGATGTCGGCGCGCGCCAGGGTCCAGATGATCTGCGCGGCAAGCAACTCCTTGCTGTGCGGGTCGGCGACCGTCAGCAGCTCCAGATCGATTCGGGCGCCGGCGTACCCGCGTCCGATGCCGCTCTTTCCGCCGTCGGCACGAGTCACCGGCCCGCGCAGCCGCAGCGGCGGGCCGAGCATGTTGCGGACGCTTTTGGCCATGTCCGGACGCGGACCGGCGATCAACTTGGAAACCAATTCGGTGGCCAAATGGTCAGGATCGGCCACCGCGACATAACGCGGATCAGGAACGACCGTCTTACCGGTCGGGTCCGCGAAATACAGCGTGTTGCGCTTATAGGTGGCCTGAAATTGCTGCCAGTCCAAGAACACCCCGTTGGGCAGGCGGTCGATGCGCCAGCCGCCCGGTGTCTTGATCAGCTCGATCGGACCGGGATCCGGCAGCACCCCCTCGGCGGTCTCGAACACGCCCATATCCGACAGCGAGCCAAGTTTGTCTGCCCGCATAGCCACCGAAACCCTTTCGGCGCTGTGGGTTTCGACGAAGACGACGTGGTCGATCAGCAGCGCGCTACCGGCATCGTCCCAGGCGTTCGACGCCGACTGGGTGAGGAACTGACGTGCCGCGAGGTGGCGGTTGGCCGGATCGGCTGTGGCTTTGAGGAATTCGCGCAACAGCATGTCAGGGTCCATGCCGGGCGTCGGCTTGGGCAGATTCGACGGTGCCGGCCGCTCGACGGTGCCGATGGCTTGCGGCGCCGACGCGCTCGGCACTCCGGCGCAGCCCGCGAGCACAACGGTCAGGGCGAACAGCAGCCCGGTCAGGCGTCGCATCACGCGCCTCTCTCGGCGTGCTCCCGTGGCCGAAGCTGACGGTCCTTGCGTTCTGGGGCAATCGGTTTCATCGGCAGAGGGCTGGTGGTGACCTTGTGTCCGCGCACCAGCGGCAGCGTCAGCCGGAAGCAGGCGCCCTCGCCCGGCTCGCCCCAGGCCTCGAGCCGGCCCTGGTGCAGACGCGCGTCCTCGACGCTGATCGCCAGGCCCAGCCCGGTCCCACCGGATCGCCGCACCCGTGACGGGTCGGACCGCCAGAACCGGCTGAACACCAGCTTCTCTTCGCCGGGCCGCAGCCCGACGCCGTAGTCGCGGACGGTGACGGCGACGGTGTCTTCGTCGGCGGCCATCCGGATGCGTACCGGTTTATGCTCGGCATGGTCGATGGCGTTGGCGATCAGATTGCGCAGGATCCGCTCGACCCGCCGGGGGTCGACTTCGGCGATCACTCCGTCTTCCGGCATGTCGACGATCAACTGGACGCCGGCGTCTTCGGCCAGGTGCCCGACATTGCCCAGCGCGCTGTTGACGGTCGAACGGAGGTCGACCGCTTCCACCGACAGCTCGGCCACACCCGCGTCGTGTCGCGAGATTTCCAGCAGGTCGTTGAGCAGCGTTTCGAACCGGTCCAGCTCGCTGACCATCAGTTCGGTAGAGCGGCGCAGCGCCGGCTCGAGGTCCTCACTGTGGTCGTAGATCAGGTCGGCGGCCATCCGGACGGTGGTCAGCGGGGTGCGCAGCTCGTGGCTGACGTCAGAGGTGAACCGGCGCTGCAGGTTACCGAACTCTTCGAGCTGGGCGATCTGCCGCGAGAGGCTTTCGGCCATGTCGTTGAACGACACCGCCAGCCGGGCCATGTCGTCTTCGCCGCGGATCGGCATCCGCTCGGACAGGTGCCCCTCGGCGAACCGCTCGGCGGTCCGCGCCGCGGCACGCACCGGCACCACCACCTGCCGCGTGACCAACCATGCGATACCGGCCAGCAGCACCATCAGCACCAGGCCGCCGGTGGCCATGGTGCCACGGACCAATGCGATCGTGCTCTGCTCGTTGCCCAGCGGGAAGATCAGGTAAAGCTCCAGGTTGGTCACCCGCGACGACGTCGGGGTGCCGATGACCAGCGCCGGACCCGAGAAGCCGTCGGTGTGCACCGTCGCGTACTGGTAGGCCACCTGCCCGGCCTTGACGAACTCGCGCAGCGCAGCGGGCAGCTGGTCCACCGGCCCGGCCGCCGCCGCGGGCCTCGGGCCGTAGCCGGGCACCACCAGCACCGCGTCGAACGCACCGGCCAGACCAGCACCGGAGGTCGGATCGGTCTTCGACGTCAACGTGTTGCGGGCGAGCTGCAGGCTGCTGTCCAGCGAGCGCGCCTCTTCGCCGCTGACGATCCCGCTGACCGTGTTACGGGCCCGGTCGATCTGCTCGGTGGCGGCGCGGACTTTGACGTCAAGAACGCGGTTGGTGACCTGGCTGGTCAGCACGAAGCCGAGCACCAGGATCACCCCCAAGGACATCCCGAGCGTTAATGCGACCACCCGAAGTTGCAGCGAGCGGCGCCAAGCGACCCCGACAACTCCACTTAACGCAGCGATGCCCCGCATCAACGGGCCAGAACGACCCGACCGACCGCGAATGCGCGGCTTCGAGCCCCACATCAGAAGCGCCGCTCGCCCCCGCTTCGCGACGTCCGCTGCGAGTCGTCGCGGGCCGTCACGGAGGTCCGGCCTTGTAACCCACTCCTCGAACGGTCAGCACAACGGTCGGGTTCTCCGGGTCTTTTTCGACCTTGGCCCGCAGACGCTGGACATGCACGTTTACCAAACGCGTGTCCGCCGGATGGCGGTATCCCCACACCTGTTCGAGCAGCACATCACGAGTAAACACCTGGCGGGGTTTACGCGCCAACGCCACCAGCAGGTCGAACTCCAGTGGTGTCAGGGAAATCTGCTCTCCGTTGCGAGTTACTTTGTGCGCCGGCACATCGATCTCCACGTCGGCGATCGATAGCATCTCGGCGGGCTCGTCGTCGTTGCGCCGCAACCGTGCACGCACCCGGGCGACCAGCTCCTTGGGCTTGAACGGCTTCATGATGTAGTCGTCCGCACCCGACTCGAGGCCCAAGACCACGTCGACGGTGTCAGTCTTGGCCGTGAGCATCACGATCGGGACACCGGAATCGGCGCGCAGCACCCGGCACACGTCGATGCCGTTCATACCGGGCAACATCAAATCCAGCAGCACCAGGTCGGGGCGCAACTCGCGCACTGCGGTGAGCGCCTGGGTGCCATCACCGATGACCGCGGTGTCGAACCCTTCACCCCGCAACACAATGGTCAGCATCTCGGCCAGCGAAGCGTCGTCGTCGACCACGAGAATCCTTTGCCTCATGGCGTCCATGGTGTCACCAGATCGCGATAAAACGGAGCTGCCACACGCGCGTTTCGTGCCCAAATACCACAGCTCGTGCCGCTAGGCCGTCAACCTGGCCGCCAACTGGCCCGCGTTGACGGTCTCATCGACCACCAGCCAGCGCCCACCCCAGCCCGCTGCGGCCAGACCGGTGTAGACCGCGCCGGTGCGTTGCTGGAGCTCGTCGTCGCGTTCGTAGGCGTCACGCGACCGGCTGGCATCCTGGCGGGCGCGGTGGCGGGCGCGCTGGCTCGCCAGCTCAGTCGAAACGCCAAGCAGCACTTGCCAATCCGGTGCCGGAAGCTGCAACCGATGGTATTCCGTCCGGTGCACCCAGCCAACCACCTCACCGTCGGCGTCTTGGTGCAGGCGGGCGGCGCTGTAGGCCGCATTGGATGCCACGTAACGATCCAGAATCACCACATCGTGGTCGCCGCACAGTTCCCGGATCTGCGCGGCGGCGCCGGCCCGATCCAGCGCGAACAGCATTGCCATCGCATACACCGACGACGCGAGGTCGCCGTGCTGGCCGTGCAGCGCCTCGGCCGCCACGTCGGCGGCCACCGACTGCCCGTATCGCGGGAACGCCAGCGTGGCCACCCGCTGCCCGGCGGCTTCGAAGGCCGCACACAGACCCTGCGAAAGTGTCCGCTTGCCGGCGCCGTCGACGCCCTCGATGGCGATCAGCACGGCGCGAGCCTATCCCCGCGGCCGCCGAATGTGCGGCTGGCCGCACGGTCTATGCCGAATGTGCGGCTGACCGCACACTCGGTGGACGGCCGGCTCAGTAGCGGTAGTGGTCCGGCTTGTAGGGCCCGTCGACGTCGACGCCGATGTACTCGGCCTGCTCCTTGGTCAGCTTGGTCAGCTCGCCGCCGAGTGCGGTGACGTGCACGCGAGCGACCTTCTCGTCGAGGTGCTTGGGCAGCCGGTATACCTCGTTGTCGTACTCGTCGTTCTTGGTCCACAGCTCGATCTGGGCGATGACCTGGTTGGAGAAGCTGTTGCTCATCACGAACGACGGGTGCCCGGTGGCATTACCGAGGTTCAGCAGCCGGCCCTCGGAGAGCACGATGATCGACTTGCCGGTGTCCTTGAAGGTCCACAGGTCGACCTGCGGGCGGATGTTGGTCTTGGTGGCGCCGGACTTCTCCAGGCGGGCCATCTGGATTTCGTTGTCGAAGTGGCCGATGTTGCCCAGGATGGCCTTTTCCTTCATGGCCTTCATGTGCTCGAGCGTGATGATGTCCTTGTTGCCGGTGGTGGTGATGACGATGTCGGCCTCGCCGATCACGTCCTCGACCCGCTTGACGTCGTGGCCCTCCATCAGCGCCTGCAACGCGTTGATCGGGTCGATCTCGGTGACGGTGACGCGGGCGCCCTGACCGGCCAGCGACTCGACACTGCCCTTGCCGACGTCGCCGTAGCCGCAGACCAGCACGTTCTTGCCGCCGATGAGGACGTCGGTGCCGCGGTTGATGCCGTCGATCAGCGAGTGCCGGCAGCCGTACTTGTTGTCGAACTTCGACTTGGTGACCGAGTCGTTGACGTTGATCGCCGGGAACGCCAGGTCTCCGGCCGCCGCGAACTGGTAGAGCCGCAGCACGCCGGTGGTGGTCTCCTCGGTGACGCCCTTGATCGACTCGGAGATCTTGGTCCACTTGTCCTTGTCGGTCTCGAACCGGTGGCGCAGCAGCTTCAGGAACACCCGGTGCTCGGCCGAGTCGTCCTCTTCGTCGGGCGGCACCACACCGGCCTTCTCGTACTGCGCGCCGCGCAGCACCAGCATGGTGGCATCCCCGCCGTCGTCGAGGATCATGTTGGCCGGCTCATCGGGCCAGGTCAGCGCCTGCTCGGCGGCCCACCAGTACTCCTCGAGCGTCTCACCCTTCCAGGCGAAGATCGGCACGCCCTTGGGCTCCTCCGGCGTGCCGTGCGGGCCGACGACGACCGCGGCGGCGGCGTGGTCCTGGGTGGAGAAGATGTTGCACGAGGCCCAGCGCACCTCGGCGCCCAACGCGACCAGCGTTTCGATGAGGACCGCAGTCTGCACCGTCATGTGCAACGAGCCGGAGATCCGGGCGCCTTGAAGCGGCTGCACGTCGTGGTACTCGCGGCGCAGTGACATCAGACCCGGCATCTCGTGTTCGGAGAGCTCGATATCGCGGCGGCCGTAATCCGCCAACGACAGGTCGGCGACCTTGAATTCGATGCCGTTGCGGACGTCGGGACTCAGCGAGTGCTCGGTCGTCGTCATGTGATGGCCCAATCCTTCTTCGATGAACTAGTTAGCTTGCATACATATTAGTCCCGACGCAGCGTTGACCTCATGCCGGGTCAGTCGGGCTCTGCTCCACCCTATTGGCTCCGCTCCTCCGCGGGCCTAGGGGCCCGCATCGTCACGGAGCACCCCGTATCGTTCCGCGGCCGGTGTCATCAGCCGAGCCAGATCCGCGGCGACGTCGTGGTCGGCCTCCGGTGGCATCGACACGTAGCTCATCGCCAGCCGCACGATGGCGCGGGCCAGCATCCCGGCATCGTCCTCGCTGGCCTTGACCCAACTATCCATGAACGACGACGTCAGCCGGGCCGAGCAGTGCGTGATGATCGGCCCGCTGTCGGTGGTGATGATCTGCAGCAGGTCGGGTTTAGCCACACCGCTCAGCAGCGAGATGACGAGCGGGTCGGCTGCCGATTCCGAGAAGAACGCCCGAAATCCTTGCAGGAACGCGGCGTAGACGTCGCCGACGTTGGAGTAGATGGCGTCTCCGACGGCGTTCACCAATCGATCGGCCAGCCGCAGGGCGTAGCCCTGAGCAAGGCCCTGCCGCGAGCCGAACTCGTTGTAGATGGTTTGGCGGCTGATGCCCGCCGCACGAGCCACGTCGGCCAGCGTGATCGCCGACCAGTCGCGGCTGAGCAGCAGTTCCCGCATCGCGTCGAGCACCGAATCACGCAGCAGGGCCCGTGACGCCTCGGCGTACGGGACCCTTTGCTTCACAAGCGCGACAGTAGTCGCCGGTGCGCTTGTCACGAACGAGCGACTTCGACCATCTCGAAGTCGGATTTCGCCGCACCGCAGTCCGGGCAGCTCCAGTCTTCGGGGATGTCGTCCCAACGGGTGCCGGGCGCGATGCCGTCCTCCGGCCAGCCTTTGGCCTCGTCGTACTCAAAGCCGCACTGCACGCATATGAACAGTTTGTAGTCACTCATTTCGTTACCTCCATATCTGTCCGACTCTCCCCCGCAAGCGGGGCGTGCCCCCACCTCGTGCCGCTTGCGGCACGCATCGTCATCGGACGCATCACGTCGAAGTCGATCTTTTCGCGTACCGCGCAGTCGGGGCAGCACCAGTCTTCGGGTATTTGCTCCCAGCGGGTTCCGGGTGGAAATCCCTCTCGTACAGCGCCTTTGGCTTCGTCGTACACGTAGTCACAGCCCGTGCAGCGGTAGACGGTCATCACGCCACGGTCCCGTAGCGGGCCAGGATCTTCTCCCGTCGGCGCGGTTGCACGTTGACCCGGGTGATGTCGCCACCGTAGTGGGCGAGCACCCGGTGGTCCATCAGCTTGCGCCACAGCGGCGGGAAGTAGGTCAGCCCGATCAGGGCGGCGTAGCCGCTCGGCAGGTTCGGCGCCCCGTCCATGCTGCGCAGCGTTTGGTAGCGCCGGGTCGGGTTGGCGTGGTGATCGCTGTGGCGCTGCAGGTGGTAGAGGAACAGGTTGGTGACGATGTGGTCGGAGTTCCAGCTGTGCTCGGGGGTGCAGCGCTCGTAGCGTCCGCTGGCATTCTTCTTCCGAAGCAGCCCGTAGTGCTCGAGGTAGTTGACGGACTCAAGCAGGCTGAAGCCGAAGACGGCCTGGATGATCAGGAACGGGATTAGCGCCGAGCCGAACAGCGCGATCAGCACGCCCCACAACACCACCGACATCAGCCAGGCGTTGAGCACGTCGTTGGACAGATAGGTCTTGGGGTTCCACGGGCTGGCACCCTGCCGGCGCAGCCGCTGTGCCTCCAGCCGCCAGGCCGAGCGCAGACTGCCGAACACGCTGCGGGGCAAGAACTCCCAGAACGTTTCACCGAAGCGAGACGACGCCGGGTCTGCTGGCGTGGCCACTCGCACGTGGTGGCCGCGGTTGTGCTCGATGTAGAAGTGCCCGTAGCCGGTCTGCGCCAAGGTGATCTTGGACAGCCAGCGCTCCAGCGACTCCTTCTTGTGCCCCATCTCGTGTGCGGTGTTGATCCCGAC
The DNA here is from genome assembly GCF_035570115.1 of Mycobacterium sp. Lineage (GTDB taxonomy): Bacteria > Actinomycetota > Actinomycetes > Mycobacteriales > Mycobacteriaceae > Mycobacterium. Next base: position 15,732 of record NZ_DATMLH010000137.1, read on the forward strand.
GCCGCCCAAGGTCCCGACCGACAGCGCCAGGCCGATCTTGGCCGGCCAGCTCAATGGCCCGTCGTAGCCCAGCCAGCTCAGATTCGAGGCGGTGAACAGGTACGCCCCCAGAATCACGCTGAGGTACTGGAACGGGATGAAGGCGTAGGTGCAGTAGCGGTAGTACCTGTCGTTCTCCAGCCACTGCATGGCTTCGTCGGGCGGGTTCTGACCGTCAGCGCCGAACCGCAGGTCCAGCGCCGGGAGCACGGCGTACAGCAGGATCGGGCCGATCCAGAACCACACCTGCGACGCGGCCTGCCAACCGAACTGGTTCATCGCCCACACGATCGGCAGGATCGCCAGCAGCAGCGTCGGGACGATCAGTCCCATCAGCCACAGATAGCGCTTCCGGTCCTGCCAAGTAGAAGCATTCGGGCGTAGTCCGGTGGTCATTGGCCAACCTCCTCGGTGAGTTAGAGCACGTCGAGATTGACAATATCGCGCTCTGCGTCTTCTGTCTAGACACAGAGTACTACTTTGTAAACCACTAGGCCGGATCCAGCGACGGGTCCTTCTCGATTTCGTCGGCCTGCCGGCTGGCCAGCACCGAGTGCCGACGGCCATAGCCCAGGTAGATGGTGATACCGACGACCATCCAGACGCCGAACCGCACCCAGGTGATCACGGTGAGGTTGACCATCAGCCACACGCAGGCGCACACCGACGCGACCGGCAGCAGCGGCACCAGCGGGGTGCGGAAGCCCCGGGGCAGGTCTGGGCGGGCGCGGCGCAAGACGATGACGCCGGCGGACACCACCAGGAACGCGAACAAGGTCCCGACGTTCACCATCTCCTCGAGTTTGTCCGTCGGGAACGCCGAGGCAGTGGCGGCGACCAGCAACGCGACCAGCACGGTGATCCGCACCGGGGTGCCCCGTGCGCCGGTTTTGGCCAGCCGCCGCGGCAACAACCCGTCGCGCGCCATCGCGAACAGCACCCGGCATCCGCCGAGCAACAGCACCATCACCACCGTGGTGAGCCCGGCGAGCGCGCCGATGGAGATGATGCCGGAAGCCCAGTGCACCCCGTCGACCGCGAACGCGGTGGCCAGGTTGGCGTGATGTCCATCAGGGGTGGTCTTCAGCGCGGTGTAGGGAACCATCCCTGAGAGCACGACCGACACCGCCACATAGAGCACGGTGACGACGCCCAGTGTGAAGAGGATGCCCCGGGGGACGTCGCGTTGCGGGTTTTTGGTCTCCTCGGCCATGGTGGCCACGATGTCGAACCCGATGAACGCGAAGAACACGATCGATGCTCCCGCGAGCACCCCGTACCAGCCGTAATGGCTGCTGTGTGCGCCGGTGAGCAGTGACAGTAAGGACTGATCGATACCGGTGCCGGCGTGGTCGGTCTCGGGCGGCGGGATGAACGGCGAGTAGTTCGCGGCCTTGATGTAGAACGCGCCGACGACGATCACCAATACCACCACCGATACTTTGATCGTGGTGACCACGGCGGAAAAATGCGACGACAACTTGGTGCCCAATGCGAGCAGAGTCGCCACCAGCGCGACGATCAGCAGCGAGCCCCAGTCCAGCGCGAAAGACCCGAAATGGATTGTGCTGCTGGTTAATCCGAGCACGGTGCTCAGGTAGCTCGACCACCCTTTGGCAACGACGGCGCCACCGATTGCCAGCTCTAATACCAGGTTCCAACCGATCGTCCAGGCCAGGAACTCACCGAAGGTGGCGTAGGAAAACGTGTAGGCGCTGCCTGCCACCGGCAGCATCGACGCGAATTCGGCGTAGCACAGCGCCGCCAGCCCGCAGGTAACCGCGGCGATGAGAAACGAGACCCAGATCGCCGGTCCGGTGATGTCTCCCGCGGTTGATGCGGTGACGGTGAAGATGCCGGCTCCGATCACCACCGAAACCCCGAAGACTGCCAGGTGCCACCAGCTGAGGTCCTTGCGCAGCTGAGTACCCGGCTCGTCGGTGTCGGCGATCGATTGTTCAACCGACTTGGTGCGCCAGCGACCGGCCATGGTCCCGGACAGTACCGAGTACTGTGCGGGAATGCGTGGGGAGAGCAAAAGGGGGCATGCGGTCGTCATCGGGGCCAGCATCGCGGGGCTGTGCGCGGCGCGGGTTTTGTCCGATTTCTACGACCGGGTCACGGTGTTCGAACGCGACGAGCTCCCAAGCACCCCCGTCAACCGCACGGCGGTCCCCCAGGGCCGCCACGTTCACCTTCTGATGGCCCGTGGCGCCGTCGAATTCGATGCGCTGTTCCCCGGTCTGCTCGACGACATGGCGGCGGCGGGGGTGCCGAAGCTGCAGAACCGCCCGGACTGCATTTACTTCGGCGCCGCCGGCCACGTGCTGGGAACCGGACACACTCTGCGCGACGAGTTCACCGCTTACGTGCCGAGTCGCCCGCACCTGGAATGGCAGATTCGGCGCAGGGCCCTTGCTATTGCCAACGTCGAACTTCAGCAGCGTTCGGTGCGCGAACCGCGGTTTGACGCCGGCGAGCAGCGGGTGACTGGAGTGTTGGTGGATTCCGGTGATACTGCGGACCCCGCGTTCGTCGCGGCCGATCTCGTGGTCGATGCCGCCGGCCGCGGCACCAGGTTGCCGGTGTGGCTGGAGCAATGGGGATACCAGCGGCCTGCCGAGAAGGTCGTCGAGGTGGGGATTGGCTATGCCTCGCATCAGTTTCGGCTGCCCGAGGGCGCCATCCGGGAGAGAGTAATCGTTGCGGGCGCGTCCCGGCAGCAGCCGCTCGGGCTAGGCCTGCTGGGCTATGAGGACGGCACCTGGACGCTGACGACTTTCGGCGTCGCGAAAGTGCAACCGCCACATACCTTTCCCGAGATGCTTGCACTCGCCAAAGAGCTTTTGCCCGAACGGATCTCGGCGGCGCTGGAGCGAGCCGAACCTGTGGGCGAGGTGGCTTTCCACCGCTACCCCATCAGCAGGTGGCGCCGCTACCACAAGATGGACCGGTTTCCGGCCGGGATCCTGCCGTTGGGCGACGCGGTGGCCAGCTTCGACCCCACCTATGGACAGGGCATGACGATGACGTCGCTGCAGGCCGGTCATCTGCACCGAGCCTTGGCTGATGGCGCGGCCGAAAACCTGGCCTGCGAGGTGAATCGGGCCACCGCCAAGACCACCTACCCGGTGTGGATGATGACCGCGATCGGCGACTTCACCTTCCACCACGCGACCGGGTACCGGCCGCGCTGGTACGGCCCGGTCGGCAGCCTTTTCGACCAGTTCCTCGGGGCCGCGGAGACCGAACCCGTTCTGGCTGAGTGGTTTTTGCGCCGCTTCTCGCTTTTGGACAGCCTCTATATGGTGCCCTCTTTGGGGCTGGTTGGCCGCACCATCGGGCACAACATGCGGTTGTGGCGCGCCGAGCGCCGGCAAACCCGCAACGCCAACGCGCACGAGTCGATACGACTCGGGCTCTGAGCTAACGGCCCGAGGACTGTTGTGGCTGTGCGGAATTCGTTAAGCCATCCAGAAAAGCTGCCGCGACACCAGGCGAGGTGAGCTCGATGACGGCGACGGTGTCCGGGGCAGAGCGCAAGACGCTGTCCAAGCCCGGGCGCCAGTAATGGTGGTCGAGATGGATGACCGGTAGCCCGAGAAGGCGACCCAGTTCCCGGCCGAACGTAGACTTGCCCGCGCCGCCGGAGCCCACGACAGCTATACGTTGCACGCCGTAAAATCTCGCATGACGCCGGTCTCTGACGCCGCGCTAATTACAGGCCGACGGTGGCCCGAAATATCTTGGTCGGTTCGTGGGCGATCAGCCGGATGGGCCCGTCGTCGGCTGCCACCCAGGCGGCGGCGCCGTGACTGAGCGTCAGGGCCCCGGATTTTCCGGACACGGTCGTCGAACCCTCGGTGCACAAAAGGATCTGCGGCCCGTCGTGACGCGATGGAGCGTCGACTTCGTGGCCGAGCTGCGCGTCGCCAAGTGTCAGCATCGACGCCGCGAATTCTTGGGCGGGGGTGTCATAGACCAGCCCGAGCCCATCCCGGTGTGTCGGCGCACGCAGTTGAGACTCGGGGGTGGGGGTGAAATTCAGCACCCGTAACAGCTCCGGAACGTCGACGTGTTTGGGAGTCAGACCACCACGTAACACGTTGTCGGAGTTGGCCATAACCTCCAGCCCTACACCGCGCAGGTAAGCGTGCAGGTTTCCGGCCGACAAGAAGATCGCCTCACCGGGACTCAGTGTTATCCGGTTGAGCAGCAAAGCCGCCAGCACACCGGCATCGCCGGGATACCGCTCGCCCAACTCGAGCACCGTCTTGACTTCGGCCGCGAATTCCGTTGCGCCGGAACTGACATAGTGGATGGCACCGTCCAGCACGGCGGCTACCAGCACATCGATGTCGGGCTGTGGCGCGGTGATCCAGGTGGTGAACAACGCGCGCAGGCCGTCGGCATCGGATTGGTCGTCCAACAAATCGATGTATGGATCCAGGTCGGACACCGCCAGGGCGCGCAAGAGTTCTACGGTCCGGGCCGCAGGACGGAATCCGGCCAGCGCCTCGAACTGGTGCAACGCCACCAGTAATTCGGGCTTGTGGCTGGCGTCGCGGTAATTACGCACCGGCGAATTCACCGGAATACCGAGCTTCTCCTCACGGAGGTAACCCTCGGCGGCTTGCTCGGCGCTCGGATGCGCCTGCAGCGACAGCGGTTCGTCGGCAGCCAGCACTTTGACTAAGAACGGGAGCACATCGCCGAACCGGGCGCGGGTCACCGAGCCGAGTTGCCCCTCGGGATCGTCGATCAGGGCCTGCAACAACGAGATTTCCCCGTCAGGGTCTTCCAGCCAGGCCGGATCGCCCGGGTTGGCGCCAAGCCAGAGTTCCGCTTCTGGATGGGCGGCCGGAACCGGGCGCCCGGTGAATTCGGCGATGGCCGTGCGCGATCCCCACGCGTACGTCCGTATCGCACCCCGTAGCAACTGCACTGTCTACTTACCCCCGCTACTTATCCCCGCACGAGCCGCAAATAAACCGCTGCCATCTCCAACCGAACAGCCAATATAGCCAGTTGCTGCTCGGCCCGCTGGGGGCCGGCCGGCCCCGAGCGGACATCCGGTCCTTCAGGCACATCCTCGGCACCGACAATGTCGACGTCGTCGAGCTGAGCCACCCGAGACGCCACGACCGTGCGCTCGGCATCCAGCGTCAACGCCAACACCCGCAGCCGCTCGGCCACCGGGCCGTCGATCTCCTCGTCGTGAAACAACGCCTCTACCGGGTCGACATACCCCGACCCGGCGACCTCACGCAACGCCATCAAGGCGTCGGCGAGCCCAGTCGCGGCGGCCACCTGATGCGCGATCCGGAGCAGAACACCAGACCCGTGCCTGGCCAGCGCCAGGGTCGCGGCGCAGTCGCCGGCCAGCACGACACGGCGCCGTGACATCCGCTCGACCAACGCCTTGGCCGGATTGGTGAACACTTCGCGGCTGGCGCTGTTACGCAGCGCCTCCGCGTCCAGCTCGTCGGCCAGCGCGGCCAGGTCCATCCGCAGCTTCGGTTCGACAGTTTGCAACGCAGCCAGGCCGGCGGCCAGGTATCGGCACAGGCCGAACCCGTCGGGAACCGGCAGCCGCGGCTCCATCACCGCCACCCGGCCGGCCGTACTGTCCCGCAGCGGGCCCTCGTAGGGCGCCGCGACGACAACCCGCGCACCGCGGCGCACGCCACTCGCGGCGGCCCCGACCAGCGCCGGATCGCCGGGGTCATCGCCGGCCACGATCAGCACGTCGAGCGCGCCGATCCACGGTGGCGCCTCGGCGACGACCACGATCGGCGCGGCCGCCCAACCGCCCAATGTCGCGGCCAGCATGGTGCCTGCGGTCTCAGCGGTGCCTCGCCCGGCGACCCAGATCACCGAGCGCGGATGGTCATCGCCGTGCAGGGCGTCGAGAGCACCCTCATCGAGCGCGGCCGCGGCCGCGCGCACCTGCGCACCCGCCGTCGACGCCGCCCGCAACAGCCCCTCGCGATCCGCGGCCAGCAGGGCTTCGGTGTCATCGAGGTCGATCGTGGCCTGAGTCGCGTTCACGTCGCGGTCGCCACCTGGTCGACCGCCTGCTGGCGGATCTCGTCGGCAACCTGGGCGACCACCGCTTCCACGTCCTCGACGCAACGTCCTTCCACATTCAGCCGCAACAACGGCTCGGTGTTCGAAGTGCGCAGGTTGAACCAGCTGCCCTCGCCGAGATCCACCGTCACCCCATCCAGATGATCGATGGATTGAATGCGGCCACCGAACGACTTCAGCACCGCCTCGACACACGATGTTGCATCGGCCACGGTGAAGTTGATCTCGCCGGATGACTCGTAGCGCTGGTAATCGGCGGTCAGCTCCGACAGCGGCCGCTGCTGCTCGCCGAGGGCGGCCAGCACATACAGCGCGGCCAGCATCCCGGAATCGGCGCCCCAGAAGTCGCGGAAGTAGTAATGCGCCGAGTGTTCACCGCCGAAGATCGCACCGGTGTCGGCCATCAGTGCCTTGATGAAGGAGTGCCCGACCCGCGAGCGCACCGGCGTGCCGCCGCGCTCGACCACCAACTCCGGCACCGCGCGCGAGGTAATCAGATTGTGAATCACCGTCGCACCGATTTCCCGGCCGAGCTCGCGGGCGGCGATCAGAGCGGTCACCGTCGACGGCGACACCGGCCGGCCGCGCTCGTCGATCACGAAACACCGGTCGGCGTCGCCGTCGAAGGCCAGCCCGATATCAGCACCGACGGCACGGACGTATTTTTGGAGGTCGGTCAGATTCGCCGGGTCCAGCGGGTTGGCCTCGTGGTTGGGGAACGAACCGTCGAGCTCGAAATACAACGGCAACAGCGTGATCGACCCGATCGGGCCAAGTACCGCCGGGGTGGTGTGGCCGGCCATCCCGTTGCCCGCGTCGACGGCCACCCGCAGTTGGCGCAGCCCGGAGGTGTTGACCAACGAGCGCAGGAAGGCCCCGTAGTCGGCCAGCACGTCGGCATCGCCGACGGTCCCGGCGGGCCCGTGGTAGGCCGGGACTCCTGCGACCAGGTCGTCGCGGATGGCGCTCAGCCCGGTCTCGGCGCCGACGGGTTTGGCGCCGGCCCGACACAGCTTGATGCCGTTGTAGGCGGCCGGGTTGTGGCTGGCGGTGAACATCGCACCGGGGCAGTCCAGCAGCCCGGAGGCGAAATAGAGCTGATCGGTCGATGCCAAACCGATCCGGATCACGTCGAGCCCCTGTGCGGTGACTCCGGCCCCGAAGGCGGCGGCCAGCGACGGCGAACTGTCGCGCATGTCGTAGCCGATGACGACTTGCCGCGCACCCTCGTCGCGCATCAATCTTGCGAACGCGGCGCCGACATCTTCGACGAACGACTCGTCGATCTCCTCACCGACCAGACCTCGCACGTCATATGCCTTGATCACACGGTGAACTACCGCGGCGGATCGAGACATCAAGGCGCTCCTGACGACGAGGAATCTTCGTCCGTCAGCCTAGCCCGGTGACGATGCGGAGCGGCATGGTCTGCTGAGGACCCGGGCAATCAAAATCAGCCCGGCACGGTTACTGGCCGGGCGTCGGGCAACACGGCACGCGGCCGCGTCGGCGCCCGGTGACGGCCGGGCGCTGACCGGCAGCGAGCCAACACATTCGGTCCGATGGGCGGACCGACTCCTTCGGCCATCCCGGGTTCCGGCGTTTCAATTCAAGAACGCCCGGGACGCTGATCCACGACGAGCCCGGGGATTAGCCGCCGGGAGGAGAAAGTCATGGGAGCGATCAACGTTCTCATCGTCGGTGACGATCCTTTCATGGATAACTCGCGTCCGGCGCTCGGCATCAATTTCGCCCCGAAAAAGGATTCAACGGACCGCATCTTCACAGTCACGGAATTCCGTTATCTGCTCAACACTGGCGCCGTGCCGTCGATTGCGCTCGAAACCGCGCATCACCGCGACGCGACATATCCGAACTTCGTATCTAACCGGCCAACATCGTCAAGTGCGATGTGCTGTGGCAGTTCGGCTGTAAGGAGTGTTGAGCATGACCGCACCTAGCAAGGTTTCGGGCGCGCCCCGGAATGCGATTCGTGCCCGTGACGCGTTGCGGGCAAGCAGGTTTCCCGTCAGCGATGGCGCCCCCGTGGAGGTCGTCGAGAGCGGTCCCAGCCTTGCGGGAATGGTCGCGTCGCTGGCC
>NZ_DATMLH010000138.1:0-15572 GCF_035570115.1 Mycobacterium sp.
GAGTTTGGAGCCAAGGCATGACTTCGGCGCGCAGAATCGGGGCACCCGACGCCAAGAACCGCGGCGTGCTGCTCGACGCCGCTGAACAGTTGATGCTCGAAGAGGGTTATGCCGCAGTCACTTCCCGTCGTGTCGCGGAGAAGGCGGCGCTGAAGCCGCAACTCGTCCACTACTACTTCCGCACGATGGACGAGTTGTTCTTGGCGGCGTTCCGCCGCCGCGCCGAACAAGGCCTTGAAGTGCAAGCGCAGGTGTTGCAGGCGCGGCAACCATTGTGGGCGCTGTGGCGGTTCAGCACCGATCCGGCGGCTACCGCGATCACGATGGAGTTCATCGCGCTGGCCAACCACCGCAAAGCGCTCAAAGCCGAAATTGCCTACTACGCGGAGCGTTTCCGCGACGAGCAACAAAAGGCGCTGACGACGGTCCTCGGTCGCTACCGCATCGACCCGGCGGAGGTGCCCCCGCTGGTGTGGTCGGTGCTGATGACAAGCGTCTCCCGGGTCCTGGTGATCGAGCAGGTCCTCGGCATGTCCGCCGGGCATGCCGAAACCGTCGAGTTCGTCGAGCGTTACCTCTACCGGCTGGAGGGCGACCCTGAGGGTTTGCCGGCTCACCAGTTACGCAGCGAACAGAGCACGCCCTTGGCGCCGTCCTTCGAGACGACCACCGCCCCGTCGACGATGAGAGCACAGTGAAACTGCGGCGTGCCCGGCTCGGTACCGGTGCTGACTGTGACCATGGCGTAGTCGTTGGGATCCGACAGCATCACCACCGGTGAGACCCAGGGGTGGCCCGGCGCGATATCGGCTTGGACGTTGGGCGTGAACTGGTAGGGGTTGTGGCTGTAGTCGGAGAACTTTTGCGGCTGCTGATCCAGGTAGTAGATGTCGGCATAGATGGGACTGGCGGCCGTGACGACATACCTGACCGGATGCATGACCGGGTCATCCGCCCGTGACGGCGCGGCGAAAGTCGTAGCGGTCACCACCATCGCCAACGTTGCGCCCAGCAGAGACCTACTGACTGTTTTCACATCGCACCTCCTACCTTGGCGCTGCGGTTCATCACCCGATCGGCGGCTCGCCAGTGCGCATCGCCAACCCATAACCGCGCAAACGCTTTCACGGCTTCCTCGGGCGAGACCCCGTCGATGACACGCTTGATCTCGCCGGCGGGACGGGCCGAAAGTGCCCGCGCCACCCGTCGCCAGTCCTGGTCGAAGGTGGATCGCGGCAGCACCTGGTCGATCAGTCCGATTCGTTCGGCATCTGCGGCATCGAGCACGGTGCCGGTTCCGGCCAACAGCAGTGCCCTGCTCTTGCCGACCAATGCGGCCAACCGCTCGGCGCCGCCCCAGGCCGGCATGATCTCCAGGGTCACCTGATTGAAGCCGATCTTGATGTCGTCGGCGGCCAGGCGGATGTCGGCGGCCACGGCGACCTCGGCCCCACCGCCGAGCGCGTGACCGTTGAGTGCGGCGATCACCGGCGCGGGAAAGCTCGCCAGCCGGTCGCAGATCGATCGCATCCGCCGGGCCATCGCCGCCGCGTCTTCCTCGGTCCGGATTGTGCTGAGCTCTTTGAGGTCCCCGCCGGACACGAACGCCCGGTCACCGGCCCCGGTGATGGCCAGGGCGCTGGCGCCCTCGGCCGCATCGAGCGCCTTCTCCAACTGGTCCATCGTCTCCAGGGAGATGGCGTTGCGCGCGTGTGGACGGTCGATGGTGAGCACCGCAAGCCCCTGGTCGAACTCCACGTCCACCATGCGCCGCTTCCCATCGCGCGAAATTGGCATTCTCCTCAGCGGAGAATAGCATCGGCTCGTTTAGTCATAGTCTTCTTACAGCCGTCTCAAGGACCCTAACGTTTGCCGGTCGGAGGCTAGAGCCAATGCGCAATATTCCCGTCGAACTGGTGACGCGATACGAGGAATCGGGCTGGTGGACCCGCGAGACCCTCGGGCAGGTGCTGGCCGACGGGTTGCACGCCGCTCCGGACGCGCGGTTTCGCGCGTATTCGGCGGTACGGCCATGGGCGGGCACGCTCGGAGACGTCGAGCACGTGGCCCGTCGGCTCGCGGCCGGCTTGCGCGCCCGCGGCGTCGGCGCCGGTGACGTGGTCGCTTTTCAGCTGCCGAACTGGATGGAGGCCGCTGCGACGTTTTGGGCGGCGGCGTTCCTGGGGGCGGCTCTGGTGCCGATCGTGCACTTCTACGGCCGCAAGGAGCTGGCGCACATCCTGTCCTCCGCCAAACCGCAAGTGTTCGTCACCGCCGAGGAGTTCGGCCGGATGACCTATCAGCCCGATCTGTGTTCGGAGGTTCCGATCGTCGGGCTGGTCGGCCGGGACTTCGACGATCTGCTCGCCGACGAACCGATGGCCGGCACCGTCGCTGCCGACCCAGCGGGACCCGCTTTGATCGCGTTCACCTCCGGCACGACCAGCGCGCCCAAGGGCGTCGTGCACAGCCATCGCAGCCTGGTCTGCGAGGCGCGTCAGCTGTCCGGCCAGATCCGGTCGATCGGCGACAACCAGCTGACCGCAACACCGGTCGGCCACTTCATCGGAATGCTTGCTGCTTTGCTGATCCCGGTGCTCAACGGTGGGTCGGTGCATCTGATCGACAACTGGGATCCGGCCGAAGTGCTGGCGTTGATGGACCGCGACGGCCTCACCCTTGGCGGCGGCCCACCCTACTTCGTCACCAGCCTGCTCGATCATCCCGATTGCACGCCCGCGCATCGGGCCCGGATCAAGACCCTCGGACTGGGCGGGTCGACAGTACCGGCGGCGGTGACCCGACGGCTCTCGGATCTGGGCATCATCGTGTTCCGGTCCTACGGCAGCAGCGAGCACCCGTCGATCACCGGGTCGACGTTGGACGCGCCGGAAGACAAGCGCCTGCTCACCGACGGCAACCCGATGCCGGGAGTGGAGATCCGGTTGGCGGCCGACGGCGAGATAATGAGCCGCGGCCCAGACCTGTGCCTGGGCTACACCGACGATGCACTGACCGCCGCCGCCTTCGACGACGACGGCTGGTATCACACCGGCGATATCGGCGTGCTCGATGCGGACGGCTACCTCACCATCACCGACCGGAAGGCGGACGTCATCATCCGCGGCGGCGAGAACATCAGCGCGGTGGAAGTCGAAGAGGTGCTGCTCGGGATGCCCGGTATCGCCGAGGCTGTGGTGGTCGCGGCCCCCGACGCCGGCCTTGGTGAACGCGTCGCCGCCGTGCTGCGGCTCAAGCCGGGCCACGCATTGCCGACGGCCGACGACGTGCGCGCGCATTTCGCCGGGCAAGGGGTGGCCCGGCAGAAGTGGCCGGAGATCTTGCTCGAAGTCGCCGACTATCCGCGCACGGCGAGCGGCAAAGTGCAGAAGCGTCTGGTGCGTGACGGCATCCAGAGCACGTTGCGCTAGCCTCGGGGTGAGAATATTATTCTCACAAATTGCGAAGGAGGATTTCATGGGGCAGTTGTCGCACCGCGAGGACGTTCCGTTCCCGCTCTTTGACGCGGATAATCACCTCTACGAGCCGCCGGAGGCGCTGACGAAGTTCCTGCCCAAGGAGTACAAGGGCTACGTCCAGTACGTACAGGTCGACGGGCGCACCAAGATCGCGATCCGCGGCCAGATCAGCAACTACATTCCCAACCCGACCTTCGAGGTCGTCGCCCGGCCGGGTGCCTGGGAGGAGTACTTCAAGTTCGGCAACCCGGAAGGCAAGACCAAGCGCGAACTGTTCGGTGAGCCGATGCGTGCGATCCCGGCGTTCTTCGAGCCCGGCCCACGCCTGGAGCAGATGAACGAGTTGGGAATGGACCGCACCCTGATGTTCCCGACTCTGGCCAGCCTGCTCGAGGAGCGGCTGCGCGACGACCCGGTCGCCATCCACGTCCTGATCCATTCGCTGAACCAGTGGCTCGATGAGGTCTGGGGCTTCAACTACCAGAACCGCATCTTCACCACCCCCGTCATCACCCTGCCGATCGTGGAGAAGGCGATCGAGGAGCTGGAGTGGGTAGTCAAGCGCGGCGCTCGATGCATCTTGGTCCGCCCGGCACCGGTTCCCGGCTTCCGTGGTCCCCGGTCGTTCGCGCTGCCCGAGTTCGACCCGTTCTGGGAGCGGGTCGTCGAGCACGACCTGCTGGTCGGCATGCACTCCAGCGACAGCGGCTACTCCCGGTACACGTCCGAGTGGGACGGTGCCGACCAGGAGATGCTGCCATTCCAAACCAATGCGATGGGCATCCTCAACGAGTGGCGGCCGATCCAGGATTCGGTGGGCTCGTGGGTGATCCACGGCGCGCTCTACCGCCATCCCAAGCTGAAGGTCGCGATCGTCGAGGCCGGTTCGAAGTGGATGTTGCCGCTGCTCGACGGCCTGGCGGAGGTCTACCGGAAGGCCCCGGAAGCTTTCCCGAGCGACCCCGTCGAGATGATCAAGAACCGAATCCACGTCAGCCCGTTCTTCGAGGACGGCATCGACGATCTGGTCAACCTCGTCGGTGTGGATCAGGTGCTGTACGGCTCGGACTGGCCGCACCCGGAGGGGCTGGCGGAGCCGACCTTCTACATCAACGCGCTGGCGCACCTGCCGGTCGAAGATCAAGCAAAGATCATGGGCGGTAACCTCGGTCGTCTCGTCACGGTGTGACAGGCCGGCTAAACTGGCAGACCATCCCCGAGATGGTCTTGAGCGCGGCGGACCGCTTCGGCGACGCAGAAGCGATTGTCGACGGTCCGCTGCGCTTCACCTTCACCGAAGCTGTCGAGCGAATACGCCGCGCTGCAGGCGCTTTCGCTGACCTCGGTATCGATCAAGGCGATCGGGTCGCGGTCTGGGCGCCCAATTCCGCGGAGTGGATCATCGCGGCGTTCGGGCTGCTGGCTGCGGGTGGTGTGCTGGTACCGGTCAACACCCGGTTCAAGACGGACGAAGCGGCCGACATCATCACCCGCAGCGGAGCGAAAGCCGTTCTGGTGCAGAAAGGATTCTTGGACCAGGACTACACCGCGCCCGCGGGGATACCGGTCGTCGAGCTCAAATCCGACTTTCTCTCCAGTGGTTCGCCGTTCGAGCGCACCGTGAACGGCACCGACGTCTCGGACATCATCTTCACCTCGGGCACGACCGGCCGCCCGAAGGGCGCGATGATGAATCATCGCCAAACGCTGCGCATGTACGAAGAGTGGTCGACACTGGCTGATCTGCGCGAAGGCGACCGCTATCTGCAGATCAACCCCTACTTCCACACCTTCGGCTTGAAGGCGGGCCTCGTCACGTCCTTTCTGCGCGGCGCGACGATGCTGCCGGTCGCGGTATTCGACGTCGATGCCGTGGTGGATCTTATTGAACGCGAGCGCATTACGATGCTGCCCGGCCCGCCGACGCTGTACCACTCGTTGCTGGCTGTTCGCGACAAAGCCAGGCTGTCGACTCTGCGAGCAGGCGTGACCGGCGCCGCCGACATCCCCGTCGAACTGGTTCGTCGCATACACGGCGAACTGCCGTTCCAGACGCTGATGACCGGTTACGGGCTCACCGAGGCGGGCAACGTCACCTTGTCGCGGCCCGGTGACTCCTTCGAGGATGTGGCCACCACCGCGGGCCTGCCCTGCGAGGGAGTGCGGGTTCGCGTCGCCGAGGACGGCGAGGTGCTGGTCCGCGGCTATGGCGTGATGCAGGGATACCTGGACGACCCGGACGCCACCGCGAAGGCGATCGACGACGAGGGCTGGCTGCACACCGGCGACTTGGGGAACTTCGATGCGGCCGGTCGGCTGCGCATCGATGGGCGTAAAAAGGACATGTTCATCGTCGGCGGGTTCAACGCGTACCCGGCTGAGATCGAGGGCTTCATGTTGGAACACCCCGCGGTTGCTCAGGTCGCGGTGATCGGTGTTCCCGATCAGCGGCTCGGCCAGGTGGGTAAGGCCTTTGTGGTGCCGAAAGCATTGGTCTCCGAGGACGATTTGATCGCCTGGTGCCGCGATCGGATGGCTGGTTTCAAAGCCCCGCGGTATGTTGAGTTTCTCAGCGAGCTGCCGCTGAACGCGACCGGCAAGGTGATGAAGGACCAACTTCGGTGAGCTCCCCAGATCCGCAAGCGCATTCAATGGTCATCGCGTCGGACTATCGCGTGCCCAACCCGGAGCGGGTCTGGCCGCTACTGCAACGCCGCAAATCGGAGTTGGCCGGTATCGGTGCGCACCAGGTGCTGGTCTACACATCGACACATGACTACGGTCGCGTGCTGGTGACGATCCGTGTGCGCAGCCGAGAGCCGATTGTGGAACTGCTACGGTCGCGAGCGTTCTTCGACTGGTTCGATTTGGTTGGTGTAGAAGACATTCCGGCGGTCTTCGCCGGTGAGATCGTCGAGCGGTTCGAGGCGTCGCCACCGTCGAACCCGGCGCCTCCCAGCGTGGTGGTCGCCGCGATCGCATCGGTCGACGACGTGTCCGTCCTGACCCAGGAAGTGCGCGCGGGGCTGACCAGGTTCGCCGCGGCAGGTGTCCGAAAGACGTGGATCTTCCGAGCGTTCGACGACGGGCACGAGGTGATGATCCTGCAGCATCTCGACGACGAGGATTCCGCGCGGCGCTGGATCGATCATCCCGACATCGCGGCCCCGTGGATAGCCAGGGCTGGGGTGGGCGCATACCCGCCGGTGTTTGTGGGCAAGTTCTTCGACATGATGCGGATCGACGAGTGAACGGACCACTCGGTGTTCGTCTGCCTGTGTAACGGCATCACCAGCCAGGTGGTGGCCGACGCCATCGCCAAAGGGGCATTGACGACCAATCAGATCGCCGCGGCGTGCGGGGCGGGTGCTGACTGCGGCCGATGCCGGCGCACGCTGCGCTCGCTGCTCGGCGCATCGACCGCGGATCGGGGTCGGTTGCGCGGCTGAGCGACAAGCAGTTCAGCGACGCGGGCTGCCATCCGGAGATGTGGGTCGGGCCAGATCGTTCAACAGGTCCGGGGCATCCAGGCGCGGCACGACCGCCTCGATGAGCACCATCCGGTCCCGGTGGTTAGCCGCCGCGACGAAGGCGTCGTCGAGCTCGCCGTAGGTTTGGGCCCGAAACGTGAGATGGTTGGTCACACCGAGCGCGTTGGGAATCTCGGCCCAACACCAGCTCACGATGTCGTTGTAGGGCTCGTCCTTTCCGTGGATCATCCGTTCGACGGTGTAGCCGTCGTTGTTGACCACGACGATGACCGGCGACAGGCCTTCCCGGGAGAAGGTGCCAAGCTCCTGAACCGTCAGCTGCGCGGCGCCGTCGCCGATCAGTAACACCGGACGCCGATCTCGATGCGCGAGCCCCGCGCCGAGTGTGGCGGGCAGCGTGTATCCGATCGAACCCCACAACGGTTGGCCGATGAAGGTCACGCCGCGGGGAAGGCGGTGAGTGGCCATGCCGTAGAAGGAGGTGCCCTGATCCGCAAGCACCACATTGCCGGGTGTCAGTGCCTCGCAGAACCTGTCCCACAAGACTTTTTGGCTGAGGGGCTCGTCGCGGTCAAGGGTTTCCACGAACACGTCGTCGGGCGTCGATGCGATGGGTGGAGAGGTGATCCCACGGCGGATCATAATCGTAGTCAGCGCTTCCAGCGCGGCCTCCATCTCCAGCGGCGCGAACACCTGATTGCCGACCGTGCTCTGCTGTACTGCGACGTCGATGGTCTTGGCCGGATCGATGCGCTGGCTGAAGAAGCCGCTCACCATGTCGGTGAATACGACTCCTGCGGTCACCAGTACCGGCGCTTCTTCGATCGCCCGGCGCACCGGTTCGGCGCTGGCCGCGCCGGCGTAGATACCCAGGAATTCCGGCGCGCTCTCGTCGACCAGGCTTTTGCCCCACATCAGCGTGGCATGGGGTACCACGTCGGCGGCCAGCAGTGCCTCGAGCTTGTCGACGGCGTTCAGACGATGGACCAAGAGGTCGGCCAGCACGGTCAATCGTTGGTCTGCGATGAGTTCGGCTGCGGCTTCGGTAAACAGAGCAAGGGCCCGTGGGCTGGTACCCCCGGTATAGCGTGGCAACGGTGCGGTAGGCCGCTCGGTTTCGAAGCGCGCGACGTCGGTGGGCAGCAGAAGGTATCCGGGCCGCCGCTGCTCCCGTACCTCGCTGAGCACCCGGTCGATTTCCCTGGTGGCCGTCGCTGGCATGAGATTGGCTTGGGCACAGGTGATTTCGCGGCTTACCCGCAGGAAATGCTCGAAATCGCCGTCGCCCAGCGAATGATGCAGAGCCCGACGAGTGCCCTGCGCGTCTTTCGATGGCCCGCCGACGATGTGCACCACGGGCACATGCTCGGCGTAACTGCCCGCAATCGCATTGGCCGCCGAGAGCTCGCCGACCCCGAATGTGGTTAGCACAGCTGACATTCCGCGCAGACGGCCGTATCCATCGGCGGCATAGCCGGCATTGAGTTCGTTGGCGTTCCCGACCCACCGAATGTCGGGATGGGCGACGATGTGGTCAAGGAATTCGAGGTTGTAGTCGCCGGGGACTCCGAAGACTTCGGAAACGCCGAGCTCTACCAGGCGGTCCAGCAGGTAGTCACCGACGGTGTAGCGGGGAGCGACCGGCTCCGAAACACGAACAGTCACGACGACGAGGCTACGCGTCTGCGGTCGAAAACGCCCTCCCCGCGGCGCTACCTCGCTATCGTCCGGACATGGCAATCAACGAAACCCGCGAGATAGTCATCGAGGCGACCCCGGCGGAGATCCTCGCTGTCATTGCCGATCTGGAGTCGCTGACCGAGTGGTCGCCGCCGTACCAGAGCTCTGAAGTTCTCGAGAGAGACACGGAAGGACGACCCATCAAAGCCAAGATGAAGGTGAAGACGGCCGGGATCACCGATGAGCAGGTCGTGGCCTACACGTGGAGCTGCAACAAAGTGAGTTGGACGTTGGTCAGCTCGGCCCAGCAGCGTTCGCAGGATGCCTCGTACACGTTGATACCGGACGGCGAGCGCACCAAGGTGAAGTTCCAGATCAGCGTCGACCCAGTGGTACCGCTGCCCGGCTTCGTCCTGAAACGCGCCATTAAAGGGAGCATCGACGCAGGGACCGAGGGCTTGCGTCAACGGGTGCTGAGCATGGGTAAGGGCCGGGCTTGACCGGGCCGCTGGCCGGTGTGCGAGTTATCGAACTTGGCGGCATCGGACCGGGCCCACACGCCGCGATGGTGCTCGCGGATCTGGGCGCCGACGTGGTTCGGGTTCGGCGTCCCGGCGGACTGACGATGCCTGCCGAGGACCGCGACCTGCTGCACCGCGGAAAGCGAATCGTCGACCTGGACGTCAAGACGGATCCGCAGGCACTCCTGGAGTTGGCCGCCAAAGCCGACGTGCTGCTGGACTGTTTCCGGCCCGGCACCTGCGAGCGCCTCGGCGTCGGCCCCGACGATTGCGCCACGGTCAACCCGCGGCTGATCTTCGCCCGCATCACCGGATGGGGACAGGATGGTCCACGCGCCAACACCGCCGGCCATGACATCAACTACCTGTCCCAAACCGGGGCGCTGTCGGCGCTGGGCTACCGCGACCGGCCGCCGATGCCGCCGCTGAATCTGGTCGCCGACTTCGGTGGCGGTTCGATGTTCGTGTTGCTGGGCATCGTGGCGGCGTTGTACGAGCGAGAGCGGTCCGGGGTCGGTCAGGTGGTGGACGCGGCGATGGTCGATGGCGTCAGCGTGCTCACGCAGATGATGTGGACGATGAAGTCGACCGGAGCTCTGCGCGACGAGCGTGAAGCATTTCTGCTCGACGGCGGCGCCCCGTTTTATCGCTGCTACGAGACCGCCGACGGTAAGTACATGGCCGTCGGCGCAATCGAGCCGCAGTTCTTCGCCGAACTGCTCGCCGGGCTCGGATTGTCGCCCGACGAAGTTCCGAGCCAATTCGAAATCGGTTTGTACCCAAAGATGTTCGAGGTTTTCACCACACGGTTCGCGAGCAAGACCCGTGACGAATGGGCGGAGATATTCACCGGCACCGACGCGTGCGTCACCCCGGTGCTGACCTGGAGCGAGGCCGCCGCCGACGCGCATCTGATCGCCCGGGCGACGGTGATCAGTGCCAACGGCGTCGACCAGGCCGCGCCCGCGCCGCGGTTCTCCCGCACACCGGCCGGACCGGTCGGGCCACCGCCGCGAGCAACGACACCGCTGGGCGAAATCGGCTGGTAATCAACCCGTCAGCCGGGTCGCCTTGCTAGCTTTGACGTAGTGGCCGTACGAGCATCGCGAGAGATCCTCATCGACGCGCCGCCGGAAGTGATCCTGGAAGCGCTGGCCGACGTCGGGTCGCTGTCGTCGTGGTCACCGGTGCACAAGCGGATCGAGGTTCTCGACTGGTACGCCGACGGTCGACCCCACCACGTTAAGGCGACCATCAAGATCTTCGGGCTCGTCGACAACGAAATCCTGGAATATCACTGGGGTCCCAATTGGGTGGTGTGGGATGCCGACGATACCTTCCAGCAGCGCGGGCAGCACGTGGAATACAACCTGCAGCGGGTGGGCGTCGATAAGACCCGGGTGCGTTTCGACATCACCGTCGAACCGTCCGGGCCGGTTCCCGCCTTCGTCGTCAAGCGGGCGAGCAAAATCGTGTTGGACGCCGCGACCAAGGGACTGCGGGATCAAGTCATCGGCTTAATGGGATCCGACCTGGGATTGGATCAGCCGAAATAATCGGCGTCAGGCTCAACCAGCTCAGCTCGCGCCGACGAGCAACCCCTGAAACGCGTGCTCCATGCAGTCGGCATACGTCGCCGGGTCCGGCAGGGCGTCGCGGTCCGCGGTAGCGCTGATCGACAAAGTTCCGTTGTAGCTCGCAACGACATGAATAAGGTTCAGGCCGCCTATCAGCGGCCCGAGGCCGGCGGCGCGTACGAGTCGCGCTCCGCTGAAGAAGATCGGTTCGGTTGGTCCTGGCACGTTGGTCACGGTCGTATTGGCGACGGTCGGGCCAGAGAACGGAAGCACGCTCGCGGCCCGCGCAGTCGCTCCGAGCAGTGCGGTCGGCACTGTTCCGATGAGATCGAGCAGCTGGGCCCCGGTCGACTTATCCGACCCCGAACGGCTCCCCGCGGTCGACGCGGCGATCGAGGCAAGCCGTTCGAGCGGATCGGCGATGTCGGTACCGAGGCTTTGCAACCGGCCGAACAACGCGTTTCCCTGGCTGGTCTGGTCGCCCTTCTCGCGCAGTGACATTGGGCACGCCGCGACGAGCGATTCGTCGGGAAGTTCTCCGTGGCCATCCAGATACTCGCGAAGGGCGCCTCCCACGTAGGCGAGCGCCACATCGTTGACGGTCGAGCCGGGGACGCTCGCCTTGATCCGCTTGAAATCGGCAAGATCGTGAAACCGGGCCTCGAAGACCCGGTGCGGTGACACCGATTGGTTGAAACGCGTCTTCGGTGGAAACAACGGCCCGCCACCCTCGGCAACCCTGGACACGACACCGCCGACCAGCTTCCCCGGCAGGCCGGCTAAACCGCGCACTGCCTTGGGAGTGCTCGACGCGAGCACTGCGCCCGCCCGCAAAGGATGGAGCGCCGCGTTAATCGCCATGCGCGAGAGTAAGTTTGCGGCCGTTGGAAGAGGGGCGGGTCGCCAGGGACTATCGGGCCCAGCGGGGCGTGGGCTATCAGCGGCAAGGTCGTGCATTGCCGCCATCATCGCAACGCTCGCCATGCCGTCGACCGCACAGTGGTGCAACTTCAACGCCATCGCGAACGAGCCTCTCGGCACTCCCGGCACGGAATTCAGTCCCTCGATGACAGTGATCTCCCACGGCGGACGTCGCAGGTCGATCTGTCGGGCGTGCAGTCGCGCGACCTGGATACACAGCTGCCGCCAGTCACCAGGCTGCGGCAACCCGATATGACGGACGTGATACTCAAGATCGAAGCTGGGGTCATCTACCCAATAGGGCCTATCGAAACCGCCCGGCAGCTCGGTCAACCGCCGCCGAAAGACGTCCGCGAGATGCAGCCGGGCGTCGAGCTCGTCAAGAATCCCCTTGAAGGTCACCTTGCCGCCGGGGGCGGTCGAGGGGTCATAGATCAGCAGCATCTGAATCTGTAATGGCGTCGCTGGTCTCTCCGCGCGCAGCATCATGTCATCGGTCCAACTCAGCTGCTGCACATACCCCAGGGTAAGCCGCTCAACCTGGTCCGCGAAGACCGCCGCGTTGCTAACTTGCTAGTAGTGGCCGTACAAGCATCGCGAGAGGTTGTCATCGACGCGCCGCCGGAGGCAATTCTGGAGGTGCTGGCCGATGTCGGCTCGGTGCCGTCGTGGTCCCCGGTACACAGACGGGCCGAAGTCATCGACACTTATCCCGACGGTCGCCCACACCACGTGAAGGTCACGGTCCGGATTGTCGGCATCGTCGATACCGAGGTGCTCGAGTACCACTGGGGGCCGGACTGGCTGGTGTGGGATGCCGACAAAACTTTGCAGCAGCATGCCCAGCACGTCGAGTACACCCTGCAGCGCGAAACCGATGAGAAGACGCGGGTGCGATTCGAGATCACCCTCGAGCCGTCGGCGCCACTGCCGGAGTTCCTGGTCAACCGGGCCCGCAAGAAGGTCCTCTATGCCGCGACCGAGGGCCTGCGACGGCGGGTTATGGCTGCCGCTGGTTCGGATCGGCCGAGATAGCCGACCCGTCTCGCAGGCGTGCCAGTCGCCGTATCGCCTCGTCGAGCGTGTCGTCGCGCTTACAGAAGGTGAAGCGCACCAAGTGATTCCACTCCATGTAGTCACTTGCAGCGGGATCGC
The DNA here is from genome assembly GCF_035570115.1 of Mycobacterium sp. Classification (GTDB taxonomy): domain Bacteria; phylum Actinomycetota; class Actinomycetes; order Mycobacteriales; family Mycobacteriaceae; genus Mycobacterium. The sequence goes on from NZ_DATMLH010000138.1 coordinate 12,825, forward strand.
AGAACGCTGTCATCGGGATCGCGGCCACCCCAACCCGTTCCGGTAGCGCGGCGCAGAATGCCGTGCTGTCGTGGTAACCCAACGGACGCGGATCGGCGCACAGGAAGTAGGTGCCCGAGCTGTCGTGCACTCGAAATCCGACCTGCGCCAACCCGGTCGCTAGCCGGTCGCGCTTATGCTGCAACGAGGTTCGCAGCGCTGCCACCCAGGTATCCTCGGTGTTCAGCGCATGCGCGACGGCAGGCTGAAACGGCGCGCCGCCGACGTAACTCAGATACTGCTTGGCCGCCCGCAGGCCGAGAATGAGTTCGGCTGGCCCGCAGGCCCATCCGATCTTCCAGCCGGTGCAGTTGAACATCTTCGCCGCACTCGAGATGGTAATCGTGCGCCCGGCCATCCCGTCGAAACCGGCCAGCGGCAAGTGCCGGCGGCCTGCAGGGGGCGAGTACACCAGGTGCTCGTAGACCTCGTCGGTGATGACCAGCAAGTCGGTGGCCACTGCGATTTGGGCGATGGCGGCCAGCTCGGCCTCGCTGAGCACCGTGCCGGTGGGGTTGTGCGGCGAGTTGACGATCAACGCCCTGGTGCGCGGTGTCACCGCACGCCGCAGCGCGTCGGTATCGAGCGCAAAGCCGCGACCGTCGGGCACCAGCGGCACGATGACCCGCTCGGCGCCGGCCATTGCCACCACCGGGGAGTAGGAGTCGTAGAACGCCTGGATCAAGATCACCTCGGAGCCCGGCTCGACCAGGCCGATTACCGCCGCCGCGATGGCTTCGGTGGCCCCGACCGTCACCAGCACCTCGGTGTCCGGGTCGTACTCGACTCCGAAGTGCCTCTTGCGCTGTGCTGCGACCGCCTCGCGCAGCGGCGCGATACCGATTCCCGGTGGATATTGGTTGACGCCCTCGGCGATGGCGTCCTGTGCGGCCTTGAGCATTGCCGGCGGCCCGTCTTCGTCGGGGAAGCCCTGGCCGAGGTTCACCGCGCCGACCCGGGCGGCCAGCGCCGACATTTCCGCGAACACCGTGGTCGCATAGGGTTGCAGTCGCGACACCGTCATGGGTGTCGAGGGTATGCGTCGGCGCCCGAGTGTGCGGCCAGCTTCACGTTCGGTGTCGAGTGTGCGGCCAGCTTCACGTTTGACGTGGAAGCGGCCCAACCAACAGGTTGATCGGGCGCCCTGTTAGGGTGGGCGACAGAGGACTAGCGTCCCAAGGACAGATCCAAAAACCCCGGTGTTGAACTCAGTGGAAAGAGAATCACCCATGTCCGAAGAAGCCTTCATCTACGAGGCCATCCGCACGCCGCGCGGCAAGCAGCGCAACGGGTCCCTGAACGAGGTCAAGCCGCTGAACCTGGTCGTCGGTCTGGTCGACGAGCTGCGCAGGCGCTTCCCCGACCTCGACGAGACGCTGATCAGCGACATGATCCTCGGGGTGGTATCACCGGTCGGCGACCAGGGCGGCGACATCGCCCGGACCGCGGTGCTGGCGGCCGGGCTGCCCGAGACCACCGGTGGCGTCCAGCTGAACCGGTTCTGCGCCTCGGGTCTGGAAGCCGTCAACACCGCCGCGCAGAAGGTGCGCTCCGGCTGGGACGACCTGGTGCTGGCCGGCGGTGTCGAGTCGATGAGCCGCGTCCCGATGGGCTCGGACGGCGGCGCCTGGGCGACCGACCCCGAGACCAATTACCAGGTCGGCTTCGTGCCGCAAGGCATCGGCGCCGACCTGATCGCCACCATCGAAGGCTTCTCCCGCGAGGACGTCGACGCCTACGCGCTGCGCAGCCAGCAGAAGGCCGCCGACGCCTGGTCGGGCGGCTATTTCGCGAAGTCGGTCGTGCCGGTGCGTGACCAGAATGGTCTGGTCATCCTCGACCACGACGAGCACATGCGGCCCGACACCACGCCGGAAGGCCTGGGCAAGCTGAAGACCGCATTCGACGGCATCGGCCAGATGGGCGGCTTCGACGACGTGGCGCTGCAGAAGTACCACTGGGTGGAAAAGATCAACCACGTCCACACCGGCGGCAACAGCTCCGGCATCGTCGACGGCGCCGCGCTGGTGCTGGTCGGTTCCGAAGCCGCGGGCAAGTCTCAGGGACTGACCCCGCGGGCCCGCATTGTGGCCACCGCCACCAGCGGCTCGGACCCGGTCATCATGCTCACCGGCCCGACGCCCGCCACCCGTAAGGTGCTCGACCGCTCGGGCCTGACGATCGACGACATCGACCTGTTCGAGCTCAACGAGGCGTTCGCGTCGGTGGTGCTGAAATTCCAGAAGGACCTCGGCATCCCGGGCGAGAAGCTCAACGTCAACGGCGGCGCCATCGCGATGGGCCATCCGCTGGGCGCCACTGGCGCCATGATCACCGGCACCATGGTCGACGAGCTCGAGCGCCGCAACGCGCGGCGCGCGCTGGTCACGCTGTGTATCGGCGGCGGCATGGGTGTCGCCACGATCATCGAGAGGGTTTAAGACCATGGCAGAGAACACCATTGCTTGGGACAAGGACTCCGACGGCATCGTCACCCTGACGTTGGACGACCCCACCGGGTCGGCCAATGTGATGAACGAGCACTACACCGAGTCCATGCACAACGCGGTCGAACGCCTTGTCGCCGAGAAGGATTCGATCACCGGCGTCGTCATCACCAGCGCGAAGAAGACCTTCTTCGCCGGTGGCGACCTGACGACAATGATCAAGGCCCAGCCGGAGGACGCAGGCGAGTTCTTCAGCACCGTC
>NZ_DATMLH010000139.1:0-14730 GCF_035570115.1 Mycobacterium sp.
GCCGGCCAGCGGCCCCCATGACCCGGCGACGCCGATGGTTTCGAGCAGCACCGTCCACAGGATTGCCTTCTGGTAGACGATCGGCTGGTTCCACCACTCCGAAACATGCCAGAACGCCGGCAGTCCGGAGGTCAGCGTGGCAACCACGATGCCGCCCAGCGCATAGAAGAACACGAGCTTCACGATGTAGATCGCGTGCACCATCCGCGGCACGCCGTACCCGTTTTCGACCCAGTTCAGGGTCAGCATCTTCACGCGTTCCAGAAACGGTGCCTTGAGAAAGGCTTCGGGCTCAACCCGGGGGAAGTTCGGCTCGGTGAATCCCATGATCGGCTCCTTATCGATAGTCCAGACTAAGCCTGCGGTTGTATTGCCGTGGCTGATCAGAGGTGAGAATCATGATCTCAACGGGGAGTTCGAATTTCGACAACGATCCGATGAGGTGCTCGTAGCCGCTGTTCCCCCGGTCACCTCATGATGCGGCAGGTGAGCCGATCGTTGTCGGGATGGACAAGGCCACGATGAGTTCAAGGACCGTCTGGGGGTCGTTCAGGCGATCACCGTAGAGCTCGCGGATTTGGGTCATGCGATATCGCACGGTTTGGGCGTGAACGAATAGATCGGCAGCCACCGCATCGCGCTGGCCCTGGTGTAGCAGCCACGATCGCAGTGTTTCCGCGAGCCGTTCGGCGGTGTTGGGACGTAACTGATCGAGCGGTGCGAGCACCTGGTGGCGGAGATCGTCAGCGGCCTCGCGGTCAGCGCCGAGCACGAGTTCGACGAGACGGGTGTCGGTGTCGATCGTGGCGATGTCGTCTCCCGCGAGTTGGAGTTCGCGTGCCTGCAGAACGCGATGATAGGACGACTGTGCCTGAGTCCAGGTGCGGGAAGGACCGACCACTGCCCGGCGATCTTGGAGTTCTCGCAGTAGCCGGGACCGGTTGGGACCGTGCATGTCTGGGATGAGCAGTACGACGACGGACTCTGACGGCTCGATACCGGGCAGGTCGCCACTGAGTTGCAATGTGGACTGCCCGAATCGGGACACCACGCCCAGCGTCTGGGCCGACGGAAGTAGTACCGCGGTGAGGGTGTCCGGTGGGCGCCACTCGGCGCGCTCGGCACTTGCCCGCAGTATCTCGGCAGGCGCCCCGGTGAGGAGGTCCTGCCCGAGGCGGTCAAGATGACGCCGTCGCTCTCGATCCGAGGAGGCCAGCTCATCGGCATGCCCGGAAACGCTCGCCGCGGAGAGCTCATCGATGAATTCGAACACCAATTCGGCGAACCGAGCGATCATCACCGGTGGCAGTCCCCGGTCGACGGCGGTTTCCGATAGCTCACGCCAGGCCACCCGCGCGCCGACGCGGTAGGCGGAGAGCAGCGCGTCGATGGATCGCCCTTGACGTGCCTCGCCGCGCCCGAGTTCGTAGGCGCCTTCGAGCGCACGGGACAACGTCGGGCCGGGATCGGAGTCGTGTGGACGGGCGGCCAGTTGGAGGAAGGCGCCCAGCGCCATCTGGACGGCACCTTCGATCCGCTGGCCCATCCGCCCGCTGAAGGCATCCGCGTAACTGGGCACCTCGACGGTGACGGCGGCCACAGTGTGTTCGGCGACAGCGGGCAGAACGCCCCGCAAAGCGGCCACGACCACGTCATTCAGCACTAAGCCGGTGACCTGTCCGCTGTCAGCTCCTGCAACTTCGTTCATCGAATCTATTCTCTTCGAACAAATCTAGCCTGGTATTTCACCCTCGCTGGCCAAGAGTTTATACCTGGGATCAAGGGATGGTGATCTCATGACAACAACAGCACCCAGCGTCACCGCGATGGGCACGCTGCGCGACAGGTTCCTCCGGCTCGCCGAGCGGATCACCACACCGCTGGTCCCGGCCGACTACCTCGACATCATCGATCCGCTGCGTTCAGGTGCCGACCTGCGCGGCCGGATCGTGGCGATTCACCCCGAAACCTGCGACGCGGCGAGCCTGGTGATCAAGCCGGGCCGTGGCTGGCGCACCCATACACCCGGCCAGTACATCCGCATCGGTGTCGACGTCGACGGCGTGCGTCAGTGGCGCGCTTACTCGCTGACCTCCGATTCCGATCGGGACGACGGCTGCATCGCGATCACCGTCAAGGCCATCCCCGGGGGCAAGGTCTCCAACCACCTCGTGCGCCACGCCACAGTCGGCACCATCGTCCAACTCGACCATGCCGCAGGCGAATTCACCCTGCCCGCCGCCGCGCCACCCAAGATCTTGTTCCTCACCGCGGGCAGCGGCATCACCCCGGTGATGGGAATGCTGCGCAACATGGCCGAGCACATCGACGACGTCATGGTCGTGCACAGCGCCCCCACACCCGACGATGTGATCTTCGGCGGCGAGCTGCGCATGCTGGCAAGCCGGGGCCGAATCCGCTTGATCGAGAAGCACACCGACACCGACGGCATGCTCAGCACCGCCGAACTCGACACACTCGTCGACGACCTCGCCGAGCGCGAGACCTGGGCATGCGGACCTACCGGCATGCTCGACGCCCTCGAGCAGCACTGGGACGACAACGGCATGCCCGAGCGCCTGCACACCGAGCGGTTTCGCCCCACCGTCGTGACCGCCGGTGATGGCGGCACCGTCACCTTTACCAAGTCCGCGACCGTCCTCGACACCCCGGGCGACCAGACACTGCTCGATGCCGGCGAAGCGGCCGGAGTCCTGATGCCGTCGGGATGCCGGATGGGCATCTGCTTCGGCTGCGTGGCACCGCTGCGCCAAGGAGCCGTGCGCGACCTGCGCAACGGCGACATCACCACCGCCGCACCAGGTGACGGCGTCCTGATTCAAACCTGCGTGTCCGCAGCAGCGGGCACCTGCGACATCGACCTCTAAGGGAAATCTCATGACCACTCTGCAACGCCAAGAGCACAATCCGATCGCCCACCTCAGCGCCGAAGACATCGAGAATCTCGGCCGCGAACTCGACGCCATCCGTCAGCAGGTGCTCGACAGCCGCGGCGAGCGCGATGCCGTGTACATCCGCAACGTCATCGACTTTCAGCGCAAACTCGAACTGGCCAGCCGAGGGGTGCTGCTGTTCTCGCTGTTCCCGCCGGCGTGGCTCGTCGGCACAGTCGGGCTGTCGGTCGCCAAGATCGTCGAGAACATGGAGATCGGCCACAACGTCATGCACGGTCAGTGGGACTGGATGCGCGACAACAAGATCCACTCCACTACCTGGGAATGGGACAACGCCTCACCCTCGGACATGTGGAAGCACTCACACAACGAGATTCACCACACCTACACCAACGTGGTCGGCAAGGACGAGGACCTCGGTTACGGCATCATGCGGGTCGATGAAGATCAACGGTGGATGCCCTTCTACCTCGCCCAGCCGCTGTGGAACTTCATCAACGCCTGCTTCTTCCAATACGGAATCGCCGCCTACGACCTCAAAATCGGCAAGTACCTCAAGGGCAAGACGGACAAGGACGAGTTCCGGCGCCAGGGCAGGAACGTGCTCCGCAAGATCCGAAGGCAGATGGCCAAGGACTACGTACTGCACCCCCTGTTGTCCGGACCATCAGCCGTCACCACGCTGACCGCGAACCTGACCGCCAACCTGGTGCGCAATCTCTGGACGCACTCGGTCATCATGTGCGGACACTTCCCCGAAGGCGTACAGACCTACGAGAAGAAGTCGATCGACGGCGAGACCCGCGGCGAATGGTACCTACGACAGATGCTCGGCTCCGCCAACATCAGCGGAAACCGGTTGCTGCACTTCATGACCGGCAATCTGTCCTTCCAGATCGAACATCACCTGTTCCCGGATCTGCCGAGCAACCGCTATCAGGAGATTGCGCCGAAGGTGCAAGACTTATTCGAGCGCTGCGGCCTGACCTACGTCAGCGGTCCGATGGTCAAGCAGGTCGGCTCGGCGTGGAAGAAGGTGTTCCGGCTCTCGCTTCCCAACGACGCCCTCCGCATGGCGGCGGCGGTCAACCCGGCAGCCATTACACAGCTCGTCTTCCGCCCAGGATCGGCCGGTGCCGGCACCAACGCGGCGTAGACCCCAGCAGACCAAGAAATCTACGGCAACTGGCTCGTCACCGTGCGTCGACGATGGCTCTTGAAAGCTCTTACAAATAGGGGAATTGGGGGAAATTGTGATACCTGGCGCTGATGCTGCAGTCCGCAACGCGTTTGACCGCCGACCAATCGGGGTATGTGACCCAGACCACGCAGAAACTAGGTAAACATCATGATCGTTCTCGGAATCGTCCTTATCGTCCTCGGGCTTCTGCTCCCTAGCCTCATCCCTACCTTCGCCTTCGCCCATGTTGTGTTGGTCCTAGGGGTCATCCTCCTCGTCGTCGGCGTGTTACTGGCGCTGATGGGACGAATGGGACACGCCGTCGGCGGTCGCCGCCACTACTACTAACGGCCAGGCGTAACCCGCCGGGTCGACCCCGACAGCTTCAACGTCGCTGCTTTGAGGGTTGCCAGTCCATAACTGCCGCAGCCCAATTCGACCGATTTCAACAACCAACATGCTCAACCAACATGCTCAACCAATCCAAGGAGCCGACATGACTACCAGCACTATCATTTGGATCGTCGTCGTCGTGATCGCGGCAGCGTCGCTCATCGCGGCAATCGCGTGGGTGGCCCGCAATAAACGCACCGAACACCACCGCGTCCAAGCCGGCGACATCCGCGAGAAAGCCGTCGAACAGTCCCACGAGGTCGGGCAACGCGAGGCGCTTGCCGACGAGACCGCGGCCAAGGCCCGCGCGGCACAAGCCGAGGCCGAAGCCATGTCAGCGCGCGCGGCCGGCCTACAACACCAAGCGGAAGCACATCGCACCGACGCGGCTACCTCCCGCAGCGAGCTGAACCGACAATTCGAGCGCGCCGACAAGATCGATCCGGACTCCGACGCCAGCGCCACGGCGCAAGACGATTCCGAAGCCCGCGATACACCCCGAGGGACCCGCGCCGATGAGCAAGGCCAGCCGCCGATGCCCCGAGCCGGGTAGAATCCATCAGCTACAGCCTCTACGGCTTGGCCATGGCGCGATACACCAAAATGTAAGTGGCTCTCGCGGACTCAGCCGCAGTCGGCTTCTGAGCCCTGGCGGGTTAGGCAGTTAGCCCAGTTGCGCTGAGCACTCGACCTTGACCACGAACCCTCGGGTGTCACGGACCGTGTCGGCCGAACCCCGCGAACCCAGCATGGTTGAAAATCGGGTGAAGACATCGATTTTCGTGTCCTTCTTGCCGAGGAATCCGGCTTTGGTGACCGATTTCGCGGTGCTGCGGGACTCGAACACACCGTGCGCGGGCGTGCACGACGCCCGCTCGCAACGTCAGAAACGGGTACTCCAGATTTTGCGGAACCCATTCCGCGGACCGATTAGCGGAGGCGCCAGATGGCTCAAACCGATGACGATCTCATCACCAAGGATCGAGCCACTGAGGCGCATCACGATCTGGTCGCCCAACCTCACCAACAGAAGGGTCCGGTCGCCGAGGCAGAAACTGCGGCGGCCGAAATGAGTTCCGACGCGCAGCCCCTGGGCCGACTGGGTCGGCGCTTCGACCGAGGCTCACCTTTTTTTGTCGGGATGGCGGCGGCCGCCGGTGTCGCGGTCACCTACGGGGTGGTGCGTGTCCTGGGGTCCATGTCCTCGATACTGGTCCTGATCGGTGTGGCGTTCTTTCTCGCACTCGGCCTTGAACCGGCCGCCTCTTGGTTCGTCAAGCGCAAACTGCCGCGATGGGCGGCGATCACGCTGGTGTTCGTTATCTTTCTCGCGTTGCTGGGCGCTTTCGTGGGCGCCGCGATTCCCCCCCTCGTCGAACAAGCCGGTGATCTGATACATCAAGCGCCGCATTACCTTCAGCAGGCGCAGGATCACTCCTCGGCCGTCGGCAGGCTAAACGAGCGTTTCCATCTACAACAGCGGATCACAGACGCCCTCAACGGTTCTGGCGGGTCGCTGCTCAACAATGTGGTCAGTGCAGGAACCGCCGTCTTCGAAGGAGTGGCGGATGTGCTGATCGTCGTGGTCCTGACGGTGTACTTCCTGATCGACATGCCCCGCATCCGCACCACCCTGTACCGGTTGGTGCCACACACCCGACGGCCCCGCGTCATCCTCATCGGCGACGAGGTCTTCGCCAAGGTCGGCGCCTACGTTCTGGGCAATGTGTTGATTTCGATCATTGCCGGGCTCGCCACTTTCATCTGGCTGATGGCCTTCTCAGTTCCCTACCCTCTGCTGCTGGGTATCTTCGTGGCACTGTTGGACTTGGTTCCCGTCGTCGGGTCGACCATCGCCGGTGTCGTCGTCGCCGCTGTCGCACTCACGGTGTCGATCCCGGTGTGCATCACGACCACCGTGTTCTTTGTGGTCTTCCGGCTTGCCGAGGACTACCTCCTGGTGCCCAAGATCATCGGCCGTGCCGTCAAGGTGCCGGCGCTGATCACCGTAGTGGCCGTTTTGATCGGCGGCGCGCTACTCGGGATTGTCGGAGCACTCGTAGCCATCCCGATCGCAGCCGCCCTGCAGCTCCTGACTCAGGAAGTCCTTTTCCCTCGACTCGATAAGGCCTGACGGTCGGTAGCGGGTCATCGAGCACTCGCAACGACTCGCCGGCGCTCCGATGCGTTTCGTTGGTTGAGCCGGATTTTGCGGTCGCGGATCGCGGTGGCCAGTCCGCCTCGACACGGTCGTTTCCCGAGGCCGCGAAATTTCTTCTCGGAGGCGGTTTCGGGGGCGTCATCGGAGGATGCGGCCAGGAACCGGTCCGGCAGAGCCAGTTTGATGATCGTGCGCAGCACCATTAGGTATTGGCGGGCCAGCGGGCCGGTGGTGTAGGGCAGGTCATACTTCGCGCAGACCGCCTGCACCCGCTCGGCGATCTGGGCGCAACGGTTACTGGGCAGATCAGGGTAGAGATGGTGTTCGATCTGATAACAGAGGTTTCCACTCATGAACGCCATCACCGGCCCTGCGCGAAAGTTGGCGCTACCCAACATTTGTCGCAGATACCACTGCGCCTTCGTTTCACCCTCGAGAGCTTCAGGCGTGAATTTCTCAGCTCCGTCGGCGAAGTGGCCACAGCAGATCACCGCGTACGCCCACAGGTTTCGCAGCACGTTGGCGAGCGCGTTACCCAATAGGACACGCCGCCAGCGCCGACCGGCGAGCGCAGGAAAGAGCAAGTAATCTTTACCCGCCTGGCGAGCAATTTTGCGGCGCAGAGCCCGTGTATGAGCAGACTTTTCGGCGTCAGTCTCCGCGCGGTCCTGCTCGGAGTACAGACCATGCAGCGCGATACCCCATTCGAAAACAAGCGCCAGCAATAGATGTCGCAGCGGCTGCAGCAGATTGCTGGGCTTCCACGGTTGGTCACGGGTGACCCGCAGAACGCCGTAACCGAGGTCGTCGTCGACGCCGACGACGTTGGTGAACATGTGATGACGGTAGTTGTGGGAGTATCTCCATTGGGAGGACAGCCCCGCCATGTCCCACTCCCAGGTGGTGGAGTGGATTTCGGGGTCGTTCATCCAATCCCATTGGCCATGGCCGATATTGTGGCCCAGCTCCATATTCTCGATGCTCTTGGCCGCGGCAAGGGCGACTGTTCCCAACGCCCATCCGGTCCTGGTCCGACTGGCGCCGATCACGACACGGGCGGCGAGGTCAAGGCAGCGTTGCACAACGATGGTGCGCTGGATATACGCCCGGTCCTTCGCGCCGAGCGAATCCTCGATGTCAAGACGGATCCCGTCCAATTCGACGGCAAGTGCCTCGATGTCCGCGGCGCTCAGATGGGCATATTCAGCTACCTCAGTGATGGCCATCAATGCCTCACCGGACGATCGACGGACGATAGATGCCCGTATCGCCCCGCGCCGGGGATCTCCGCGGTCACCGAGTCGGGCAAACGTTCGGCCCGGGCGTGGCAGTGCTGCGCGGGCATGGTTTTGTCGGTGGCACCGGGGTGCCTGGTGACGGTCCACTTTGGACGCGTTCGCATCGTGAACTTTCTACAGAGGATCACTGAGATGCCCGGTTGCGAGCGGTCGCTCTCACGCTGTCGCTCCACAGGGACGGCGCTTCCGGGCCGGCTGGACTGTCAACCAAAACCAAGTCTACCGGCGGTTGGCGTCGGGCTCGAGTATGGAAATGGCTGTGCGGCGCAGGCACCGGAAGAATCCCTCGTGGGTTTCGGTCAACGGATGAGCGAAGAACCCGACCGGTACGCTGAGCGCCGCGCTGAGTGTGGCAACAGTCTCTGGGCTGGGCCGCGCGGCCGCTGCACGGGAGCATTAGGTGAGCGCCCTCATCCACTGGTCGGCCAGCGCCGAAACCCACCCGGTGGCGGCCTCGGGGTGGCCCGGTGGCGCCTCCACCAGGACTAATTCGTCGACGCCCAACTCAGCGAGCGCGCCGACGTCACCGATGCTGGGATTGCGCAGCGCCACGGACAGCCGCAAGTCAGCACGGTCACGCCCCGCGGCGGCACACTCCTGCTCCAGCTTGTCGATCCGCTCGCGCACCGCCGCCACGCCGTCGAGGTTGAACCCGTACCAGCCGTCTGCCCATGCCGCTACGCGCCGCAGTGCCGGGTCGCTGTTGCCTCCGACCACAACCGGGATACGATCGCGCACCGGCTTGGGGTTGACCCTGATCGAATCGAACCCGACGAACTTCCCGTCGAACGAGGCAACGTCATCGCGCCACAACGTGCGGATCGCTGCCACGTATTCGGCGGTGCGCGCCGCGCGATGCTCGAACGGCACCCCGAGCGCGGCGAACTCCTCCCTGGACCACCCGACACCCACGCCGAGGGTCAGCCGCCCGCCGCTCAACCGATCCAGGCTGGCGGCTTGCTTGGCTACCACCACCGGATTGTGCTCGGGCAGCAGTAGCACCCCTGTCGCGACGCCGATCCGCGACGAGGCGGCAGCGGCGAAGCTCAACGCAATCATCGGGTCGAGCCAATCTGCCTGTGCCGGAACGGCTATGACGCCGTCGTCGGAATAGGGGTAGCGCGACGCGGATCGATCCACCATGACAACGTGTTCACCCGCCCACAGGGTGGCGAAGCCGCAGCTGTCCGCCGCTGACGCGACCGCGTCGATCACCACCCGGTCGGCGCCGGCCCCGATGCCCAGCGCGTGCAACCCCAGCCGCATCGCACGATAGTCTCACGGCGGTCAGCGGCTTTTGAGGAGCGTCGCCAGGACCGCTGCATGACTGCCGTCCACTTCGCGGGTGGCCGTCACCAGGGTCACGACGCCACGCTTGGTTAGTTTGCGCAGTTCCTCCAGCGCCGGGCCGCCGGCCAGCTCCGCCTCGTAGCGCGCCGCGAATTCGTCAAACCGTTCCGGCTCATGGTGGTACCACTCACGCAGTTCCCTCGACGGCGCGACGTCCCTGCACCAGATGCCCACCCGTGGGTCGTCCTTGCGGAATCCGCGCGGCCAGATGCGATCCACCAGAACCCGCTGGCCGTCCTCGGGGCTGGCTTCGTCGTATACGCGCGCCACCTGGATCCGGCTTTTCGCGCTCACAGCGCGAGCCTAGCGACATCAATGTCGGTCAGTGGATCCTGTTGTACTCGACTTATGTTCGATGAATCCGGAGGGCGAGGTCGAATGGGAAACGATTACCACATGACCTGCGCCTCGTCCGATCGCCTGATCTGCGACGGACGGTCAAAGAGATCGCACCGGGATCCCAGCCATGCGACAGTTCCCCGATGACGAGAACTGTCGCCGTGATCGGGGCTGGACCCGGCGGGCTGGTCGCGGCGCGCTGGCTGCTCTCGCAAGGATTCGAACCGACGATCTTCGAGCAGGGACCGATGCTGGGCGGCCAGTGGACGGGACTCGCTGGCCGGAGCGGCGTTTGGCCGGCTATGCACACTAACACCAGTCGCATCATGACTGCCTTTAGCGACCTGGCGAACGACAGCGACCTCGTCTACCCATCAAACCGCGATATTCTCGACTACTTGCATCGCTATGCCGACACCTTCGGCCTTACGTCGCGCATCCGGTTCGGCAATCGTGTCGAGTTCCTCAGGCGAGACAATGCCGGATGGCTCGTCGGTCACGCCGGCATAGAGGAGAGCTTCGAACGAGTGGTCGTGGCGAGTGGGAGATTCCATGCCCCCGCCATCCCCCCTTTGCCGGGGCTGGACACGTTCGCAGGCTCGGCCGGAGCCATCTCCACCTACCACTACAGAGGGCCCGCTCCATATCAGGGCAAGCGGGTTCTCGTGGCAGGCTGCGCTATCAGCGCCCTCGAGATCGCCGCCGAACTCGCCCAGCTCGGCGCAGCACGCGTTGTGGTAACCCAGCGGCGACAGAGGTACGTCCTACCGAAGTTCGCCGGCGGAGTCCCGTCCGATCACCGGATCTTCACCCGCTACGGAACCCTCGCGAGCGAGACTCTCCCAGCAGCCGAGATCGACCGGCAGCTGAAAGAGATCGTGCTCGAGGCTGGAGGAAGTCCGGAGCAGTACGGCGCACCGGCGCCCGACCCGTCGCTTTTTGCCGCCGGGATCACCCTCAACCAGCAGTACCTGCCGCTCGTGGCCGAGGGGCGAATTACGGTGTGCCCCTGGATGAAATCCATCGCAGGTGCCACCGTGACGTTCGCCGACGGGCATGCCGAGGAATTCGACGGGATTGTGCTCGGCACTGGGTTCGATCTGTGCCTACCGTTTCTGAGTGAAAACATCCGCGTCGTCGTCGACCTCGACGCAGTCCACCTAGACGCCGACCGCTACACGTTCCATCCTGACCTCCCCGGCCTGGCCTTCATGGGCATGTGGGACCAGTCGGGCGGGTACTTTGTGCCGCTGGAACTTCAGGCCAGGTGGATCGCATACACGTGGGGCGGCGCGATCCCGGCGATAACTGAAACCGAACAGCGGCTGTCGATCAACGCTTATCGCTCGAAGCGAGGGACTTCCCAGAAAACTCGGATGAACCTGGTGGCGCTGACCTTCGCTCGAGCCGCCGGGGTCGAGCCGCAGCTAGATAACTGGCCGAACATTCGCCGCGCCCTGCTGTTCGGTCCGCTCGCACCGAGCTGTTTTCGGCTCGAGGGCCCGGACGCGCTGTCCGATGCGCCGGTCCGATTCGAGCGCGACGCCGCCGCCTTCGCCGCCATCACGTCAAACGAGCTGACCGAGCGTGAAAGAAACTACTGGTCGCTCGTCGAAACGGCGGCCTCCGGCCCGACCGGGAGCGATGAAGGAATTGCGGCGACCCGATGTCGAGGTTGGTAAAACAAGCGGCCCGGGCTGCAGTGTGACGACGACCGCTCACTCTCACCGGTCCGACGCCACCACCGGCGCATAAATCTCCACAGGTGCGGTCTTCCCCTTGAGACTGAGTCCTGGCCGCGCGACAAACTCGCCGTGATCTCCGTCAAGCAAGGCAAGCGTCTGACCCGTCAGCAGAACCAAATCGCCCGTCTGACGGGTAGCCGACTCGACCCGCGCCGCGACGTTAACGGCGTCGCCGATCACCGAGAACTCCAGTCGTCCAGCACCGCCAATATTGCCCGCGACAACCGGTCCGGAGTTCAACCCGATCCCCACTGACAGCGTCGTCCCGAACTCGTCGCGCACCGCGTCCGAGATCTGCAACGCGGCTCTCAATGCTCGATCAGCGTGGTCGACGTAGCGCCGCGGCGCTCCGAAAACCGCCAAAAGTCCGTCGCCTGCGTACTTGTCGACGTGTCCGCCGTGCCGGTGAACCAGCGGCACAATCCGTTCAAAGAGCCGGTTGAGAGCCGCCACGACCTCGATCGGACGCAGCCGTTCCGCGAAAGTAGTGAAGCTGCGGACGTCGACGAACATTAACGTGACCTCCACTTCCTCACCCTGCAGAGCGGCGCCTTGCAGGATGTGCTCGGCAACATCGCGGTCAACGTAGATCCCAAACACCTCTCGAATGCGTTCACGCTCAGCCAAACCCGCTGTCATCGCGTTGAAACCGACTTGTAAGCGCCCGATCTCGCTAGCGTCGTCGACGACGACGCGCGCCGCGAAGTCGCCGGCCCGGACCCGAGCAAGCGCGCGGCGCAGTTCCCCCACTCGCTCGGCGACAGACCGCGTAGCGACAACCAGCGTGAACAACCCGACCACGAGCGCTACTACGACGAGACCCAGGATCGCGGCCAACGTTCGATGCGGCTCGAATCCGACGTCCACCAGGTAACCGACCGCCAGCATCGCGACGCCGAGGAGCGGCACCCCCGTCGCCAGCGTCCACGCCATCGCAAGTCTGAGCTGAATACTCGGACCGGAGCGGTGACCGGCCGGACCACCGTCTAGCGCGCGCGCCGACACCGGGCGCATGATCCACTCGGCGATCAGATACCAAATCGCGGTCGTGGTGATGCCGCCTAAGATCACAGCACTGAAGATGTATGCCGCAGCCGAAACCGATTCTGTCGCTCCCAACATCGCGAAGAAAACAGCACCGATACCCCATGTCAGGGCTGAAACGCGAACGGCTTCACCCGGTGCACCGAGGATCATTTGTCGTTCCCAGTCCGTCGGCTTTCGGCGTTGCCGAAGCCAGACGGTGCTCAGCGCGTAACGGTTTCGACGGATGCGCATCAGCACTGGCACGACAACGAACACGAACACAGCCAGCGCCGTCCCACTCCGCAAAAGGAGCCGATCCGTTGCGGCCGGACTCAACAGAATAGGCGCAGCGAAGGACATGAAGACGAAAACCAGTGCGCCTCCGGAGACGCTGACCAACACGGCGCCCCAAATCCAGCGCCTGAAGGTCGCGTACCGCAGAGAGTCAACCGGTGGCTCGACAGAAGCGCGCCCATCCGCCGAGTCCAATCGGGGCGGCGTCGTACCTGCGGACGCTAGGGCCATGCACATGAGCTTGGCCGGCGATCGCGCGACCGCCTAGAGTAGTCGGCTACTCGACTTAAACAGCGAAGCCTTTTCCGCCCGAACTACTCGTTCTCTGTGGAGCTGGCGGGAATGGAACCAGGCTCTCAAAAATCGCATTGAACTGGGAAAACGCCAGATCTGAATACTTCAAACGACGCAAAAGTACGCGAAACGACCCGTGGATGCACCGACGGTGTTGATGGCGTCAACATCCTGCGGCTCGCGAGATTGGGACAAAATAGTCAAGGTCTGTCATCGGCGCCGGACGCGTGCCGCAGTTGCACGATCCGCCAGCTATCGCGTTAGAGTTCCGCCTTCCGCGCCTCAAACTCCTCATCCGAAAGGATGCCTTCGTCTCGGAATTCCGCGAGCTCACCGCGCTCGACACCTCATATTGATCCGTTCAGGTGCCTGCCTTAATGGCGTTGGCCGCGAAATCCGCAGCCTGATCGGTCATTCCGTTGGTCCGGTAGGCGCTGTGAGCAGCGCGACTGAACCCACTCGTCGAACACACAGGATCGCTGGGAGCACAAAGGTCGTCGGTTTTGTCAACGTACAAATGCCCGATCGTGATTGGTGGTGCATTGCGGTCGACGAGATCCAGGAAGCCGTTGGAGGGTTTGCCAAATAGCGCGACGGCCGCGATGTGATTGGCCGTGCTCGGGGGTAGGGGGCCGCTGATTCCGGGCGGTAACGCGTAGCCGTCGGGGACATTGTCTGTGGTGATGTAGGCCGCGATCGCAGCGCCTTGAGAATAACCGCCAACGACGATTTTGGACTGCGGGCAAGCGGCCTCGACGGAGGTGATCTTGTTTGACGCATCAACGACTCCGTCGGCCGCTTTGGCGAAGTCGTACGATGCGGGGTAATTCACTGGATAGATGTCCACGGACCTTCCGGGCAGGCGTGCGGTCAGTGCATCGGTGAAGGCTTGGCCGGTCGCTCCCACACCGGGCGGCTCGTTGGTGCCTCGGGCGAAGACGACTTCCACATCAGAGCAGGCGTCGGCCGCTGCGACATTAGCGGTGATGGCCGGCGCCAATACCGAGGCCGCCGCGAGCATGAATGCGGCGATCTGGCGGCGCAGCGTGCTGGCCGCCGGAAAGCGCCACCGCCTGGCGCCGTTGCCTAACGTTGTCATCGCGATGTGGGCCCTTTCCGTGGGTGGATGGGCGGCGAACGCGGGGCACACGTCGACGGTTCTCGTTCGTCTGCTCCCGCGTTATTCACCCAAGAAGCGGCGCGTTGGCGGCTGAATTCGTTGTTGGAGAATATGTCAGAATCGGGCAGCGAGCGAGTTCGCGAGACACCGCACTATCTCCCCGTCACGGACACTCGTCTCGACCCCGTCTGTTCCAAGGTTGACACGTCAGCGAGATTTATTACTGAGTTATTGCATGATAGATCATTTATTATCAACTAAGCCACAATGCTATCATCATCGGTGATATGGGCCACCGAGCGGCCTCGGCTGTCCGCGCAGTAACTTTTCAGCGGGTACCTGATTAGCCCAGCTACGATGAATCACCTTCAATAGCAGCCTACATCAGCTTCACGGCGACGATTCTGGCGTATCCCAGATGATGCAAGCTCTCAACGGGGCCGGAGGGGCTAGCAGCATTCATGTGCCCTATCTCGTCCAACGAAGTCTCATGATACATCATGTGATGAGGAGATTTTCAATCGCCGAGACCGTTGCCGAGCTGATGTGCGCCAACCTGCAAAAGGACCGACATTGGGACGGAACTACCTCGCATTCCAGACCACTTCCTTGTTG
>NZ_DATMLH010000140.1:0-48817 GCF_035570115.1 Mycobacterium sp.
GACACCGGACGAGCCACCATCGACGCCACCGACAACACCGGCAACCCCAACCCGTCGGCCAACTCCACCGACACCGACGACGGACCCGACGGCGCAATCCGCGCCCGCACCGCCGACGCCCCCGCCGCATGCAACGACACGCCCTGCCAAGAGAACGGCAAGGCAACCTCGGCCGCGTCGTGGGCCATCACCGCCGCGTGCAGCGCCGCATCCAATAGCACCGGATGCACACCGAATCCGCCTACGCCCCCAGCCGCCTCCGGCAGCGTAACCTCGGCGAAAAGCTCGTCGCCGCGACGCCACAGCGTGGTCAACCCTTGAAACGCCGGGCCATAGTCATACCCGCGCGCGGCCAACCGCTGGTAACCATCAGCCAGATCGACCGGAGCCGCGCCTTCGGGCGGCCATACCGACAAATCCGCGCCCGGCTCAATCGATTTCGGACCCAACTGCCCGGCGGCGTGGCAGGTCCAACCCGAGTCGGAATTGGCATCGGCGCGGGAGTACACGGACACGTCGCGCTGGCCGGATTCGTCGGCTGGTCCCACGACCACCTGCACCGCAACCGGACCCGAAGCCGGCAGCATCAACGGCGACTGCAACGTCAGTTCGTCGACGGCCGAGCAGCCGACTTCGTCGCCGGCGCGGATCGCCAGCTCGACAAATCCGGCACCCGGGAACACCACCAGGCCGTCAACGGCGTGGTCGCCCAACCATCCCTGCGATGCCGGCGAGAGCCGACCAGTCAGCACCACCCCACCCGTGTCCGGCAGCTCCACCACCGCACCCAGCAACGCGTGTTCACTGGCGCCCAACCCCAGGCCCGCGGCGTCGAGAGCAGCGCCGTCACCGGAGAGCCAGAACCGCCGCCGCTCAAAGGCATACGTCGGCAACTCGACATATTCAGCCCCGGGCAGCACCGCACGCCAATCGACGCCCACGCCCGACACGAAGGCCTGCGCGGCCGAGGTGAGGAACCGCCGGATGCCACCGTCGTCTCGGCCAAGGGTGGGAATGACGATCGGTTCGGCACCGCTGTCGACGCAGTCGTTGAAGGTGTCCTCGATACCGGCAATCAGTGCGGGATGCGGGCTGCATTCGATGAAGGTGCGGTAGCCCTGTTGGCATGCGCCGCGCACGGCCTGGTCGAATTGCACGGTTTGGCGAATGTTGCGATACCAGTAGTCGGCGTCCAACCCTGCGGTGTCCAGCAGACCGCCGGTGAGCGTGGAAAAGAACGCGGCGCGCGAGGCACCTGGCTCGAGGCCGGAAAGGACGTCGGCAAGCTGCTCCTGGATGCCCTCGACGTCAACGGAGTGTGAGGCGTAGTCGACGTCGATCTTGCGGGCACGGAGCTCAATTTCGGCGCATTGTTGCACCAGCTCGTCGAGTGCGGGGACATCACCGGACACCACAACGGCGGAGTGTCCATTGATCGCGGCGATGCTGATCTTTTCCCCGAAGGGAGCCAACAACTCTCGAGCTCGCTCGGGACCGCACGCCAGCGATACCATGCCGCCGCGTCCGGCCAGCGCCAGCAGCAGTTTGCTGCGCAGTGTCACCACCCGCGCGGCGTCGCGCAGCGAGAGCGCCCCCGCGACGTAGGCGGCGGCGATTTCGCCTTGAGAATGGCCGATCACGGCGTCGGGACGTACGCCGATCGATCGCCACAATTCGGCGAGCGAGACCATCACCGCGAACAGCACCGGTTGGACCACGTCGACGCGGTCCAGACCCGGCGCACCCGGCGCGCCGCGCAGCACGTCGATCAGTGACCAGTCGACGAATTCGGTGAATGCCTCCGCGCATGCGTTGATCTGATCAGCGAAAACCGGTGCAGTGTCAAGTAATTCAACGCCCATGCCGAGCCATTGGGAGCCTTGGCCGGGGAAGACGAACACGGTCTTGCCCGCCGGGGCGCTGTGCCCGCAGACCACCGAACCACCCGGCAGCCCATCAGCAAACTCAGCCAACCCTGCCAGCAAATCCTCACGGTCGGCACCAAGCACCACCGCCCGATGCTCAAACGTCGAGCGCCCCGCCAACGACCAGCCCACATCAACGGCGTCCAACTGCTCACGGGCAGCCAAGAATTCACCCAACCGCGATGCCTGAGCCGAAAGCGCCCCCGCGCTCTTCGCCGAAACCACCCACGGCACGATCGGCGGCTGGGCCGCCCGCTCCGATGCCACCTCGACGGCTGGGGGCGCCTCGATAATCACATGCGCATTGGTGCCACTGATCCCAAACGACGACACCCCCGCACGACGACCCCGACCATTGGCCGACTCGGCCTTCCATGGCTGCGGTTCGGCCAATAATTCCACCGACCCCGCCGACCAATCCACATGCGGAGAAGGCGCGTCCACATGCAGTGTTGCCGGCAACGTCTCATGGCGCATCGCCTGCACCATCTTGATCACCCCGGCCACCCCCGCCGCGGCCTGGGTGTGACCCATGTTCGACTTGATCGACCCCAACCACAGCGGCGCGCTACGGTCCTGCCCATAGGTCGCCAACAACGCCTGCGCCTCAATCGGATCACCCAACGTGGTGCCCGTGCCGTGGCCCTCCACCACATCGACCTCGGCGGCCGAAAGTCCGGCATTGGCCAGCGCCGCGCGCACCACCCGCTGCTGCGACGGACCATTCGGCGCGGTCAACCCATTCGACGCCCCGTCCTGATTGACCGCCGAACCCCGGACGACCGCCAACACCGGATGCCCCAACCGCTGCGCATCCGAGAGCCGCTCCACCACCAGCATCGCGCCGCCCTCGGACCAGCCGACACCGTCGGCAGCCGAAGAAAAGGGCTTGCACCGGCCATCCGGCGACAAGCCGCGGTGCCGGCTGAATTCGACGAACACGGTTGGCGTGGCGTTGACGGTCGCACCGCCGGCCAGCGCCAGGTCGCACTCCCCCGACCGCAACGACTGCACCGCCATATGCAGGGCCACCAGCGACGAGGAGCACGCGGTATCCACCGACACCGCGGGGCCCTCCAACCCCAGCACATACGCCACCCGGCCGGTGGCCACACTGGACGTCATGCCGGTCAGTCGGTAGCCCTCGATCTCCTCGGCGAGCATGCCGTAGCCCTGAGCGATGATTCCGGCGAATACACCGGTGGCGCTCCCCCGCAACGTGGTCGGGTCAACCCCCGCCCGCTCCAACGCCTCCCACGACAACTCCAACAGCATCCGGTGCTGCGGATCGGTCGCCAGCGCCTCGGATGGCCCCACGCCAAAGAACGCTGCGTCAAAACCCGCGACATCGTCGACGAACCCACCGGCACGCGCATAGCACTTGTGCGGCGCGTCGGGATCCGCGTCGAATAAGCCGGCCAGATCCCAGCCGCGGTCGTTCGGGAATTCCGACATCACGTCGCGGCGCTGGGCCACCATGTCCCACAGGCCCTCGGGGGAATCCACTCCACCGGGGAAGCGGCATGCCATCCCGACGATCGCGATCGGCTCGCTCGACCGCTCCAGCAGCGCACGGTTCTTACGCTTGAGGCGCTCGACCTGGACCAGCGCTTTCCGCAATGCTTCAGTCGCATGCTGAAGTTGGTCAGCCATGTCGTTACCCCTCGCCTAACGTCGGTCGTCGCCGAATCCGGAATGCGGCCCTGAGCGCAGGAGCCGGGTCAAGCGCGGCACGAACGACCAGAACGGCTTCGTACCTGCTCTTCGACCGGAGAACATCGTTGGCGTGGGTGGCCAACTTCGACAGGGTTCCCAATACTTCCGATACTCCCGGCTTCGTACCCGGAGAAGTCGCGCTACGCGCCGACTTGCTCACCCGATTCGTGGCCTGGGTCCGCAGCCAATTCCGGCGTTGTCCAGCGATCCATGGCGAGACTGTACCCGTCAACGGTCAGCCGGGGTTAAGCGCGTGGTAACCCGGCTTTCGCCGGTCTACGCGGTCAGCGCCAGCCGTCGGCGGCCGCGGCGGCTCGTACCAGCGCATCGCACAGTTCGCGCAGTTCGGTTGCCTCGGCTCCTTCGTCCAGCGCCGTCGCAACATCTTCCGCCGCGCATCGCACCTGATAGACGCGGTCGGACAGGTCAGCGGCTTCGTCAGCGGACAGCACCACCGCGTCCGGGGGCAAAGATGCACCTTGCCCGCCGTTGATCGAGGTCCGCTGCTCGTAGGCCCGCTGCCGACACGATTGCCTGCAGTACTGGCGGCGACGGCCCATACCGCTATCGCGGGACAGGATGGCACGTCCGCACCAACGGCACGGCTGCGGGCGGACGCGACGTGTCACGCGGCCGACTTTAGTCGGGGTTAGACCGGGATCCCGGTATCATGGACCGTCGAGTCGCATGGGCCCGGGAAAATCCTGGGAACTCTGCGGACCGCCCTGGCGTTGATCAAAGCGCTAGCTGCTGAGAAGACGTTAAGAGGAGTGGGTACCAATGGCTGATCGTGTCCTAAGAGGCAGTCGCCTTGGAGCCGTAAGTTACGAGACCGACCGCAATCACGACTTGGCGCCACGCCAGATCGCGCGTTATCGCACCGAAAACGGCGAGGAGTTCGACGTACCGTTTGCGGACGACGCCGAGATCCCCGGCACGTGGCTGTGCCGCAACGGTATGGAAGGCACCCTGATCGAGGGTGACCTGCCGGAGCCCAAAAAGGTGAAGCCGCCCCGCACGCACTGGGACATGCTGCTCGAGCGCCGCTCCGTTGAGGAGCTCGACGAATTGCTCAAGGAGCGTCTGGACTTGATCAGGACGCGCCGTCGCGGCAGCTGATCACAGCGCCCGACAAGCTCACTTGGTGACCGAGACCGCGCGGTTGCGGTTGCGGCGCCCGTCGATCCCCCACTGAGCGACTTTAACCAGCGCTTCGCGGATGTTGGATCCGCTCATCTTGGATACTCCGAGCTCACGCTCGGTGAACGTGATCGGCACCTCGGCGACCACGAAGCCGCTGTTGATGGCGCGCCAGGTCAGATCGATCTGGAAGCAGTAACCCTTCGAGTCGATGGCGTCCAGGTCGATCTTTTGCAGAACTTCCCGACGGTAGGCGCGGTAGCCGGCGGTGATGTCATGTATGCCAATGCCCAGTGCCAACCGCGCATACGTGTTGGCCGTCCAGGACAGCGCCCAGCGCCGCCACGGCCAGTTCTGTACGTCCCCGCCGTCGACGTAGCGCGAACCGATGGCCAAGTCGGCTCCGGCATCGACCGCGTCCAGCAGTAGATGCAGCTGTTCGGGCGCGTGACTACCGTCGGCGTCCATCTCCACCAGCGTCGAGTAGTTCCGACTCAGCCCCCAGGCGAAGCCCGCCAGGTATGCCGCACCCAGACCATCCTTGACGGTGCGGTGCATGACATGGATCCGGTCGGGGTCGGCCGAGGCCAGCTCTTCGGCGAGCTGTCCGGTGCCGTCCGGGCTGTTGTCGTCGACGACCAGCACGTGCACGTCAGGACGGGCGTGTTGGAGGCGCTGGAGGATCAGCGGGAGGTTCTCCCGCTCGTTATAGGTGGGGATGATCACCAGGGTGCGCTGGGTGGGGCGATCGCCCGCAACCCGCGACACCGGATCGCCGGTGGTCATGTTTCTCCTTTTTCTTTCCGCTGGTCAAGTATGGAGGCTGAGTGTCGGCCGCCCCCGTCGAGAGCGGCGTCATCGACAAGCTCGGGGTCGGCTACTGTGTCGTCTACGTCGTTTTCGTCGGCTACTTCATCGTCGCCGAGCGGCTCGTCGTCGGATTTCTCCTTCGCTGCGCTGACGTTCTTCGCCAGCTCCGACAGACGACGGTTTATATCCGTGAACCATCCATTGTGCAGCATTGCCGCGAGAAGGACCGCGACAGCGGCCACGACCAGGCTTCCCTGCACGATCGGGCCCCATTCGGCTGCCGGCGTCAGCGTTGTTTTGCGGCGCACCTGGTTGTCCAGGTAGGCCGGCTCGAAGAACCTCGTCCGGCCCAGCTCGCGGCCATCGGGCGTCACCAGGGCGGAGATTCCCACGTTGCTGGCTACGACGGCGTAGCGGTCGAGCTCCACCGCGCGAACCTTCGAGAAGGCCAGCTGCTGCTCACTCATGGTCTGGTTGAAGTTGGCGTTGTTGGCGGGCACCGCGAGCAGCTCAGCGCCGTTGCGGACCGAGTCGCGCAGCGCGCGGTCGAATATCACTTCCCAGCAGGTTGCGACCCCAACCGGAACACCCGCGGCACGCACTACCCCGGTTCCGTTGCCCGGGACGATATAGCCCGCCAAGTCGGTGAGCCCGGACAGATGGCGGAAGAAACCACGCCAAGGCAGGTATTCCCCGAACGGCTGCACGATCCGCTTGTCGTGGCGGTCGCCCGGTCCCGTCTTCGGATTCCAGACGATCACCGTGTTGGTCTGCGCCGGGGCGTCCGGCGCCCGGCCCGCGACGTCGAGCACCGTACCGACCAGAATCGGCGCGCCGATCGCCTCGACGGCCAGCACGATCTGCTGCGCCGCGTCCGGGTTGGTCAGCGGATCGACTTCCGAGGCGTCCTCGGGCCACACGACGAAGTCGGGTTGGGGCGCACGACCGGCGTGCACGTCGTCGGCCAGGTGGCGGGTCTCCCGGACGTCGTTGCCCAGCACCGCAAGACGTTGCGCGTTGAACTCCAGGCCGAGCCGGGGCACGTTGCCCTGGACCACTGCGGCGCTGACGACGGGTTCGTTCCCCGAGCCGGTGCCGGAATGGCGTACTTGCGGCCAGATCGCCGCCGTGGCGAAAAACACCAGGCAGATGCAGATCGCCGGCAGCACCACCGCTGGCGGCCGGTCAACGGTGTGCGGCTGGCGGGACGCCAGCCACGACCCGATCTCCAACGCGATCGCGGTGGCGCTGCAACCGACCAACACGATCGCCAACGACAGCAGCGGAACGCTGCCGAGCCGGACCAACGGCAGAAATGGGCCATCGGTCTGGCCGGCGGCCACCACGCCCCAGGGGAATCCGCCGAATGGGACCGTGCACTTCAACCATTCCTGGGCGGCCCACAACACCGCGAACCAGATCGGCCAGCCGGGAAGCTGCCGCACCACGACGGCCAGCAGACCGAAAATCCCCGGAAACAGCGCGCATACCAGCACCAGCGCCACCAGGGGTACGACGCCCACCAGGATGCTGACCCAGTGGATCAACGGCAGGTAGAACGCCAAGCCGAACAGGAAGCCGTAGCCAAAGCCGCCCAACGGTGTGGTGGCCGGGCGGGTCAGCACCCAGGCCAGCACCGCGAACGCGATGACGGCGGCCCACCACCAGTTGAACCCGGGATAGCTCGAACAGAGCAGCAAACCGGCAAGGCTTGCCGCGCCGAGGCGCGTCAGGCGCGGCCGCAAGGCCCTGGCGAACTGCGGTAGCCGCTTTCGCAGCTCGTTGCCGAGCCAGATCAGCAGCGCAGCGCTCAGCTGGAGCAGTCGCTGCCCTACATCGGCCCCGACTTCACGGGCGCGATTGCCGAACCTCGCAAGCCGATCATCGCCGTGCTCTGGCTCGCGGTCGGTGCCGCCGTCCTGCGGCTCGAGGCCGGTTTCGAGCTCGGCGTGCTGATCGTCCTGATCGTTTTGATCGTGGTCGTCATCGTTTTGCACGGGGATTTCGCCGGTGGCGTCGTCGTCGACCACCGGAATGACCTCGGTGTCCTCGCCGGGCCGCATCCAGCGGTCGAACCGCCTGATGCCCCTAGCCATGGATGACTGTGCCCCTGTGCACGGTTTGCCGACAACGGGGCAACGTGTTGGTCGGGCCCAGACGCGGCAGTCCGGGCACCCGCGACCGCGGATCGGTAGACCACCGCCGGACGGCGTCGCTCGGCGCGCTGGCTTCGAGTTCGCTGTGGCCGGCGACGTCCCAGACGGCGTAGGACGCCGGCGCGCCAGGGACCAAGGTGCCCATCAGCCCGTCCTTCACACCGCCGGCCCGCCAGCCGCCGCGGGTCGCCGCGGCGAAGGCCGCTCGCACCGACACCGCGCTGCCCGGTGTGTGGTGGTTGGCGGCTGCGCGAACGGTCGCCCATGGGTCGAGGCCGGTAACCGGGGCGTCGGATCCGAACGCGAGGGCCACGCCTTGGGATGCTAACAGCGCAAACGGGTTGAGAGCCGCTGCTCGGTCGACTCCGAGACGACGGGCGTACATGCCGCGCTGGCCGCCCCAGAGTGCGTCGAAATTGGGCTGCATGCTGGCGATGACACCCCACGCCCCCAGCTTGGCTGCCTGATCTGCGGTGACCATCTCCAGGTGCTCCAAGCGGTGCCCGCAGCGGGCCACCGCGGCCACGCCGAGTTTTTCGACGACGCCCTCAAAAGCGGCGACGACAGCCGCGACGCCGGCGTCGCCGATGACGTGGAAACCCGCCGTCACGCCGGCCTGGGTACACGCTTTCACATGGGCGGTGACGACCTCTGGATCCACGTAGCAGGTCCCGACCCGGTCCGGGGCATCGGCATAGGGCTCGTGCAGCCAGGCGGTGCGTGAGCCCAGGGCGCCGTCGACGAAGAGGTCACCGGCCAGCCCGGCTGCACCGGTGTCCTCGACGAGCGCACGTGCCTGCGCGGCGCTGGTCACCGCCTCGCCCCAGTACCCGGTGACCTGGACGCCGTGGTTGACGGCACACAGTTGCCGCCAGTCGTCGAGCCCGCCGATCTCGGGGCCGGCGCATTCGTGTACCGCGACGATCCCGCTGGCGGCGGCGGCGTCCAGTGCGGCCAGACGCGCTTCGGCGCGCTGGACATCCGTCAACAGGTCGCGCGCGGCGGCGCGGACCAGGTGATGGGCGTCGCCGACCAAGGGTTGCTGTTCGGCGAATCCGGTCGCCGACGGGAGTCCCGCCACCCGCTCGCGCAGACCGGTCGAGGCCAGCGCCGAGTGCACATCGACGCGGGCCAGGTAGGCGGGCCGGCCACCCAACACCGCGTCTAGGTCCGCGGTGCTCGGCGCGGCATCCTCCGGCCACGAGGATTCGTCCCAACCGTGACCCCAGACCGGCTGCCCGGGGTGGGCGGCCGCATAGCCGCCGATCAGCTGGAGGCAATGCCGACGCGACGTCGAGGCCCGCAAATCGAGTCCGGTCAGCGTCAGACCGGTGGCGGTCAGATGGATGTGGCTGTCGACAAAGCCGGGCGCGACGAAGCCACCGTCGAGATCGATCACCTCGGCACCCTGGAACTGGCCTCGACCAACGTCGTCGCTGCCCAGCCACACCACGACACCGTCGCGGACCGCCATCGCGGTCGCGTCGGGATGGGTCGGGCTGTGAACCCGGCCGTGCATCAACAGCGTCGTGGGGACCTGACTCACGCAGCAAACCTACGGGGCGGGGATGGTTTTACTCAGGCCGTCCCGGCAAGGCCGGCGGGTCGACCACCGTGACACCAGCGGCATCGGTGACGTCGATCACCTCGCCGTCGATGTAATCCGGCCGGGATCGGGGCGCCGAGGCGTATCGATCCGCGCCGACAGTAGTGACGGTGATCAGCGGCGCGCGTCGACCGATGCCGCGGACAGCCATGGCCGTCAGCGCCGGGCGGGCCGCCGCCCGCGTCGGTGGAAACAGCAGCAACAGCCCGGCGGTGGTGGTGACCAAGCCGGGAACCACCACAAGCACGGTGCCCAGCGCGATCAACACGCCGTCGGTGGCCGGCTGTGACTGCCCGGTGTTCAGGCCGGACCGCAGCCGCGTGAGCTGGCGCTTTAGTTGCGAACCCGCCAAGGCCAGGCCGCCGGCAAACGCGGCCAGTAACACCAAGAGAGTCCAGCCCAGCCCGATCGTCGACGCCAGCGCCACCACCACGGCGAGCTCGACGACGACGTAGACCAGAAACAGTCGCGACACCATGAGACGCCAACGTCGTGGGCGCCCGCTCAAGTTCCGCGAGTCGCTGCCGCACGGTTAGATGGCTGACGTGACGACCATCGAGATCGATACCCCGGCCGGCCCCATCGATGCGCTGCTCGATATTCCCGAGGGCCAAGGGCCCTGGCCGGGCGTGGTGGTTATTCACGACGCGATCGGCTACGGATCGGACAAAGAGTCGATCAACGCCCGGATCGCCCGAGCCGGATATGTCGCGCTGACCCCGAACTTGTTCGCCCGCGGCGGCTGGGCAAGGTGCGTCATCAAAGTCATGCGCGATCTCTCGAGCAAGCGGGGGCCCGCACTCGATGACGTGCTGGCCGCCCGCGACCACCTGCAAGCCCTGCCACAATGCACCGGCCGAGTCGGCGTCGCGGGGTTCTGCATGGGGGGCCAGTTCGCGTTAGTCATGTCGCCCAAGGGCTTCAGCGCCTCGGCACCGTTCTACGGCACTCCGCTGCCGCGCGAGCTCAACGAAACCCTGGACGGGGCATGCCCGGTAGTGGCCAGCTTCGGCGCCCGTGACCTGGGCGGCAAAGGGGCGCCCGAAAAACTCCAGCAGGTTCTCGACCAAAAAGGCATCACCAACGACGTCAAGGTCTACCCGCACGCCGGCCACAGCTTCGCCAACAAGCTTCCCGCGCAGCCACTGCTGCGGATCGCCGGATTCGGCTACGACCAGGCCGCCACCGAGGACGCGTGGGCGCGGGTCTTCACGTTCTTCGGCGAACACCTGCGAAACAGCTAGCCTGCCGGGCCGGTTCACCGACGCCGCCTGCCGCCGTACCGTCACAAGACGCGAATTCTCGCGGCTCCCCTTCGATTATTGAGGTATGCGGTTACTCTATCCCGCCGGTTCGGGGCGGCGGGATAGTCAACCTGTCACCGCCGTAACACAGGCGGTGTGGAGGCCTGGACCACGAGTCACCCTAGGATCCCATGCTGCCTTTAGATTTGGTCAATCTCACACCGCTGATGGCGCGTTCGGCGGGGGCACCCGAGGTCCGCATCGGCCTAATCGACGGCCCTGTCGCAAACAACTCCATACTCGACCGAAAGAACACAATCGACGTCAGCACTTATCCGGCGTCCCGCGAAAAGCAAGGAAGCGTCGCGATTCACGGCACATTTATCGCGGGGATCCTAGCTGCAGAACGTGGGTTTTCCGCGCCTGCCATCTGCCCCGGATGCACACTCGTTATACGGCCCATCTTCGATGACAAAGACGCGGAGTCGTGCGTAATCCCGCAAACCACTCCCGAAGAACTCGCTGAGGCCATGACCGAATGCATGCAGCATAACGCGAAGATTATCAACCTGAGCGCTGCTCTCACCAAATTCGGCGACCGCCAGGATCGCATGATTAAACAAGTTCTTGACGCAGGGGCCAAGAAGGGTGTGGTGGTCGTGGCAGCCGGTGGCAATCAGGGAGGAGTCGTGAGCTCTGTAATAACTCGACATCATTCAGTAATACCCGTGGTGGCATGTGATCAGCGGGGACGGCCGACACCAGAATCGAACCTTGCGTCCTCAATTGGGCTCGGCGGACTGATGGCACCTGGAAGGGGAATCGTAAGTATATCGCCGTCGGGCAAGCAAATTAGCCTGGCAGGGACAAGTGTTGCAGTCCCATTCGTCACCGGTGCGATCGCGCTGCTGTGGTCAGTATTCCGGCACGCGCGGCCCGAAGAGATCAAGTTCGCACTAACTTCCGCCACGTCACATCGCCGCACATCAATTCTGCCACCAATCCTCGATGCCGAAGCATCCTATAAATACCTCTTGCAAAGCGCTTGAGCATTGCCTCAAACGACAAAAGAAGGGAGCGGTTATGACGGTCAGTTCTTCGGAGAATGAGCGGAAGGAGAATCGTGAGAGCAAGCCAAAACACCGTCTGAGATTGCCAGGACTGCTCAGCGACGACGATATCGGACTGGGAGATGTAGTTAAGAAGACAACCTACGCCCTAGGCATTAAACCATGCTCCGGCTGCGAGAAGCGTGCGCAAATACTCAATCGGTGGGTTACATTCACAGGGCGGCCGTCTAGATGAATGTTATCCCCACTCTTTCGTGAATCAACGCAAGGAAGTGAAGTGACGGATAAAAGCACGGCAACGACTCTCGACGAAAGCCCAGACGGTCATGAGTCTCAGTATTTAGCGATTGCTAGCGGCAACCGCGGATGTGGTTGCACTTCTCATACAACTGATCCCGCAGAGCTCCCGGCGGATATTCTTGCTGCAAATGACCGTCCGCAGAGTTTATCGTACGTGTACGCCATCGGACGCGTGGACCCGCGCTTTCCTAGCATCTCAGTTGAGAAAGAATTTGTGCAGGTATGTGCGCATATCGATTCCTCCGGTATGAGCGATCGACAGCTGTACTTTAATGTCCTTTCAAAGCGCGAATATCGATACCTTGCCCGACAACTTTGTTGGGTCTTTGCCGTGCAGGGACTCGACACCTACATAATCATGCCCCGCGATCTAACCGATTTCGATATTTTGATTGAAGCGATTCGAGAGGTTCCAGGATCCCAGGACACAGATGTCGCTATCGGTACGCTTGGCCCGATTGCACCGCCCCAGATGTGCAACGGTCTGACACTTCCCATCGTCGTATTCGACCAACTCTATTCTTTCAGCCGAGATGCCCTTATCAAAGCAATCCCCGTGCCAGAGGGATCTACGGAAAAACAGTTTCGACCCGTTGCTGAGGAAGTGTTTGAGAGGCTTACTCTTATACGCGATAACACGGGGTCGACACCGCCACATCGGGCACTAAATTATCTAGCGATGCGGTATCCGGCGATTTACTCAAAAACTGCGCAACAGTTTTCTTTAGATTATTCGCTGAGCAGCGTGGAGGTACGCGAATCACCCATTAATGGAGGCCGGGCTCTTGTTGACGTGATTTTCGGGTACGTCCACCGCAAATTTGGCACGACCGAACAATATTTCGTGAGGGTAGATGTCACGGATGAATTTCCATTCCTTGCCAAGAAACTATCGCCGTTTTACGACCGTACCTAAATCTTCGAGGATGAGCAATGATTCCACGTTTCAGTGCAGAGGCGGCTCTATTTCCGACGCGAAATCGGTACGGGTCTACGCCGGCGATTGACGGCGCCGGGCAGTCGGTAGTTCTCGCCAGGCACCCGACTACTACCAACGCATCGTGCAACACGTGCCTCGGCAGCTGCGCGAGAAGCTTGGGTATCTGCAGCGCACTTGCTGCAGCACCGTTGGCCGGCTGCATATTCCTACCCGCATGTCCGGCCGCCATTGCCATTGCCGCGGCAGCGCAGGCAACATGCAATCTAACCAGCTGGGGATGCATAACGGATTGCGCCATCAGCGATGACTGTTGCCCGAACTCCTGTGGTATTCCCAATCCCTTTTCGCCGGGCGACAATTGTTGCGACAAGGGTGAGAGTTGCGTGGCGATCGACGATCCGAATGCACGGCAGGGGTGTTGCCCTCGTGGCCAAATTGTTTGTTCGGGAAAATGCTGTGAAAAAGATGAATTTTGTTGCAATGGCGCATGCTGCCCTGGCAATATGTTCTGCATCGATGGGGCGTGTACGTATCCGTCATTTGGCCCGTATACGCCATCTCCGCCCGATCCCGTGAGGCCACCGGTAGGACCGCAAGGAACTTGCCCGTCAGGTTATTTCCGATGCAGAGATGAGTGTTGTTCGTCAGATATGAATTGCTGCGGGTATGGCTGCCAATATGGCCACTGCATAAACTAGCCGTTGCTCGAGGTCGGTAACCGCGCCCCGCTGACCAGGTGGATGAGCTGATCGCGGCGTTCGATCCCGAGTTTGGCGAAAGTTCGGTACAAATGCCCATCCACGGTTCGCACCGATACAAACAACCGATCAGCGATCTGACGGTTGGACAAACCACCCGCGACAAGCATCGCGACTTCGCGTTCGCGATCGGTGATCGGCAGGGGCCGTGCCCCGGCATTAACTGCCGGCGTTCGTATTTCGCATTTGCTGGCCAGCCAATCCGCTCGGGTCGACGCCGCCACCTCCTTGCCGTGGTTGCCCGTGCGCGCGTGCATGCGCGCTGCTTGCGCTGTCGCGTCGGCAGCAAGGCCCAACGCGCCCATCTCGGCGAACTGATCAGCCGCGGCGTCGAGCAAAGCGCCGTCATGGACGACCAGCCCACGCGCATGCGCAGCAACCGTCGCCGACATGGGTGTGTCGAGGGTTTTTGCCAGCTGCTGCAGCCGTCCGGCGTGCGCAGGATCGCCGAACCGGACGGTTGTGTGCAGAGCACGCATCTCCACCGCGTGCATCCCGGACCGACGTGCGATCTGCGCGGCACGCGCAGCATGCATTCGAGCGGTCGAGGTCTGGCCGGCGGCCGCCCGCTCCCAGGCCCGGGCAAGTTCGAGTTCAGGCAAGAACAGGGCGGCCTGCGGTCCATAGGCTTCTTCCGACCTGCGGAGCGCGGCAGCGGCCGCCTTGGCGTTTCCACGGCGGCCCTCGACCTGTGCGGACCATGCGGCTACCAGCATCAACCAGCCCGACGGGAAACCGCGTGACATTGCCGAGATCGAGTCCTGGAGCGCAATACAGGCAGCTGGCAGCGCACCGCGAGCGAGCTCCACAAGCCCGAGCATCGCGTGCACGAGTGCATCCGCCTCATGTGCACCTGCAGCCATCGCGGCGTAGCGTTGCCAAGCCCGCTCGGCCGCGGACAGGTCACCGACCGCCGTCAACGCCGTGACCTCGGCCAACCCAATGACAAAAGGCACGACTCCCGGTTGAGCAAGCGAAGCCGCTCGCAGTCCCCGATCAGCTGTGTGGTGAAGTTCGCCGAACTGCCCAGACAGCGCCAGCGCCCAACACGTCGACGCGGCGGCCCACACCGTCGCCAACGGCGGCACATCCGACGCAAACAGCGTAAGCCCCGCCTCGATGGCGTTGGAAAGGTCGCCGGAGAAGCACGCAATGGTCGCCTCGGCCGCTGTGATGAGGCCGACCATCGGCTCGGAATCGACACGATCCTTAATGCCGGCGAGTAGCCGCTGTGCCTGCTCCGTCTGCCCGCAACCAAAGAACAGGTTTAGCGCGCGCTGACAGCCCCACCGCGCGATTACAAACTCATCGGCACCCTCGAGGTCGCACTCGCCTAGGACGGCCTCGACCTCGTCGCCGCGCCCCTGCCAACTCATCGCGTCGGCAAGCAGGATCGCGGCCGGCAGTCCACCGCCGCGGTCGAACGCAAAGCGCGACAGCTCTTCGCCTTCACCAATATCCGACATTGCCATTGCGTTTGCCGCCGCATCGATGATCACATCGAGGTCCGGCGGCAGGTCGCTGCGCATCATGAACTGTGCCAGCCGGATCTGACCTCGCACATCGGGCAGCCGTGACCGTCGTCCCTCCAGCGCGTGCTGCCGAAGAGCTTGCGCCAGCCGGCCATTGAGTTGCCGTGTGCGCACCACTCCCGCGAGTCGGAGTGCCGCTTCGCCGATGAGGGGATGATTGAGCTGGGCCACCAGGGCGGATCCGTCGGCAACCAATTGGATCAAGCCGCGCTGCTCGAGTCGTGCCGCCGCGTCGGCGTCGCAAAGTCCGCGCAGGATCTCCCAGTCCAGCAACTCCCCAGCCGCCAACAGCTCTACTGCTTCCAACTCTTCTGGAGCAAGGGACCGCAGTCGAAACTCCAAAAGGTCGTAGAGTTCTCGGTCCGGGTGCAGTGGGCCTCGGAGTTGCCAGCCGTCTTCGGTGTGAACCAGGACCCCATTTTCCCGGCCTGCGCTCAGCAAGCCACGCAACAGCAGCAGATTTCCACCGCTACGGCCGTGTAACTCGTCGACCAGTCGGGGCGCCACTACACCGCCGAGCACACGACGGGCGAGTTCGCCGGTCTGCTCGCCGGTGAGCGGGTCAATATGCAAAGTGAGCAACAGCCGCTCTTTGCACAGCGAGGCCACCGCGTCCGGTACGGGTTCTCCCGACCGGATTGCCACGACTAATCGCGCACTGCCGTTGGCCGCCAGCTGATGAACCAATGTGGCCGACAATGGGTCGAGCAACTGAGCGTCATCGACGACGACGAGGTCGCCCTCCTGCTCCAGAGTCTTATGGGCGGCGGCGAGCATCGCGGCGGGCCCATGTGCTCCGTTGACAGTCACCGACCGAGAGAAGGCCCCGAGTGGCACGGCATAACCCGTTTGAGTGCCCAACACGAACCGCACCGTCCGCCCACGGGACTCGACAGCCTGGGCGAGGGCGCGAGCCAGTGTCGATTTGCCAACGCCGCTGTCACCGACCAGCGCGACGCCGTGACACTCCGTGGTGCCGTCGAGTGCCGCCAACGCGCGACGAAACTCGTCGTCGCGAGCCACTATCGGCCAGCTCGGCCGGCTTTCGGTTTGCACCCGACAGACCTCCCGGGATGTCGACGGCCGCCACCGCTCCACCATCGTTTACGCAAAATGTGCTCTGGAAGAGTCACCTTATGCCAGAAAAGTAGACGATAGGTACCAGATGTGGACAACTCATCTATGTTTCGTATTGTGATGGCCCCGATTGCGGCACTATTGTCCCCACCATGGAGGACGTCGACAGGGATCCGGCGGTCGTCATCATGTACCTGGTGGGTCGCCGGCTGAGTTCCACCGAAATCTACCAGGCGTTCGGCTTGAGTCGGTCGGGCTACACCAAAGCGTGGCACGAAGGTCGCCTGATCACGGCTGACAACGTCATACGGGTGGCGAAGCACTTCGACCTGAACCCCATTGGGCTATTGACCCGCTTCAATCTGGTTGCCGCTGAGGCGGTGAGTGACTTTGTAGGCTCGGAGCCCAATTTTGGACGGAGCACAACTCACACGGAGGTGGTGACCGGCCCCACCAAGCTCCGGAATGCCGATCCGCGTACCGACGTTCCGGCCCTTTAGACGGTTTGCATCAAGATGATCGCCGCCGCCACCATAGCCGCCGTCATAATTACGGGCTACTGCGTATGGGTGCGGCGTGACGCATGGAATTGTCGCTGGGAGCTGGGTAGCAGCATCACCGCGGCGTCAATGTTCGCCTGCGTCCTCCTGATGAATCCCGCGCTGTCCCTTACATTGTCCGCACCCTTACACGATCTCACCGGGCTGTGGAACATCGAGGACCTGCTGGGCCACCTAGCCTATCTGGCCGGGCTCGTCACACTCGCCCAGACGCTGGCGAAGCGAACCAATCTTGATGACCCGGAACGGTTCTTGCGCCGCCGCCTGGAGGCCCCTATCGCGATCGCGCTGCCGCTGCTTATCGGGCTATTCATCGTTGGCACACCCGGGAAGCATTGGCCGGATCTTTTCCGGGCTCCGGTAACCGGGTGGATGACTCTTTATTGGCTGGCGCTATGCACCAGCGCAACTTATCTATTAATCCCTGTCTTGAGACTGCTGTGGGTGGTGCGGCGCGACCCACGCTCGACCGTCACCGCCAACATCTACATCGCCGCCATCACCATCGACTTGGGTTGTCTTAGCTCCGTTGTAGCTTCACGCGTGATAGCTGGCTATCCGGCCGCAGTCACGTGGACGCTGCTGTGCACGGCCGCCTGTGGCTACGCCATCGCTCCCGCATATTCATGGCACATCAAGACGCGCACGACACCGTGGCGCGCGCCCTTGACGTAAGTGCAGCCATGCGCCGCTACTCGGCCGAGCGAAGTTCCAGACCGACGTTGTTCTGCATGCCGCCGCGCAGCTTGCTGACAAGGTTGAACACCCGACCGATGAGGCCGTACTCCCGGCCGATCGCGTCGTAAACGGCGCCAGTGTGCGATTTGTCGAGGATCGCCGCGGTCGCCTCGATG
Organism: Mycobacterium sp.; assembly: GCF_035570115.1. Taxonomy (GTDB): domain Bacteria; phylum Actinomycetota; class Actinomycetes; order Mycobacteriales; family Mycobacteriaceae; genus Mycobacterium. The sequence goes on from NZ_DATMLH010000140.1 coordinate 17,689, forward strand.
GCATCGCTTTTCGCGCGGCCGCGGATATCGCAGACGGCCAACGTCACCCGCGCGGTGTTGCGGATCCGCTTCACCTTCCAAGCCTTCTCCTCGCTGATGACCAGCAAGCGGTCACCGTCGGGAGCGGCCCAGACCGGAGTCGGCTTGGGCCGGCCGTCCTTGGTGAAAGTGGTCAGCAGGACGTACTGCGCCTTGGCGACGTCGGCGAAAGTCGGTGACACAGCGCAACCCTACCCCGGTGAACAAACTCGACGTTGACATCCTCCGCCGTTAAGTGAAAATATCGTTTTCACTTAAGTGCTCGTCGAAACGAGGGAAATGTGAGCGATCCGACGCGGCCGATGGCGTGGTTGCCGTTCTCGATAGCCGAGTCGGCCTTCTCCGACGACGGCCACACCCTCGAGTTGCCACGGGCCTGGTCGTATCTGTTGGACCGCCTTCGCGGGGCGGCGGAGGTCGTGGAATCCGATCCGGCGAGCCAAAATCGGGTCGATCTCGCTGCGGGCATGCGGCACCTGCTCGTGCTGCTCGCCGCGGGTATCGACGAAGTGTTGCGCTTTGATCCCGATCCGATCCTGTGCGTCCAACCGACCAGTACCGACGACCTCGTGACCTGGGGAATGGAATGCCCGGACTGCATTTACACCCGGGCCGTGCTGCGCGGCGGGGAGAGTTACCGACTGTTCGGCAATCGCGGGACCGCCCGCTACGTCGGGTTGCAGACGATGAACGGAATCGCGGCGACGGCCAACGAACTCGTCGACGAACTCGAGGTGGATGGAGACGGGAACTTCGAAGTGGTGCTGTCAGCCGAAGAGCGAGCCGGAAATTGGATGCGGATTGACGGCGACCATCCCACGCTGACGGTGCGGCACTTCTTCTACGACTGGGATATCGAGGTGGCTTCGTCGCTGCGCATCGAACGACTCGGCGACGCGGTGGCAGCCAACGGCGGCTCGGTCGATCGGAAGATCGCGGTGTCGCGTCAACTCGTCGCCCTCGGCGACTTCGTCCATGACAACCTGGCATTCTTCTTGCAGTTCGGGGCCGCGCCGCCGCTAAACGGTTTCCTGCCACCCATCGACCGCACTGACATGGGCGCAGCCGCAGAGAACAAGCCGGTGATCGGTCGGTGGGAGCTGCGCCCCGACGAGGCACTCATCGTCGAAGTTGAACCACCCGAAGGAATCTACTGGAGTTTCTCCATTGGCAACCCGTGGTGGGAAACCATTCACTATGGGCGTCATCAATCCAGCCTGAACGCTCATCAAGTAGCGGTGGATTCCGACGGCCTGGTGCGAGTTGTGCTGTGCGAGGGGGACCCTGGGGTCGCGAACTGGCTCGACACCGCCGGCCATAGCAACGGTCCGATCATCCTGCGCTGCGTGCGCACCAAGACCGCACCGACACCGACCACCCGCATCGTGCCGTTCGAGCAAGTCGCCGCAGAGTTGCCTTCGGACACCACCAGAGTCACTCCACAAGAGCGGTCGTCCATCCTTACGGCACGACGCCGCGCCGTGCGCGAGAGGTTCGGGCACTGATGTTCGATGCGGACGAATTAGAGGCCGGCGCCTGCGCCGCAACGGGTCTCGAGGATTTCGGTTCGTCCTACTATCGCGAGGGACTCGAACGTATCGTTGAAGCGCTGAATACCGAGGCAGACCTCAACGACTTGGGCAGCGTCATCCAGCATGCCACCGTCAGCAACGCCCTGATCCAGCGCCTGAAGGTTGAGCACACCTACCGCCAGCACCCCGAGATCGACGATCAGGTGGTCGGCGGCCCCGTCTTCGTGATCGGGTTACCCCGCACCGGCACCACCGCGTTGAGCCAACTCGTGGCGGCAGATCCACAATTCCGATCCCTGCGGATGTGGGAATCCCAGGCGCCCACCCCACCGCCGGAGAGCGCCACCCAAGAAACCGATCCACGCATCGCGCAGGCCGAGGCCGGGCTGAAGATGCTCGACGACATGTTCCCGTTGATGAAGACGATGCATAACTCCGAGGCAGGGGCCCCGACCGAATGCCAAGACCTGATGGGAATGAGTTTCCGTACCTTCCACTTCGACGGTGCCGTGCGCGCACCCGGGTATCTGGCGTGGGTGATGGACTGCGACATGCGCGAGACCTACACGTTTCACCGTCGCGTGCTCAGGCTGCTGCAGTGGCATTGCCCACCGGTGTTATGGCACCTCAAGACCCCCGTGCACATGTTCGCCCTCGACGCGCTTATCGAGGCCTACCCGAACGCCAAATTCCTTTGGAGCCATCGCGATCCGGCCAAGGTGATGGGCTCGGTGTGCAGCCTCATCCAGTACGTGCGCAGCTGGAGCAGCGACCGCAACGACGCTGAGGAACTTGGCGCCGAGCAAGTAGACTGCTGGGTTGAAGGTGTCCGGCGGGCAATGGATTTCCGCAGCCGGACGGGCGACGACCGGTTCGCCGACGTATCCTTCGCCGATCTGCAAAGCGATCCGGTCGGCACACTGCAAACCAGCTACGCGCGTCTGGGTTTGAGCTTCACCGAGGCGACAAGTGCGTCCGTCAACCAGTGGGCCCAAGCGCATCAACCCGGATCGCGCGGCGCACACGACTATGACCTGGCCGACTACGGCCTGACACCCGACAGCGTTCGCGAGCGATTCGCTGATTACCTGGCCCGCTATGACGCAACTGGCTGACGACGCGAGCGCTCCTCGCGCGCGGCGACGCGACAAGCTGGGTCCTGATCCCGCTGTGCGCCGCGAGATTCTGGCCGCTGCGTCAACAACGTTGCGAGAGCAGGGTGTTCGCGGGCTCAGCATTGCCGGGGTCCTGGAACGAGCGGGATTGAGCACCCGGGCGTTCTATCGGCATTTCGAATCCAAGGACGAACTGGTTGCCGCCGTGTTTCTGGAGGCCGCACGCGTCGAGAAGCGACGCCTCCGACGCCGAATGGCCGCTGCCACGACGGAGATCGAGGCGGTAACGGCGTGGATCGACGGACGCCTCGATTTGGCATTCGACGAGAGCATCGGATCCGATCTGCGGCGCCTCTCGCTGGAGGCTCAGTCGCAGACGTTCGCCTCCCCCAGTCTGATCCAGCCCGCGTACGCAGAGATGCTCACACCGCTTGTGCAGGCACTGCAGCGCGGACTGCGCAGCGGGGTATTTCGCGACGTCGAGCCGGTCACCGGCGCCCAATTCATCCATGGCGTGGTGTGGGTCGGCATCGACCGACAATGGACGACCGGCGAATGTGACCGCGACGAGCTTCGACAGCGCATTCTGCATTTCGTCCTGCGCGGGCTGGGCGTGTGACGCCAACCGACTAAGGGAGATAATCATGGATCTAGGCTTCGCCGGATCGACGGCTGTGGTCACGGGCGGTAGCAAAGGGATGGGACTGTCCATCGCGGAAACCCTTGCGGCCGAAGGGGCCCGCGTGGCGGTGATGGCGCGAGGCCAACAAGCGCGCGACGCCGCTGTCACGTCGCTGCGCGAAGCCGGGGCGCCGGACGCCGTGGGGATCGGCGTGGACATGGCGGACGCCGAGTCGATCGCCGCCGGCTTTGCCGCGGTCGCCGAGCGTTGGGGACAACTCAATTGCCTGGTCCACACCATTGGACCGGGCGACGGTTATTTCGAGCAGATGGACGACGGCCAGTGGGACGCCACGTTTGCGCTCGGCACGATGTCGGCGGTGCGGTCGATCCGCGCCGCCTTGCCCCTGCTGCGGTCTGCGGACTGGGCCCGAATTGTGACGCTGTCGGCGCACTCTATTCAGCGGCAGAGCCCACGCATTGTCGCCTATACGGCATCAAAAGCGGCGCTGGCCAGCGTCACCAAGAATTTGTCCAAGAGCCTCGCCAAGGACGACATTCTGGTTAACTGCGTCTGCCCAGGCACCATCGTGACCGCCAGCTTCACCGAGAACCTCAAAGATATCCTCGCCGCGGACGGCTTGGACGCCACCGACCCACGTGACGTTATGACCTGGATCGACAACAACTTTCACCAGCCCTGCGACCTCGGCCGCGCCGGACTCCCCGAAGAGGTCGCGTCGCTTACCGCGTACCTGGCGTCCCGCCGCAACGGCTACGTCACCGGCGCAACCGTGAACGTAGACGGTGGTTCAGACTTCGTCTGAGTCGTCTAACGGCCTTCGAGGTCGCCTTCGGTTTCCAACAGCACCTGGCGCAGCGCGTCGAGCGTGGCCGGTTGCGGGTCGGCCCACATCCCGCGGCTGACGGCCTCCAGCAACCGTTCGGCCATTCCATGCAGCGCCCATGGGTTGGACTCGGTCATGAACTTGCGGTTCTGAAGATCCAGCACATAGGACTCGGTGAGCTGCTCGTACATCCAGTCAGCCATCACCCCCGCGGTGGCGTCGTAGCCGAACAGGTAGTCGACGGTGGCGGCCATCTCGAATGCGCCCTTGTAGCCGTGCCGGCGCATCGCGGTCATCCACCGCGGGTTGACGACACGGGCGCGAAAGACCCGGGTGGTCTCCTCGGATAACGTGCGCGTGCGGACGGAGTCGGGGCGAGTGTTGTCGCCGATGTAGGCGGCGGGTGCCTGTCCGGTCAGTGCTCGCACGGTGGCCACCATGCCGCCGTGGTATTGGAAGTAGTCGTCAGAGTCGGCGATGTCGTGCTCACGGGTATCGGTGTTTTTGGCGGCGACCGCGATTCGCCGGTACTGCCGGTTCATGTCGTCGGTAGCGGCCCGGCCATCAAGGCCGCGCCCGTAGGCGAAGCCGCCCCAGGCGGTATACACCTGCGCCAGGTCGGCGTCGTCGCGCCAATTGCGGCTGTCGATCAGCTGCAGCAGCCCGGCGCCGTAGGTGCCCGGCTTCGATCCGAAAATCCTTGTGGTAGCTCGACGTTGGTCGCCGTGCTGTGCCAGGTCTGTTTGGGCGTGCGCGCGCACGTAATTGTCGTCGGCCGACTCGTCGAGGTCGGCGACCAACCGCACCGCGTCGTCGAGCATCGTCACCACGTGCGGGAACGCGTCACGGAAAAATCCCGAGATGCGCACCGTGACGTCGATGCGAGGCCGACCCAGCTCGGTCAACGGGATCGGCGCCAGGTCGACGACACGTCGCGAGGCATCGTCCCAGACGGGTCGAACACCCAGCAGCGCAAGGACTTCGGCGATATCATCACCGGATGTGCGCATCGCCGAGGTGCCCCATACCGACAGGCCGACTGACTGCGGCCAGGTTCCGTAGTCCTCGCGGTAGCGGGCCAGCAGTGAATCCGCCATGGCCACACCGGTTTCCCAAGCCAGCCGCGACGGCACCGCTTTCGGGTCGACGGAATAGAAGTTGCGTCCGGTGGGCAGCACATTGACCAACCCGCGCAGCGGGGAGCCCGATGGTCCGGCGGCGATGAAACGGCCGTCCAATGCCCGCAGTATTTGGTCGATCTCCCCTGCGGTGCCGGCCAGCCGGGGCACCACCTCGGTGGCGGCGAATCGCAATACGGAGGTGACCGCGGGATCGTCGCTGAGACGCATGGCGACGGCCGGGTCCCACCCGCTGGCCTGCAGCGCCGCGACCAGCTGACGCGCCTGGTCTTCGGCCGCGTCGACCGATCGCCGCTCGTCGGTGCCGTCCTCGGCCAGGCCAAGTGCTTGACGCAAACCGGGCACCGACTGGTCGCCGCCGAAGAGTTGGCGGGCGCGCAGCACGGCCAGCACCAGGTCCAGTTCCTGCTCGCCTTGTGGGACCTGGGCGAGGACGTGCAGGCCGTCGCGGATCTGAACGTCCTTGATTTCGCACAGCCATCCGTCGACGTGCAGCAGCATGTCGTCGAACGAATCGTCTTCCGGCCGCTCGGCAAGTCCCAGATCGTGATCCATCTTGGCCGCCCGGATCAGCGTCCAGATCTGCTGCCGGATGGCGGGCAGCTTGCCGGGGTCGAGCGCGGCGACGCTGGCGTGTTCGTCGAGCAGTTGCTCCAAACGGGCGATGTCCCCGTAGGTTTCGGCACGTGCCATCGGCGGGATCAGGTGGTCGACGAGCACGGCGTGGGCGCGCCGTTTGGCTTGGGTGCCCTCGCCTGGGTCGTTGACCAAAAACGGATAGATGAGCGGCAGATCGCCCAAGGCGGCATCGGACCCGCAGGCCGCCGACATGCCCAGCGTCTTGCCGGGCAGCCATTCGAGGTTGCCGTGCTTGCCGAGATGCACGACGGCATCGGCATCAAAGCTGTTGCCGAATCCGCGGCCCAACCACTGATAGGCGGCCAGGTAGTGATGACTGGGCGGCAGATCCGGGTCGTGGTAGATCGCGACCGGGTTCTCGCCGAAACCACGCGGGGGCTGCACCATCAGCACCACGTTGCCGGATTGCATTGCGGCGATGATGATCTCGCCGTCCGGATCTTTGGAACGGTCGACGAAAAGCTCGCCCGGCGGAGGTCCCCAATGCGCCTGCACGGCGTCGGCCAACTTGGCGGGCAGGGTGGCGAACCATGCCCGATAGTCGTTGGCGGACACCCGGATCGGGTTGCCGGCCAACTGACCGTCGGTGAGCCACTCGGGATCCTGTCCACCGCGTTCGATCAGCGCGTGGATCAGCGCATCGCCATCGGCGGATTCGACGCCGGGTAACTCACCCACCTGATAGCCACGGTCGCGCATCGCCCTCAGCAGCGCCACCGCGCTGGCCGGGGTGTCCAGGCCGACCGCGTTGCCGATCCGGGAGTGCTTCGTCGGGTAGGCAGAGAACACCACCGCCACCCGCTTGTCGACAGGTGCGACGTGCCGCAGCCGGGCGTGGGCGAGCGCCAGGCCGGCGACCCGCTCGCAGCGCTCCGGATCGGCGACGTAGGAGATCAGCCCCTCGTCGTCAATCTCCTTGAACGAGAACGGAACCGTGATGATGCGTCCGTCGAACTCGGGAACCGCAACCTGGCTGGCGACGTCGAGCGGGCTGAGCCCGTCGTCGTTGTCGCACCACTGCGAACGCGAACTGGTCAGGCACAGGCCCTGCATGATCGGGATGTCCAGTGCGGCGAGGTGTGCGACGTTCCAGCTGTCGTCATCGCCACCGGCCGATGCCGTCGCCGGCTTGACTCCCCCGGCGGCCAGTACGGTGACCACCATCGCATCGGCCTGCCCGAGCGTGTGCAGCATGTCCGGTTCAGCGGTCCGCAGTGAGGCGCAGTACAGCGGCAGCGCCCGCCCGCCGCCACCTTCGATCGCTCGACACAGGGCTTCGACGTAGCCGGTGTTGCCGGCCAGGTGCTGCGCCCGGTAGTACAGCACCCCAATCGTCGGGCCTGCGACGTCGATGGCTGCGCGTTCCAGCACTCCCCACGTCGGCGTGCTCACCGGCTCGGTGAACCCGAAGCCAGTCATCAGCATGGTGTCCGACAGGAAGGCGTGCAACTGGCGCAAGTTGGACACACCCCCCTGGGCCAGGTAGATATGCGCTTGCAGCGCAACGCCCGCAGGCACGGTCGACCGTTCGGTCAGATCGGCATCGGGCGATTGTTCGCCGCTGACCACGACGGCGGGAATACCGCTGGCCAGCACCGTGTCGATGCCGTCCTGCCAGGCGCGGTAGCCGCCCAGGATGCGGACCACCACCATGTCGACGGCGTCGATCAACTCGGTGAGTTCGCCGGGCAGTAACCGCGCGGGGTTGGCCCACCGATAGTTGGCGCCGGTGGCGCGGGCGGTGATCAGGTCGGTGTCGGAGGTGGACACCAGCAAGATCGTCGGCTCGGCCATCTGTCATTCGTACCGCATCGAGCGCCTAAGCTTTAAGCCCGGCCAAGAGGAGCACTGAGCGATGAAGCGCGTGTCTGTTGCAGAGAAGGTCATTGCCATCACCGGTGGGGCGCGCGGGATCGGGCTGGCCACCGCCACGCTTCTGCATGGTTTGGGCGCCGTGGTCGCGATCGGCGATATCGACAGATCGGCTGTCAGGGAGGCGGGCAGCACGTTGGGCCTCAAGGTCGCCCGCCGGCTGGATGTGGCGGATCGGCGCTCCTTCACCGATTTTCTCGACACTGTTGAAGATCAGCTGGGGCCCGTCGACGTCTTGGTGAACAACGCCGGCATCGTCGCGGTCGGCAGCGCCATTGAGGAGGCCGACGCTGTCACCGAGCGAGTGCTCGACGTCAACGTTTACGGCGTGATCCTGGGCACCAAGCTGGCCGCCAAGCGGATGCTGCCCCGCGGCCACGGCCATATCATCAACATCGCGTCAGTCGGTAGCGTGCAGCCCGTCGAAGGCATCGCAACCTATTGCGCCACAAAGCATGCCGTGCTCGGCTACACCGACACCGTTCGGATGGAAAACCGTCGCAGTGGTGTCCACTTCTCGGCCATTCTGCCGACGCTGACCAACACCGACATGATCGCCGGCGCCGGACACGTGAAGGGCTTCAAGAATGCCGAGCCCGACGACGTGGCGCGGACAATCGCCAGCGTGATCGCCAAACCGAAGGCACGGGCGTTCGTTCCCCGTTCGTTTGGCGTCGTCGTGTCGACCCAGCGGCACTTGCCGCAGCGCATGTCCGAGGCGATAGGACGCGCACTGGGTTCGGACCGCGTATTCACCACCGACGTCGACGTCGACAAGCGCGCGGCCTATGCTCGGCGCGCGGGTACGTCGTGATCCTCAATCGGTGCGTACGTCGAAGTCGGCAAGCACGGGTTGCCGCAAGAGCTGGCGATGAGTCTCCGGTGTCCAGGGGAACAGCTCGGGCAGACCATCCTTGCCCAGGTACCAGCTGCTGCAACCGGTGACCCATATCGTCTGAGGCATCGCGGCTTTCATGCTCTCGTTGTATTCCTTGGTTGCCGCTTCGGTCGGTGCGGCAGCGTGCACAACACCATCACGAAGCTGGTTGATCCACCACATCGCGTAGTCGGCCTGGTCCTCGGCGATCGGGACCAGTGACTGGTTGCCGATCGGCGAATGCGGACCCATCAGCATGAAGAGGTTGGGGAATCCCGGCACCGCCACCGACCGATACGCCTTCGGGCCGTCGGCCCAGGCCTCGTCCAGGGTGAGCCCGCCCTCTCCAATCACCTCCAGTGGGCGCACGTAGGCTCGCGCGTCAAACCCAGTGGCGTACACCAGCAGGTCCAGTTCATGGAGGGTGCCGTCGCCGGTGACAACGCCGCGCGACTCGATGTGATCGATTGGGTCGCTGATCACCTCGACGCCGGGTTGCTGCACGGAACGATAGAAATGCCCGGCGAGAACCTGCCGCTTGCACATCGGCAGATCCTTCGGGGTGAGCTTGGCCCGCAACTGGTGGTCGCGTACCGACAGCCGCAGGTTCCATCGGCACTGAGCCTGGATCAGGCGGCGCTGCCATCCCGGACGGATCGTCGCGCGGCCCAACGTTTGCCTGATGTACCACCCCCAGAAGCGATAACCCAGACCGTTCAACGCCGCCCACCTGGACAACACCCTTCGGGTCAGCTGGGAGTAACGCACATTGGGGAAGGGGTAGATCCACTGCGCGGTCCGCTGGAAGACTTTCAATTGGCGCACCTCGCCGCCGAGCGCGGCGACGATCTGGACACCGGTCGAGCCCGTCCCGATCAAGCCGATCCGCTTGTCCGGCAGGGAGACCGAGTGGTCCCAGCGCGACGAATGGAACGCGGGCCCAGCGAACGTGTCCCGTCCGGGGATGTCTGGATAACGAGGTACCCGCAGGACTCCGGTCGCGGTGACAAGCACGTCGAACGTTTCCTCGCCGTCGCCGGTGGTCAGTCGCCACTTCCCGCCGTCGTATCGCGCGCCGGTGACGTCGGCGCCGAACCGGATGTGCCGACGGATGCCCCGTTCGTCGGCCACCCGCTGGAAATAGGCTTGTATCTCAGGACCCGGCGGCAGCAGGTGTGACCAGTCGGGGTTCGGCCGGAACGAGTAGGAGTAGTAGCGCGACGGGACGTCGCAGGTAAGTCCGGGATATGTGTTGTCGCGCCAGGTGCCGCCGACGTCGTCGGCCTTCTCGAAAATCTCGAACGAGTCGATGCCGGCGTCTTGCAGTTTGACCGCCATGCAGATGCCCGACATCCCAGCCCCGATTATCGCGATCTTCAGCGACCGATTTTGCGTCATGGCAACCACCCGGCCCTCTCGCTGGCCTGCACGTTACGCCGTTGGCCTCGGCTTATCGATGCCTGCGACCAGGTCTGTCGGAGTGGACCGTGGCATGCACGTTCATCACTGGCCAGGCGACGCTCGCTGGTTACTTCACATAAACGGGCCCCGGGTTGAGCCAGTACGTCGAGTTGTCGGTCTGCCCGATGTACTGCGGGCAGTAGGCCGCGATGGAAACGCCGACGAAGTAGCCAGATTGCTTCAGCGAGAGGTCGGTGTCCTTCATCAGCCTCATCGCCATAATGCTCGATTTGTTGTTTTTGTCGAATCCGGCGCACACGGTATGGGCCATCGCAATCGTGCTGTTGCGATCAGCAACGGCGATCCCCTCCTTGGCAAGGGCCGCAAGGAATGCATCGTCGGTTTGATCTGCTGACGCTGGCGCCGCTGAAAGCAGCGCGGCGGCGGACAGTAGCACCGTGCAGACCGTCGACCACTTGGCAGGACCGCCATTCATACTCAAAGAACGTTAGCCGAAGTCGCGACGTTCCTATTTGCGGCTAAAGACCCTTACCGTGGACGCATGGCCAGGGTCCGCGACACCGATGCCTGCCCGGGTGCACTGCAGGTGCACCAGGCCGCCGACGGCGCGCTGGCCCGCATCCGGCTGCCCGGCGGCGTCCTCACTGCGGCCCAGCTAGCGGCCCTGGCCGAGACGTCGGATTGCCTGGGATCCGGAACCCTGGAGCTGACCGCGCGCGGCAACGTGCAGATCCGCGCGATCACGGACGTGGCTGCGGTGGCCGACGCGATCGCTGCGGCCGGACTATTGCCGTCGGCAACGCATGAGCGGGTCCGCAACATCGTCGCGTCCCCGTTGTCCGGTCGGGCCGGCGGCCGTATCGACGTGCGCGGCTGGGTCGCCGACCTGGACGCGGCGATCTGCGCCGAACCCCGGCTCGCGGAGCTGGGTGGTCGATTTTGGTTCAGTCTCGACGACGGCCGCGGCGACGTCTCGGGCCTGGGCGCTGACGTCGGAGTCCATGTCCTGGAGGATGGCGTCGCCCTGCTGCTCGCCGGCCGTGACACCGGTGTCCGGTTAGCCGCACCCGAAGTAGTCGAGGCGTTGGTCGGCGCCGCGGTGCGGTTCACTGAGATCCGCGGAAACGCTTGGCGAGTAAGTGAATTAGTCGATGTTGCCGGGCTCTGGCCCGGCGCCGAACTGGGCGGCGGCTTTCCCCCGGTCACCCGGCCGCCGGTGGGCTGGATCGAGCAGGACGACGGCCGGATCGCGTTGGGTGCCGCGGTGCCGCTGGGTGTGCTGTCGGCACGCGTCGCGGAGTACCTGGCCGCGATCGAGGCGCCGTTGATCATCACGCCGTGGCGGTCGGTGCTGGTGTGTGACCTGAACGACGGCGTCGCCGATACGGCGCTACGCGTGCTGGCCCCGCTGGGCCTGGTCTTCGATGAGAACTCACCCTGGCTGGCGGTCAGCGCCTGTGTCGGCAGCCCGGGCTGTGCGCGCTCGATCGCCGACGTGCGCGCCGACGCCGCGCAATCGCTGCACACCGGCACTGGTGTGCACCGACACTTCGTCGGCTGCGAACGCGCCTGCGGCAGCCCGCCGGCCGGTGAGGTGCTGGTCGCTACCCGGGACGGATACCGACCACTGAAGTCTTAGGGTGAGCACGTGCTCGACTACCTTCGCGACGCCGCCGAGATCTACCGGCAGTCGTTCGCGACGATCCGCGCCGAAGCGGACCTGAGCCGATTCCCGGCCGACGTCGAGCGCGTGGTGGTCCGGCTGATCCACACCTGCGGCCAGATTGACGTTGCCGAGCATGTCGCCTACACCGACGATGTCGTCACCCGCGCCGCCGCGGCGCTGGCGGGGGGCGCTGCGGTGCTCTGCGATTCATCGATGGTGGCAGCCGGCATCACCGTCTCGCGGCTGCCCGCCCAGACCCAGGTCGTCTCGCTGGTCGCCGATCCGCGGGCAGCGGAGCTGGCGGACCGGCTGCACACCACCCGCTCGGCGGCCGGGGTCCAGGTGTGGGCGGATCGGCTGGCCGGTGCGGTGGTGGCCATCGGCAATGCGCCCACCGCGTTGTTCCGCCTGCTCGAACTGGTCGACGAGGGCTACCCGGCACCGGCCGCGGTGCTGGGCGGGCCGGTCGGCTTCGTCGGCTCGGCGCAGTCCAAACAAGAACTCATCGACCGTCCGCGCGGGATGTCCTACCTGGTGGTGCGGGGCCGTCGCGGCGGCAGTGCGATGGCCGCCGCGGCCGTCAACGCGATAGCGGCCCGCACAGAATGACCAGGCGCGGAACGCTTTTCGGTGTCGGGCTGGGACCCGGCGATCCAGAACTGGTGACGGTCAAGGCAGCCCGGGTGATCGGCGAAGCCGATGTGGTGGCGTACCACAGCGCCCGGCACGGGCGCAGCATCGCCCGCGGCATCGCCGAACCCTACCTGCGGCCCGGGCAGATCGAGGAGCACCTGGTCTACCCGGTCACCACCGAGACAACCGACCATCCCGGCGGCTATGCCGGCGCAATGGAAGACTTCTACACCGGTGCCACACAGCGCATCGCCGAGCATCTGGACGCCGGCCGTGACGTGGCGCTGCTCGCCGAAGGTGATCCGCTGTTCTACAGCTCGTACATGCATCTGCATACCCGGCTGACGCAGCGGTTCGACGCCGTGATCGTGCCGGGGGTGACGTCGGTCAGCGCGGCCTCAGCCGCGATCGCGACGCCGCTGGTCGCCGGTGACGAGGTGCTGTCGGTGCTGCCGGGAACGTTGCCGCCCGAGGAATTGGCTCGCCGGCTCGCCGACTCCGACGCCGCCGTGATACTCAAACTGGGACGCTCGTATCCGGCCGTGCGGGAGGCGCTTTCGGCAGCCGGCCAGCTTGACGGCGCACTGTATGTGGAACGGGCCAGCACCGCCGGGCAGCGGGTGCTGCCCGCGGCCGACGTCGACGCCGCCACCGTGCCGTACTTTTCGCTGGCACTGCTGCCCGGAGGCCGGCCACCGGCGACCCGGCGCGCCGGCGTGGCGGTGGTCGGTCTGGGCCCGGGACACAGCGACTGGATGACACCGGAAAGCCGACGTGAGCTGGCCGCAGCCACCGACCTGATCGGCTACGGGCCCTACCTCGAGCGCATCCCCGCCCGGGACGGTCAGCGTCGTCACCCCAGCGACAACACCGACGAACCGGCCCGGGCACGGCTGGCCTGCGCACTCGCCGAGCAGGGACACGCGGTCGCCGTGGTGTCCTCGGGTGATCCCGGGGTGTTCGCGATGGCTACCGCCGTTCTCGAGGAGGCCAAACAGTGGCCCGAAGTGCAGGTGCGAGTGGTTCCAGCGATGACCGCCGCGCAGGCTGTCGCGAGCAGGGTCGGCGCACCGCTGGGTCACGACTACGCGGTGATCTCGCTGTCAGACCGGCTCAAGCCGTGGAGTGTGATCGCCGAGCGCCTCGCCGCGGCGGCCGCCGCCGACCTGGTGCTGGCCATCTACAACCCGGCGTCGAAGACGCGGACCTGGCAGGTCGGGGCCATGCGGGACTTGCTCCTGGCCCATCGTGACCCGGGCACTCCGGTGGTGATCGGGCGGGATGTGTCTGGGCCCGCTGAGCGGATGACTGTGGTCCGGCTGGATGAGCTCGACGCGGCCGATGTCGACATGCGCTGCCTGCTGATCGTCGGGTCCTCGCAGACGCAGTGGCACCTGGTCGGCTCGACGGATCGGGTCTTCACCCCGCGCCGTTACCCATCGGCGCATGTCTAGCAACCCATTCGACCGCCTCATCGACACTGCCTACCGTCGCCACTCCGGGCGGCAGCGGCGGGCGACTCACCATCACGACCGGGATATCAAGTGTCGCCGCGGCATCCAGCTTCGGCCGGGTCATCTCACCGCCGCTGTTCTTCGTCACCAACGCGTCGATGCGGTGCTCGCGCAGCAGGGCGCATTCCCCGTCGTAGCGATATGGACCGCGAGATAACACCAGCTGGTGGCGACGCGGCAACATATCTGGGTTCGGCGCGGTGACTGCGCGGATCAAAAACCACGCATCGCTGTCGGCGAACGCCGCAACACCGGATCTGCCCGTGGTGTGAAATACCCGTGAGAACTGTTGACGAGCAACGACTTCGGCTGCCTGGACATCGGATGTCACCACGATGGCGCCACCGGGATCCCAAGCCGGGCGAGCCAGCAGCAGATGGGCTAGGCGCAACTCCCCGCAGGCTTCAGCCGCATGCGCGGTGATGGTGGCCGCGAAAGGGTGGGTGGCGTCGACGACGGCGTCGATATGCTCCTCGCGCAGCCACTTTCGCAGCCCGTCGACTCCGCCGAACCCGCCGATTCGCACAGCGCCCATCGGTAGCGCCGGATCCGGGACGCGTCCGGCCAACGAACTGACGACGTCGACGTGGGAGTGCAGCCGCGCGGCCAGTGCGCGCGCCTCGGCGGTGCCGCCGAGCAACAACACCCGCATCAGTGTCTACCGCCCCGGCTGCGTCCGGCGGAATACAGGTAGCTGTCCGTGAATCCCTCGGCGGCCAGCACATCGCCGACGACGATGACCGCGGTCTTGGTGATCGCCGCGTCGTGCATCTGATTAGCGATATCGGCCAGCGTGCCGCGCAGCACCGTCTGTTGCGGCCAGCTGGCGTAAGCCACTACCGCCGCCGGTGTTTCAGGCCGGTAGCCGCCGGCCAGCAACGCGGGCACGATGACGTCGATCTGGGCGGCGGCAAGGTGCAACACCAGGGTCGCCCCCGACTGCGCAAGAGTGGTCAGGTCTTCACCGGCGGGCATGGGCGTCGACAACGTCGCGATTCGGGTCAGCGTCACCGTCTGCGCCAAGCCGGGCACGGTAAGCTCGCGGCCCAGCGCCGCGGCGGCGGCGGCGAAAGCCGGTACGCCAGGCACGATTTCGTAACCGATGTCCAGCGCATCGAGTCGGCGGCACTGCTCGGCCAGCGCGCTGTAGAGCGACGGGTCGCCGGAATGCAGCCGGGCCACGTCATGGCCGGCGGAGTCGGCGTCCGCGATCTCAATGACGATCTGCTCCAGGCGCAGCGGGCCGGTGTCGACGATTCGTGCATCGGGCGGGCAGAGCGCCAACAGGTCATCCGGCATGATCGATCCGGCGTACAGGCATACCGGGCACCGGCTGAGCAGCCGCTGCCCACGGACGGTGATCAGATCGGCCGCGCCGGGGCCGGCGCCGATGAAGTACACCGTCACCGCTTGGTCACCTCCCACTGCGTGATCGGCAGCCGCGGTCGCCAGCCGGTGAAGCCGCTCAACGGCTCCCCGTGATAGTGCTGGAACCGCTGCAGCTCGCCTCCCAGCCGCGAATACGCCTGCGCCACAATGGCTTCTGATTCCACGGTGACGGCGTTGGCGACCAGCCGTCCACCGACGGGCAGCTGCGCCAGGCAGGCGTCCAGCAGGCCAGGCTGGGTGAGGCCACCACCGATGAAGATCGCCGATGGCGCTGCGGCGCCGTCGAACGCGGCGGGCGCTTCGCCGCGCAGCTCGACGCTGACACCGCAGGCCGCGGCGTTGAATCCCACATTGGCGCGGCGCGACTCGTCGCGTTCGAACGCCACCGCGGTGCAGTCGGGCCAGCTGCGACACCACTCCACGGCGATGCTGCCCGAGCCGGCGCCGACATCCCACAACAGCTGCCCCGGCCGCGGCGCCAACGCCGCCAATGTGAGGGCGCGAACCGGGTGTTTGGTGATCTGCCCGTCGTGGACAAAGGCGTCGTCGGGCAACGAAGACACCCGCTCGTCGGGCAAATAGCGGACCGCGATCACGTTGAGATCGTCGACGCCGGGGGGCGGGTGGGCGGCCCACTGCTGGGCAGTGCCTTCGTGACGATGCTCTCTGGGACCCCCGAGTTGCTCGAGCACGGTGAGCTCCGAGTCGCCACGGCCGTATGCGTCGAGCAGCTTCGCCAGCGTCGTGGGCGTGGACCGGTCGCGCGAGAGCACGATCGCCCGGCCGCCGCGGCGCACAGCGGTCTGCGGCGCGGCGGTCACCAAACTGATCACGTCGATGTCCTGCCCGGTCCAGCCCATCCGCGCGCAGGCCAGCGCCACCGAAGACACCTGCGGCAAGACGGTGACCTGATCGGGCCCGAACAATCGGAGCAGCGTGCCGCCGATGCCGTGCATCAACGGGTCACCGCTGGCCACGACGTGGATGTCCTCGGGGTGGTCGTCGAGCAAGCTTTGCAATGCGGGCAGCATGGGCGACGGCCACTCCCGACGGGGCGCTGCGATTGTTTCGTCGAGCAGGTCAAGCTGCCGCTTGGACCCGTAAATCACTGTGGCCCTTTGTAGTTCGCTAAGTGACGGCCGCGAAAGCCCGGCCATGCCGTCGGCCCCGATGCCAACGATGATGATCATCGCGGCATCCTTCGCCACACGAATTGCGGCAGCAACCGCATCGCGACGGACGCCGGCCCCAACGCCCAGGGGATCCACACGGTGCGCCGGCCTTTGGCGAGCGCTCGGGCGGTGCCCGCGGCCACCTGGTCAGGCGTGCTGGATAGCGGGGCGGGCGTCATACCCCGTGTCATCCGCCCGATCACGAACCCTGGCCGAGCGATCAACAATCGCACGCCGGTTCCATGCAGCGCATCGGCCAACCCGCTGGCGAAGCCATCCAACCCGGCCTTGGCCGAGCCGTACACGTAGTTCGCCCGACGCACGCGCGCCCCGGCGATCGAGGAGAACACCACCAGCGATCCTCGGCCGGCCACACGCATGGCCGCCGCAAGATGGGTAAGCAGGCTGACCTGCGCGACGTAGTCGGTGTGGACGACGGCCACCGCGTGCGCGGCGTCGGTCTCGGCGCGGGCCTGGTCGCCGAGGATTCCGAAGGCCAGCACCGCGGTGTCAATGGGACCGTGATCCGCGATGACGGACGCGACGAGCGGTCCGTGCGAGTCGAGGTCGTCCGCGTCGAACTCCCTGGTGTGCACGCCCGTCGCGCCGGCGCTGACCAGGGCCGCGACCTGGTCGGCCAGCTCGTCGGCTTTGCGGGCCGCCAGTATCACCGTCGCCCCGGCAGCCAGGCGCCGCGCGAGTTCAATACCGATCTCACTGCGGCCGCCGAGGATCAGCACCGTCGCGGCGCCCGTGTCATTCACGGCTGCGATTATCTCCTGCGCTAGCGTGGGCGGTGATGGCAAACACCACCGCGCGGCTGACCAACGACGCACTGGCGTTTCTCACGGAGCGCCATCTGGCCATGCTGACCACGCTGCGCATCGACAATTCCCCGCACGTGGTGGCGGTGGGTTTCACCTTCGACCCCAAGACACACATCGCACGGGTGATCACCACCGGCGGCTCGCAGAAGGCGGTCAACGCCGACCGTGGCGGGGTCGCGGTGCTCAGCCAGGTCGACGGCGCCCGCTGGCTGTCGCTGGAGGGACGCGCCAGCGTCAACAGCCAGGTCGACGCCGTGCGCGACGCGGAATTGCGCTATGCGCAGCGCTACCGAACACCGCGAGTCAACCCCCGACGCGTGGTCATCGAGGTGCAGGTGGAGCGGGTGCTGGGGTCCTCGGATCTGCTGAGTCGAAAATCCGTCTAGCTGCCGGCGGCCGGCCGCTAGACGAGCGTGGCGCCGGGCGCCCGAATCACCAGCGGCACCGCCGGGAAGTAGGCCGCCAACTCCGGTCGCGATTTGGCCAGCGCGGCGGTGCCATAGCCGCGGTGCCGGTAGTCAGGATGAATCCAGATCCGGACATGGACTTCTTGGCCTTCGAGTTCACCGAAGATCATGCCGACCTTGTCGTCGCCATCGACCGCGACGAACCAGGCGGCCTCTTCGGCGTGGAACCGTTCCTTTGCGGCGCGGATCTCGTCATCGAGACCACCCGCCGGGGCGCCGGAGCCGTCGCCCTTGGCGCCGATGTCCTCGGTACGTGCGGCGAAAATATCGCGGTCGGAAGTGCCGGAAAACGGGCGGAGCACCAAGGTGTCGCCTGAGCTGGCGGGTCGGTCTTTGAAGGTGAAGCTCAATATGTTGTTCAGGTCTTCGAGCTCGGCGGCGATCTTCTTACGCGAGTTCTTGGTCAGTTGATCGAACGACATGCCGATCACCGCCTCGGCACCCAGCCGTGACGTGTTGAGCAAGGTGACGATGCCGTCGACCGCCGATGGCCGGTCGTCGGCTTCCACGATTAGGTCGAGCACCTCGTGTCGACGTTCCAGCGCGGTGAGCAGGGCGTCGGTGATTTCTCGGCGGGCGGCGGCGCGGTCGTGGTCGGTCATCGCACGAGCGTAATACGCGGGCGAGGGTCAGCGCGTGGCACCCGCTGCGATGGCTAAACGGGGACGACGATCAGCTCGTGCGGACGGTGGTTGACCGGCAGAGCGCCGTCTTCAGCCACCACCACGATGTCTTCGATACGCGCCCCCCACCGGCCGGGGAAATAGATCCCCGGCTCAACCGAAAACGCCATCCCCGCTTGTAGCGGTAAGGCATTGCCCGCAACGATGTAGGGCTCTTCGTGCACCGACAATCCGATGCCGTGCCCGGTGCGGTGCACGAAATATTCGGCGAGCCCGGCCTCGGCCAGCACGTCGCGGGCCGCGGCGTCCACATCTTCGGCGGTCACCCCAGGACGCACCGCGTCGACGGCCGCCCGCTGCGCCCGTTGCAGCACTGAATACTGCTGCGCCACTTCCGCGCTGGGCTCACCAATGCTGTAGGTACGCGTCGAGTCGGAATGGTATCCGGGCTGGTACGCACCGCCGATGTCGACGACGACGATGTCACCCACCCGAAGTTCCCGATCCGAGTACTCGTGATGCGGGTCCGCAGCGTGCGGCCCGGAACCGACGATGACGAATGCCACCTCCGAATGTCCTTCGGCGACAATGGCTTCAGCGATATCCGCGGCAACGTCGGCCTCCGTTCGACCGGGGGCCAGGAACTCCGGCACCCGGGAATGCACGCGATCGATAGCCGCGCCGGCCTTGCGCAGCGCGTCGATCTCGGAAGCATCCTTGACCATCCGCAGTCCCCGCAGCACGCCGGTGGCCAAGACCGGCAGGACACCGAGGACGTCGGTCAAAGGCAACAGGTGCATGGCAGGCATCGAATCGGTCACGGCAGTCGCCGCGGGCGCACCCCCCATGGCTGCGGCGACCAGTGTGTATGGGTCGTCGCCGTCGACCCAATCCCGTACCGTCAGGCCCAGTTCCGCGACAGCGGATTGTTTCAGCGAGGCCAGCTCCAATCGCGGCACTACCACGGTCGGGTCACCGGAGACCGGCAGCACCAGCGCGGTGAGCCGCTCAAAGGTCTGCGCGCGCGAGCCGAGCAGATACCGCAAGTCGTAGCCCGGGGTGATCACCAAACCGGCCAGGCCGGCCTCGGCGGTGGCAGCCGTCGCGGCCGCGATCCGGCGGCTGTATACCCCTGCATCGAATCGGTGAGAACCCATGGCATTCAGGCTAGCCGGGCGACGATGCAGAGCGCGCAGCGCGATGAGGTGGGGGCACCCCCAGCCGCGCGGCGGCGAGGGGGCGAGCCCGGCAATCGGACCTAGCCGGGCCCGTGCTGGCAGGATGGCGGGCATGTCCGCGCCGCTGCTGCTGCTTGATGGCGCCAGCATGTGGTTTCGCTCCTACTACGGCGTCCCGTCCTCGATCACATCGCCTGACGGCCGGCCGGTGAACGCGGTCCGCGGATTCGTGGACTCGGTGGCCATGCTGATCACCCGACAGCGCCCCGGCCGCTTGGTGGTGTGCCTGGACTTGGACTGGCGCCCCCAATTCCGGGTGGACCGCATCCCGTCGTACAAGGCGCATCGCGTCGAGGAAGAGCACCCCGATGGGCAAACCGATGTCGAGGAGGTGCCCGACGAGTTGTCTCCTCAGGTCGAAATGATCGGGGAGATCCTCGACGCGTTCGGCATCTGCACCGGCGGCGCAGCGGGCTTCGAAGCCGATGACGTGATCGGCACTCTGGCCGCTCAGGAACGGCGTGACCCGGTCATCGTCGTCACCGGGGACCGCGACCTGTTGCAGGTGGTCGGCGACGATCCGGTGCCTGTTCGGGTGCTCTACCTCGGCCGCGGGCTGACCAACGCCACGCTGATGGGTCCGCGCGAGGTGGCCGAACGATACGGCGTGCCCGCCGATCGGGCCGGCGTCGGCTATGCCGAGCTGGCGCTGCTGCGCGGGGACCCGTCCGACGGACTTCCGGGCGTGCCCGGAATCGGCGAGAAGACCGCCGCGGCGCTACTCGCGCAGCACGGCTCCCTGGCGGGCGTCCTGGCTGCCGTCGACGACCCCAAATCCTCGCTGTCCAAGGGCGTGCGGGCCAAGCTGCGCAAGGCCGCCGACTACATCGAGGCCGCCGGCCCGGTGGTACGGGTGGCCACCGACGCGCCCGTCACGCTGTCGACGCCGACCGACGCCATGCCGCTGGTCGCGGCCCACCCGAGGCGTACCGCGGAGCTGGCGACCCGGCTCGGGGTCGGGTCACCGATCGCGCGGCTGCAGAAGGCGCTCGACGCGCTGCCCGCGTCGTGACCTAACCGTGCTACTTGGGCCGCCCCACCTCGTAAGTGCCCTTGTTGTCCTGGAAAGTCACCGTGACCTGACGCTTGGTGCCGTCGATGCTGACGTCGCAGTCGAAGGTGCTGCCCTTTTTGACCGTCGGATTCTGCCCGTTGTTGCACTTAACGTCTTTGACGTTCTTCGCGCCGTAGCCGTTGGTCTCGTCGGTGAGGATCTGCTGCACACCGACTTGCGCCTTACTGACGTCCAGCTTGGTGGTGACGAAAAACCCGGGCGCCCAGAAGCCCAGCACCAAGACGACCGCCACCAGGATCGCGGCGAACACGCCGGCCACCGTGCCGATGACCGCCCGCGACCGCTTCGGGCCGCCCGCGGGCGGCTGACCATAAGATCCCGGGTACTGGCCGTACTGACCGGGTTGACCGTACTGACCGGGCTGACCGTACTGACCCGGCTGACCGTACTGACCGGGCTGCGGGTAGGCGCCGGGTTGGCCGTAGTGAGCGGTCTGCGCGCCGTACTCGCCGGTCGGGGCGCCGTACTGGTCTTGCTGCGGGTAGCCCGTGGGTTGCGGGAACGGCTGAGACGGGTAGTACTGCGCGGGCGGCTGCTGGTACTGCCCGTATTCCGTGGGCGTGTACGCAGGCGGATGCCAAGTCGGCTGCTCCCCGGCGGCCTGCCACGTCTGCTCGCCGGACGGCTGCTGCCAAGGTGACACGTGCTGGGTCGAGTCCTCGCCGGATTGCTGACCTTCACCCTGCGGCGGCTGCTGCCACGGGTTCGTCGGATCGGGCCCCTGCGGTCCGCTCATCGTGTGTCTGTCCCTTCCGTCCTGATTGCCGTGCTCGCATCGGTCGTCGAATGCAACCGTAGCTTCGGCTCAGCCTACCCGGCGTCAACTGCTACGACGCCGCGCCGAATCGCGTCGATCGCGCGTTTTGCCGTCGCCCGCAACTCCGGTTGCGGGGCGGCGTTGCGGACCTGGTCCAGCAAATCAAGCACCTGTCGGCACCAGCGCACGAAATCCCCCGGCAATAGCGGTGAACCGCTGTTCTCCGAGTCAGCGGCGGCCAAGGCGGCGACCAAGTCTCCATTGCTGGCCCATCGGTAGATGGCCGCGACGAAACCATCGTCAGGCTCGCGACTCAGCGCGATGCGATGCTGCTGCTCATCGGCGCGCAACTCCGCCGACAACCGACGCGTGCGGTGCAGCGCCTGCCGTAACTGCGCGGTCGGCACCTCGGCGTTTCGCGGTGGCCCCGGGCCGTCGCCGCCGCGCGACTCGTACACCACCGCCGAGAGCACGGCGGCCAGCTCGGGGTCGCGCAGACCTGTCCAGGCGCCGGTGCGCAGGCATTCGGCCACCAAAAGGTCGCTCTCGCTGTAAATCCGGGCCAGCAATCGCCCGTCGTCGGTCACCGTGGGGTCGCCATCGTCGACGCGGATAAATCCGCGCTCGGTCAGCAGCCCGACGATCCGGTCGAAGGTCCGGGCCAACGAGTTGGTGGCGGCGGCCACCTTCTTTTGCAACGCTTCGTTGTCCCGTTCGATGCGCAGATAGCGCTCCGCAAGCCGGACTTGGGTCTCCCGATCGGGTTCGAGATGCGCGGGATGACGGCGCATCTGGTCGCGCAGCGAGACCAGCTCGGGGTCGAGATCGCGCTGTTCGGTGTGGCGGCCGCCGCCGCGGCGGCCGTCGGGAATCCGCAATCCCACGGCCGCCGAACGTAGCGCCGAAGCCAGATCGCGGCGAACTCGGGGCTGTCGGTGTTCGACCCGCTTGGGCAATGTCATCGAGCCCACCGGCGCCGACGCACCGGAATAGTCGGCCGACGAAATCCGGCCGGCCCAGCGGTTTTCGGTCAACACCAACGGCCGCGGGTCATCGCCGTCGCGGGCAGGTTCCAGCACGACGGCCAGGCCGCCCCGGCGGCCGTGCGTGATCGTGATGATGTCGCCGCGCCGCAGCGCCGTCAACGCGTCGTTGACCGCCTGCCGGCGCTGCAGTCGCGACGCGCGGGCCTGGGCCCGCTCGTGCTGGCTGATCTGGTCCCGCAGCCGGGCGTACTCGAGGATCGGCGCGTCATCTCCACCGAGCTCGGCCGCGACCTCGTCCAGCATCCGCTGTCCGCGCTCGACGCCGCGGACCAGGCTCACCACCGACCGGTCGGCCTGATACTGCGCGAACGACTGTTCCAGCAGCCGGTGAGCCTGCTCGGGGCCTACCCGGTTCACCAGGTTGATCGTCATGTTGTACGACGGGGCGAACGAGCTACGGAGCGGGAAGGTGCGGGTGGAGGCCAGGCCGGCGACCTCTGCCGGTTCGCTGGTGCTTTCACCGGGGTGCCAGAGCACCACGGCGTGGCCTTCGACGTCGATGCCCCGCCTGCCGGCCCGCCCGGTGAGCTGGGTGTACTCCCCCGGCGTCAGCGGGACGTGCTCTTCGCCATTGAACTTCACCAGCCGTTCCAGCACCACGGTGCGGGCCGGCATGTTGATGCCGAGCGCCAGGGTTTCGGTGGCGAAGACCGCCTTGATCAGCCCCGCAGTGAACAGCTCCTCGACCGTGTGCCGGAATACCGGCAGCAGCCCCGCGTGGTGGGCGGCAATACCGCGCAGCAGTCCCTCCCGCCACTCGTAGTAGCCGAGTACGGCCAAGTCGGTGTCCTGCAGGTCGCCACAGCGGTGCTCGATCACCTCAGCGATCTTTGCCCGGTCCTCCTCGGTGGTCAGCCGCAACGGCGACCGCAGGCACTGCGCGACCGCGGCGTCGCAACCAGCGCGGGAAAACACGAAGGTGATCGCCGGCAGCAGGCCCTCGGAGTCGAGCAGCTGAATCACGTCGGGCCGCGACGGCGGTCGGTAGAAACTCGGCCGGCCCGAGCGTCCCGGACCTCCCCTTCCCGCCTGGCGGCGCGGGCCACGCCAATCCGAGAGCCGATCAGCCTCGCGGCGATGGGCGATGTGGCGCAAGAGATTCGGGTCGACGATCGGCTGCCGCCGGTCGCCCGCTCCGTTGGCGGCATAGTCGAACAAGTCGAAAATGCGTTTGCCCACCAGCATGTGCTGCCATAGCGGGACCGGTCGGTGGTCATCGACGACCACCGTCGTGTCGCCGCGAACGGTCTGGATCCAGCCGCCGAACTCCTCGGCGTTGCTCACCGTTGCCGACAGGCTGACCAGGCGCACCTCATCGGGCAGATGCAGGATGACCTCCTCCCACACCGCACCACGCATGCGATCGGCGAGGAAATGTACCTCGTCCATCACGACATAGGAAAGTCCTTGCAGCACAGGCGAATCAGCGTAAAGCATGTTGCGTAGCACCTCGGTGGTCATCACCACAACCGGGGCGTTCGCGTTGACTGACAGGTCGCCGGTGAGCAATCCGATCTGATCCTTGCCGTAACGGGCGACGAAATCGGTGTGCTTCTGGTTGCTCAACGCCTTCAACGGCGTCGTGTAAAAACATTTGCCGCCGGCCGCCAGTGCCAGATGCACTGCGAACTCGCCGACGACGGTCTTGCCGGCTCCGGTTGGCGCGCACACCAGAACACCGTGGCCGCTTTCCAGCGCCGCGCAGGCCTGCTGCTGAAAGCCGTCGAGTCCGAACGCGAGGTCCGCAGCGAACCGGGCCAATTCGCTCTGCGTCGTCGCGGGGGGATCAGGTGACGTCGTCATGGAGTCCGGCGATGCTCGACGGTGCCCCGACCGCGGACGGCGGGTCGATCACCGAGGCTTCGTCGTCGGGGATGGCAGTGAGCGCTTCGCGTTTGGCTTTCCGCTTGTCGTGTATCCGGGCGATCTGGATGGCCAATTCGAGCAGCACCGTGAGCGCCAGTCCCAGGGCCGTCATCGAGAACGGATCAGAACCCGGCGTGAAAACCGCTGCGAACACGAACATCACGAATATCAGCCCGCGTCGCCAGGACCGTAGCCGTACGTAGCTGAGCACGCCGACGAAGTTGAGCATCACGATCAGCAGCGGGAACTCGAAGCTGATGCCGAAGACCAGCAGCAGGTTGATCAAGAAGCCGAAGTACCGGTCGCCGGACAGCGCGGTTATCTGCACGTCGCTGCCTACGGTCAACAGGAAGTGCAGCGCTTTGGCCAGCACCAGATAGGCCAGCACCGACCCGGTGACGAACAGCATCGCCGCCGGGATGACGAATGCCACCGCGAAACGGCGCTCCTTCTTGTACAAGCCCGGCGTGATGAACGCCCAGAGTTGGTAGAACCACATCGGGCAGGCCAGCACGATCCCGGCGGTCAGCCCGACCTTCAGCCGCAGCATGAACTGGTCGAAGGGTGCGGTGGCCAGCAGGCGGCACTGGCCGTCGGCGCTGAGATTCGCCCGCGCCGACGGTGGCAGCGAGCAGTAGGGATGCCGAAGCCATTCGCCGAGGCTTTCCAGCCCGAACACCGAGTGCGAATACCAGATGAACCCGAAGATCGTGGTCACCGCGATGGCCGCCAGCGAGATCAACAGCCGAGCCCGCAGTTCGGTCAGATGATCGACAAGCGACATGGTGCCGTCGGGATTGGTGCGGCTGCGACGAAGTCGCGGATCTAGCCGCCTGAATAAACCGGTGGTGCGCACAGTCAATAGGCGCTCGGGCGCCGCGGCGGCGATGCCAGGCTAGGCCGATCGTCCGTCAGCAGCAGGCGGTTCGACCCGCTCAGACTGCACCGGTGTGGCCGGCGCGGCAGGCGTCTCCGATTTGTTTTCGCCCTGCAGCTCACGAACCTCAGACTTGAAGATCCGTAGCGACTTACCCAGCGAACGTGCCGCATCGGGGAGCCTCTTGGCGCCGAACAGCACGGTCAACACGACCGCAATAATCGCCAAGTGGCCCGGGGTAAGAGCGTTCACTTTGGTCACCTCCAGACGTCCCCATGATGCTACCGCAGCAGCCGTGCGACTAGCCGGAGCGCGCCGCGGCTTGGTACGACTCCAGTGCGGCCGCGGCGGCGTCGCGCACCCGCTTGGCCAGCGACTCAGGCGCCAGGACGCGGACGGCCGACCCCAGGCCGAGCACTTGGCGGGCCATCCACTCCTCCGAGGCGTAGGTCATTGCCGCCTCGCAATAGCCATCGGGCAGCTCGCGCAGCAGACGCATCGGGTAGTACTCGAACATCCACGACGCCGTCGGCGCCAGCCGCAGCGTGGCCGACGGCAGCGATGGATCGGCGTCGAACAGCGAGGTGTCCGGCGGCGCCGCAAGCGCTGGTTCCGGCGGCGCGGACGGCTCGTCGAGCGCGGCCGCGTCGACAATGCGGTCGAACCGGAACAGCCGCACCCCTTCGGCGTCGCGCGACCACGCCTCCAGGTAGCTGTGGTCGCCGACCAGCACGATCCGGATCGGGTCGACGATCCGGGTGGACAGCGTGTCGTGCGAGGCCGCGTAGTAGTCGATGCTCAGCGCGCGACCGTCGACGACCGCGGACCGCACCGCGGCCGCGGCCTGACTCTCGACCGGCGCGGGCTCGTCCACCGCGGCGACGTCAGGCCCGTGTCCAGCGGCCCCGGCCGCTGCTTCGATTTTGGCGATCGCGCTGCGTGCGGCCTCCGGATCGACCACACCGGGAATGTCCGCCAGCGCTCGCAGGGCCACCAGCAGGCCGGTGGCTTCCGGGGAACTCAGCTGGAGCGGCGTGTCCATGCCGGCCGAGAACGTCACCTCGACCGTGTCGCCCTCGAATGCGAAGTCGATCAGGTCGCCTGGGCCGTAACCGGGCAGGCCGCACAGCCACAGCTGGTCAAGGTCCTCGCCCAGCTGCTTGACCGAAACGCCGAGGTCAGCGGCGGCCTGCGCACGGGTGACGCGTGGGTTGGCCTGGAAGTACGGCACCATGTTGAGCAGCCGCACCAGCCGCGTGGACACGGGTGTCATATGCGCCGCTCCTCCTCATCGCTTCGCTCTGCATCGTCGCCGGCGCGCGTCATATGCGCCGCTCCTCCCCGGCGTGGGCGCGCAACCGATCCAGCACCTCGTCGCGCAACGTGGCAGGTTCCAGCACGACGGCGTCGGCGGCGTAACCGGTGATGTCGCGCGCCAGCCGGTCAGTGGTTCCGATGTCGAGCTCGATGACTTCGCCGTCGCGGCCGGACAATTGCCGCGGCCCCAGCGAGGTCCCGGCACGCCGCAGCGCGGTGGCCCGCCCGGCGGCGACCCAGACCTGAGCCCGCACGCCCGTCGGCGCGTCTCCCGTCGCCTCGGCCACGATCTTGCGCAGGTCGACGTGCTCGGGCCTCATGAAGGCACCTTGTGAGCCGATCAGAGTCACCTCGTCGCCGATCCTGGACAGCCGGAACGTTCGGGTGGCGCCGCGGTCGCGGTCGTGCCCCACGAGATACCAGCGGCCCTTCTCAGTTACGACGCCCCACGGCTCGACCGTTCGCACGGTGTACGGCTCGGCGCGTGATGGCCGGTGCGGAAATTGCACGACCTGAACGGAATCGATCGCCGACAGCAACGCTCCGAGAACGTCCTCCGAGCCGCGTAGTCCCAGGGTCCCGGCCGGCGACGCAATCGCGACCTGCGCGTCGGGGTCGACGTCGACGCCGGCGGCACGCAGCTTGAGCAGCGCACCCTGGGTGGCGGTGATGAGTTCCGGCGACTCCCACAGCTGGGTGGCGACGGCCACGGCTGCCGCCTCGTCGGCGGTCAGCTCGACGGCCGGCAGGGCGTACGCCTCGCGGTTGATGCGGTAACCCTCGACCGGATCGAACGACGACACCTTGCCGGTTTCCAGCGGAATGCCCAGATCGCGCAGTTCGTTCTTGTCCCGCTCGAACATTCGCGAGAACGCTTCGTCGCTCGCGGTATCCGAATAGCCCGCCACGCTCGCCCGGATTTTCTCGGCGGTGATGTAGCCGCGCGTGGACAGCAGCGCGATAACGAGGTTCAGCAAGCGCTCGACTTTGGAAACCGCCACCTCTACGAGATTAGGGCACCGCGTTGCGCGGGAACGTCAACGGACCACAGCACTCCACGGCAGGTGCCCGTGATCGGGGAGAGTCCGCCGACGCGATCACCGTCGCGGCCGCAGCCCGCCGTAGGCCGCAAGGGAGCGCAGCTGGCGCATCGCAAACGCGCGATCACGTCCGTGTTCGGGGATGTTCACACCCGACCACATGCCCAGGGCGCCAGGGGTCTCCAGCGCTTCCTTGGCGCAGAGCCATCGCCGCGGGCAGGCGCGGCACAACACCTTCAGTTCCGGGTCGTCGCCGCCGTCGACCCAGCGGTCTGCGTCATCGAGGCAAGGCGGCTTTGCCAGCGAGCGAGACATATCGACCATCTTGGGCACGTTCACTCCTCCCTCGTCGCGTTTGACAGGGCGGCCACTGCACATGACAGCTCGCCTAAGCGAGCGCCAGCGTCGCCTTGGCGCCGATGGCGATCTGGATGACCGATGGCATGGCCGAATCGGGCCAGCGTGGCTGTTGCCAGCCCGACCGATATAACCATATCGTGATCCGATACGTACATATTGTTACACAATACTGCTAAATTGCTTCCATTGCTGAATCAGCCGTGAAGCGGTTCTTGGTCCCGCGTCAATCTGCCCGAACCGAGCCGTCGAGCACGGAGCGGATTCGCGATGCTGCCCTGAAGAGCTTCGCCGCACATGGCATCGCAGCTACGTCGCTACGAACGGTCGCCGAGGCCGCGGGTACTTCGATCGGGTTGGTACAGCACTACTACGGCACGAAAGCCGCGTTGATTGCCGCCGTTGACAACTACGTCATTCAGGTCATCAGTGATGCTGTGGAATCGGCCCCGCTGCCCGCGCCGCCAGAAGATCCCCTGGCCGAGATGGGCCGCAGGCTGACAACAGCGATGGCTGCACAGCCCGAAGTCTTCGATTACCTGGGGCGAGCGTTAGTGGAGGGCGACTCGATCGGGTCGGAGATCTTCGACGCTCTGGTTGGCATCAGTAGGGCCCAAGAGCGGCTACTCACTGAACGAAACCAGGTCGACCCCGATCTTGACCCTGTCTGGGTCGCGCTCAATCCGCTCATGCTGCGCCTGGGCGCGGTCATCCTTCGGGTCCACATCGAGCGCCACATCCCCGAACCGTTCTTCACCCCGGCCCAGCTCAGACGCTGGGATGAGGCCGTCACTGAGCTCATCCGCGAAGGCCAAATGCGGCCCGAGATGCCGTCACGACCAGACCTTTGAACCGGTGAAGCCGACCACATTCATTGCCCGACCCTGCCCTGCGGGCGGGCTGCATCGTCGTCGGGCTACATACTGGCGATCAGTCTCTTGACTCGCTCGTCGACCGATCGGAACGGGTCCTTGCACAGCACGGTGCGCTGGGCTTGATCGTTGAGTTTGAGGTGCACCCAGTCCACGGTGAAATCCCGGCCGGCAGCCTGGGCTGCGCTGATGAATTCGCCGCGCAGCCGCGCGCGGGTGGTCTGCGGCGGCCGATCGACGGCTTCCTCGATTTCTTCATCGGTGGTGATGCGCGACGCCAAACCCTTGCGTTGCAGCAGATCGAAGACGCCGCGGCCGCGCTTGATGTCGTGGTAGGCGAGATCCAGCTGGGCAATCTTCGGGTCGGACAACTCCATGTCGTAGCGGTCCTGGTAGCGCTGGAACAGCTTGCGCTTGATCACCCAGTCGATTTCGGTGTCGACCTTGGCGAAGTCCTGGCTTTCCACGGCGTCGAGCTGGCGACCCCACAGGTCGACGACCTGCTCGATCTGCGCGTTGGCTTCGCGGGTCTGCAGATGCTCGACGGCGCGCGCGTAGTACTCCCGCTGGATGTCCAGGGCGCTGGCCTGACGGCCGCCGGCCAGGCGCACCGGCCGTCGGCCGGTGCCGTCGTGGCTGACTTCACGGATGGCCCGGATGGGGTTGTCCAGCGAGAAGTCGCGGAACGCCACGCCCGCTTCGATCATTTCCAGCACTAGCGCGGCGGTGCCGACTTTGAGCATGGTGGTGGTCTCGCACATGTTGGAGTCGCCGACGATGACGTGTAGGCGCCGGTACTTCTCGGCGTCTGCATGTGGCTCGTCGCGGGTGTTGATGATCGGCCGGCTACGGGTGGTGGCCGACGAGACGCCCTCCCAGATGTGCTCGGCGCGTTGCGACAGGCAGAACGTGGCGGCCTTCGGGGTCTGCAGCACCTTGCCTGCGCCGCAGATGAGCTGGCGGGTGACCAGGAACGGCAGCAGCACATCGGAGATGCGGGAGAACTCGCCCGCCCGCACGATCAGGTAGTTCTCATGGCAGCCGTATGAGTTGCCGGCCGAATCGGTGTTGTTCTTGAACAGATAGATGTCGCCGCCGATGCCTTCGTCGGCGAGCCGCTGCTCGGCGTCGACGAGGAGGTCTTCCAGCACCCGCTCGCCGGCACGGTCGTGGGTGACCAGCTGCACCAGGCTGTCGCATTCGGCGGTCGCGTATTCCGGATGGCTGCCCACGTCGAGGTACAGCCGTGCGCCGTTGCGCAGGAAAACGTTGGAGCTGCGCCCCCAGGAGACCACCCGACGGAACAGGTAACGGGCGACCTCATCCGGCGACAGCCGTCGATGACCGTGGAATGTGCAGGTGACACCGAATTCGGTCTCGATGCCCATAATCCGCCGCTGCACAATTCGAGCGTACTGGTTGTATGGGCAACTGGTGCGGAACCCCCGCCGCGAGTGGCCCAAACGTCACCGTCTGGGTGGCGTGGTCCGCGGGTGCACCCCGGCTACTCCGCTAAGATGGGGTTGCTCCTTTCCGCGAGCACAGTCGTCAGAAAGGCTTCTCCAGTCCTGTGGACAGAGCCAGGGTCGCGGAGCACCCGCGGCCGGACCACGTCATCGCGCACATCAGCGACACCCATCTCATAGCCGGCGACGGCGACCTGTACGGCGACGTCGACGCGGAGGGCCGATTATCCGAGCTGATTGAGCGGCTCGAGGCTTCCCAGACACGACCCGATGCGTTGATCTTCACCGGCGACCTCGCCGACACCGGTCAACCCGACGCCTATCGCAAGCTGCGCAACCTGGTCGAACCATTGGCCGATCGCCTTGGCGCTGAGGCCATTTGGGTGATGGGTAATCACGACGACCGAGCGGCGTTGCGCGAACACCTGTTGCGCGAGGCCCCGACGATGGCGCCGATGGACCGGGTCTACCAGGTCGCCGGTTTACGTGTAATCGTCTTGGACACTTCCGTTCCGGGCCATCACCACGGCGAGATCGCGCCCGAGCAGTTGCAGTGGCTCGCCACGCAACTGGCCGAACCCGCACCTTTCGGCACCATCCTTGCGATGCACCATCCGCCGATTCCCAGCGTGCAGGATCTGGCCGCGCTGGTGGAGCTGCGCGACCAAACACCACTGGCACGAGTCCTGCGCGGCACCGATGTGCGCAGCATCCTCGCCGGGCACCTGCACTACTCCACCACGGCCACCTTCGCCGGAATTCCGGTTTCGGTGGCCTCGGCCAGTTGCTACACCCAGGATCTTCTGACGCCCGGAACCCGGGG